>CALGGJ010000099.1 GCA_937915745.1 uncultured Prevotellaceae bacterium | reverse complement strand
CCAGTCAGAGGTCAATGTCTAATCAAACAAATGCCACATTTTCAAGTGGGCTCATAGGAATAAATTGTAAGAGTGTAAGTGTAAGGAAAGAAAGAAACGTAGTAATGGAAAAACAGTTGATATTAACAATGGTCTCAATCTTAGGATGGGCCGTAAGCAGTGTATTCGCGTCGCGCGCGTACGCTCAGGAGTCGCAGGCATCAGCGGCAGCCACGACAGTTCCCGACTCGCTTGTGTCGTCGTTCGGGCGCTCGTCAAACCAGAAGGTTGTCGTGAAGAACAACCTGCTCTATGATGCAACCCTTACTCCCAATCTCACCGTCGAGGCCAGGACCGGACGTCGCACATCGGTGCAGCTCACCGCAGGCTTCAACCCCTTCACCTTTTCCGACAACAAGAAACTGAAACACATGCTCTTCATGCCCGAGTTCCGACTATGGGCCGACAGCACCTTCTATGGCAACTACTTTGCAGTCAATGCATTCTATTCACACTACAACGTGTCGGGCATCAACCTGCTGTTGTGGAAAGACACCAAGACGTTCAGGTATCAGGGCGATGCCGTGGCCTTAGGCGCATCGGTGGGCCACCGCTGGAACTTCCTGCATCGCGACCGCCAGTTGCGTCGTGCCGGCTTCTACGACTCCCAATACTACAACTCCCTCACACTATACGACCGGCAGTCTTACCGTCGCGAGAGCCGGTGGGCCATCGAGGCAGAGGTCGGAGTGGATGTGGGATATACCTGGTATGAGAAGTTCGACTGCAAACACTGCGGCGACAGCTATGGCAAAGACAGCAAACCGTTCCTCACACCGAAGCTCGGACTGTCGGTCATCTACCGGCTGGGAGACATCGACCACCCTGTGGCACCGGTCATACCGCAACCGGTTGACACCCCTCTCGTAGTCAGCACGCCACCATTCGTGCCACAAGTAGCGGCGGTGAAGGAATTTGGCGGAGTGGCCGACTCGCTCATGACCACCAATCCGGTACTCGTGCCGATGGACCAATACCGGCCTTACGATGCCACACTCATTCTGCGTAAGGAGAAAGGAGCACTCTACGTACACTTCCCTGTCAACACGACCACGCTCAGTCGCGACTTCCGCGACAATGCATCCAAACTCGACCAGATAATCGGCGTCACACAACTCATCATGGCCGACACCACGTCGGCAGTGCAGCGCATACAGATTGTAGGACTCGCATCAATCGAGGGTAACTACCCGCACAACCGCGACCTGGCCGACGGTCGTGCCAAAGCCCTGCAGGCATACGTGCAGCAACATGTCGATGTACCCGACAGCCTCTTCGAGACCGTGGGAGGGGCCGAGGCATGGGCCGAGTTCCGCGACCAGATTAACGACGTGCGGATACTCAAGACCGGAGGCACAGTGCAAATGCCCGAATCCGGCACCTACTCACAACCAAACACCGAAGGCATCACCATCGACGAAATCGACCAGCTCTTCCAGATAATCGACTCCGACGCCCAACCCGACGAGAAAGAGCGACGCATCAGACAGATGAACAACGGCAGGACCTATGCCTACCTGAAAGAAAACATTCTGTCCGACCAGCGTAACTCCGGATACATACGCATCTACTGGGACCACGTGCCAGACGTCAAGGCACAGACCATCAACCGCGCCTCCGCACTCCTGCGCCAAGGCAACGCGCAAGAAGCACTGCAGCTCCTGCGCACCGTCAGCGACGACCCGCGCTCGTTCAACATACTCGGTGTAGCACTCTACCAGACCGGCAACCGCCAGCAAGCCATCGACTACTTCCGCAGGGCAGCAGCCAACGGCGATACCCAGGCACAAGAAAACCTGAGACAAGCCGAATATCGCGAACGACTCAGCAAAAACTAAAACGACTGTTCAGAAACGAAACGAATAACTGACATAATAAACCAATTAAACCAATTAATAAACACAACATGAAGAAATTCAAATTTCTTGCCTTGATGAGTGCCGCTGCACTCACAGGCGCACTGTTCACAGCATGCTCCGACAACGATGAGCTCGCTGCTGTGAATCCAACCTACGACGATGCTACAGGAACGCTGACCACACAGTTTGCGTTCAACATCTCGACCAGTAATTCGTCATCTACCCGTATGGCTGCCGCCGACGTGCAGGCTGATGTAAGTACAACTTCAGGATTAAGCACCAGCAACTTCCGAGGCATTACCGATGTCACACTGCTGGCATATCAGAAACTGACCTCCGACGGCGTCCAAGATGATAATAAAGTCCTCACCGATGCCGATAAGGCTGAACAGGCAGTAGGACGTTACAACCTGGCCACCATCCTGCCTGCTTCAAGCGACTATCCAGGCACCGCCGCCACCCAGCGTTCGCACCGCATACTCGAGTTGGCACTACCGGTAGGTACCAATACCATGCTGTTCTACGGTAAGGCTCACAAGGGTGGTCTCGATGAAACACTCCGCAGTACCCGGGAGAGATATGGTAACGTTCTCATGCTTACAAACCACCATCCACAAAACACTACAATCTCGCTGACACCGCGCATGGTGGAACACGATTCGTGGGTGTTGAAAGATGATATGGGAAATATACAGTACGACCCCTCTACCGGAGCACCTATGATACACACAGAAACAGAATCATCCGCCCAATACAAACTGCTCAATGATATTGAGATGTTGATAGATACGGTGCTTAACCATATAGTCCGTAACGGTCTTTATGTGGAAGAAACTGCTGGTGCCATACCCGACCGCGACCTCACCTACCATGTGTGGTGGCCAACCAACCCCGACAACTACGAACTGGTATGGTGCAATAAGTATGGAGTGAGACTCTTGCAGCCTGGTGCACCTGTGTTCACATACAGTGGCCAAAAATACATGATAGCAGGTCGAGAGTCGGCCGGTGCAAAGTTTCACCTAGTTGCCAGACCATATAACGACAATACATCATTTCAAGACTTAAGTATTGCATCTTATGAAGGCGGTGTACACAACAAATATTTTGTCACCGATGAATCTTTTAGTAACTTGGTTATACGCGATGGAGGTTCTGCTGACTATCCAACGGTATATCTATACAACAATTCTGATGGTAGCTATAACAATACCATTAACACTACTAACGACGATGTACGAATTGCAGTCAGCACCACCGGATCGGGTACCTCAGCAACAACCACAGTAACAACCGATGTCGATACCTACACTTACCTCGGAGGCTCTGTTGACTGGAAGGAATATGGCGACAAGTATAATGCGATGGATGAAGCAACGACAGGTAAGCAAGGGTTTGCTACCGACTACACGCTATCTCCTCTGGAAGAAATTATTGGCGGACTCTATTATGAATTCACCAATCTCAATGGTTCGGGCGCAACAACCGAATTGCGTTCCGGCTCGGCTGCGTCTGTCGCACGTATGATTCAAGACATATGGAATATCAACAACAAAGTGCGTCTGAGTAAGCCAACAAATGTAGGTGAGGCATTGGCACAACTCTTGTCAACCCGTATCAATACACGGTTGAACGTTTACTTCGAGCACACTGAAGCCGAGGATGGAGCCGTGTCGGGAGTGAAATGGCGTTCACCTCATGATATCATTGATTCGCTGAAGGTACATATCGACACGGGTATCGAGTCTTGTTTCATTGACGCACGTCTTTTGACTGCTTTATCTCAAGACGAGTTCAACAAATTCCCAACCAACGATGCACTGAGCCTGCCGATGGGATCTGCACAGTTGTATATTACAACAGAATCCGACCCGCGTCCAAGCATGGAAGAAACAACAAACAGCGTTCACCGTTTCAGGTTCCACTCCGAACGAATTACTGAAGGCAGCGCAGGATTTAACCCTGACAATCTGGCACACGACGTATATCACTACACCTACCCTGCAGAGTTGATGTATTTCGGAAACAGCCCTGTCCGTGTCAGCAACATTTCTCATCAGGAGACACAGTATCCTGACGGAGTAGATAACTGGACAAATTGGACTGAACCAACTGGCTATACAGGCGATTGGACGAGTGCATGGACTTCCTCCGGCTCCCATGTTATCAGGAGCACCCGTTCGGTGGCTATGATGCAGAACATACAGTATGGTTCGGCATTGTTTGCTTACACCGTGAGGTATGGTGCAAACAAGCTTTATGATAATAATGCAGCACTGAACAGTCAGTCAAGTGCAGGTGAAACAGATCAGGAATTTGATGTGACATCCAGCGCATCATCATGGACATTCCAGCCAAATGGAACATCATACACACTCTCTGGCGGCGAACAGTTCGTGCTCACCGGAATCCTCATCGGAGGTCAGCCCGAACATAACGACTGGTGCTTCTTACCACGTGGAACTGTCGATGATGACAATAATACTACTGCTCCAGTCTTTGACTACACCATCTACGACGACCAATTGGTCAAGAACGGCCCTTCAACTGCTGAACTGGGAACCAAGATTGCCTACACCTCGTCTGCCTCAGATGCAAATAACACAGTCAACTATACCCTTGTGATGGATAACTACAAAGCATTGGCAGATGGCGAAACTGCACAGAATACCGTGAAGGTGGCTCTGGAATTCCGTAACTGCTCGGGAAGAGACTTCTGGGGACTGCACAACATGATTCGTGACGGTGGCACATTCTATATCCTTGGCGAACTCGACCCGGCAGGCAAAGATGTCACATTCCCATCATACGAGATGCCTCCTTATGAAGTTGTTGATGCTAACAAGAAGCGCGTATTCATTCAGGACTACGTGACAAAGGCCGACTTCGTACTTACAGCCAACTCGCTGAAGCATGCATACATCAGTGTGCCCGACCTGCGCTCTGCTGAACTCTCATTCGGACTCTCTGTGGACCTCAACTGGAATACAGGTATGAATTTTGCAAATGTATCGCTTGGCGGCGAATAATCTAAGAGTAATCAATAAAAACAGCCGGACGGACTGCCCCACTCCCCCACAGAGGGGAGGGGGCTCCGGTCCTGACGGCCGACATACCGGACGGCAAGCAAGCCGGCCATCAAAAAAAACATACATGCCAGGAAAACCGAGGCACCCGGAACAGACAATAACCAACCCGCAAGGGCGACTACATAATAGATAAGGTGTAAACACATCATAACATTCAGAAGGATGAAGCGAAACAGGTACATAGGATATATTGTAGCAGTGGTGGCCATGACCACGATGGCGGCATGCAGCGTGATTGACGACGACCTGGACGACTGTGATGCCAACTTCCAACTCGTGTATGAGCTGCGACTCATCACCAACATGAACACTGAACTCACAACCGAACTCGACGAAGAGAGCGACCAATGGGTTGCCACTGCACTCAAGCAATACCTCGAACCTATCTTCACCGACTACGCATACGATGTGAACCTCTCGTTCTTCGATGTGGAAGGCGATTCTGCCATACTGCACCGCGAGACACACATCATGGATGCCAACCAAACCAGCTATACACTGTATCTGCCAGTCAGACAATATATGCATACAGCCGTGGCAAACGTGATGAACAACCCGCTGGTGAATATCAGAAACAACGACCAATGCCATAAAGGAACATTGGCACAGGTGGCCAACGACACCATCACCCCGCATACCACCGGTATCTTCACTGCACGACTGCCGATGGACATATACGAACATACAGATCAGACGTTCTCCGTACACCTCTATATGGCCAACTGTGCCACCGCACTCGTACTCGACAGCGCGGGGGTGACAGTGGACAACATAGAGGTATATGCCAGCGGATTCGCTACCGACTACTACCTGGCCGACTCTGCATACATGTTCAGACGAGCCAACACAACAAGCGTACATGCCGACCATGTGGTGGCCGAGCAAGGTACCAAAGACTGCTACTGCACGGTGAACTACCCGTCGCCTGAGGCACCGCTGACACAGACGAAAGAGCGGTCGCGACTGATTGTAGATACCGAGGGGCCGTTCCTCGCCGACAAGGCAGAGGACGCACTGTGGAGGTATGACTGCTACGTGACACTGCACGACGGAAGCACGACACGAACCGAGCTGTTCGTCACCCTGCCACTGCGGGCCGGACAACTCAAAATCATCAAGGGCTGGGTGCTCGAAAACGGCTCGATACGAACCAACGACAACGAAATAGCGACGTCAATAACAATAGATTGGAAGTCGGGACTCGAGATTGACAGCCAGAGATAAGCGAGACCGACAGCCAAAGATAAGAAAGCGAAGGCACACCCACACCCGGAAACGATACCGCGCCAAGACCGACATGAACAAGATAATGATATATAACAAACTGATTGTGGCAACAGCAGTGCTGAGTGCCTCTGCATTCGTTGCCTGCTCCGACCACGACGAGTGGGACAGCCCGGCCGAGGTGCCTACAGTGAATGCACACCTCACGTTCGCACTGCCACAGCGCATCGTCGTTGGGCAGAAGAATGGAGGCCAGACACGTATGTCGGCCGATGTGGTGCAACTCGCAGGGAGCACAGCCGACTTCCGTGGACTTGAGAACATACGGCTGCTCTGTTTCAACCAAGTGCCGGCACTGTCTTCGCGAAGCACGTCAAACGTCATACAGCTGCCAGGTACCAACGGGCATCCCGTCGAACTGGCAACCAACACCGACTACTCTGTCGTCAGACAGATTGCAATACCAATCGGAACCACACACTTCACACTCTATGCACAGTCCATAGATAATGCCACGACACACGACGACTTCATGAAGTATGGCGCGCTCAAGGTGAGCGGACTCGACACATACAGCAACAACACATCGGTGGGGTTCGAGTACGTACCTATATGTGCTTCAACGGCCGAACAAGGGGGCAGCACCACCGGACAGGCGTTAGTCGCATTGCTCAACAACATCATGCACACCACATCGAACGCAGCAGCTCCCGACGACAGCTGGGCGACCACCGACGACGAACGCCTGCACGAGGCATACAGAGGCATGACAACACTTACAACCCTGTCGTCGGCAGGTGTGGAGCGTATGCTTGGTAAGGTATATAAGCAGATTTGCGACATAAACGAAACCTATCCCGGACGACAATTGGCCGACAACATCATCAGTGCCATAACCGATGCATGTGCTACGGCTCCTGCACCGGGAAGCGACAAACTGACGCTGAAAGACGAGTATCAGGGATTCCCTGCCGACATCAACCTGCCGGAGGGTGCCGCACGAATAGAGTGGAACGCAACCACCGAACAATATCAGACCCCCGACACACACGACTACGGACGAGGACTCACCATACCTGCAATGGGCGACTACGTATATCCTGCCAACCTGCAATATATGGTCAGCTCGTCGATTGTGGCAAGCGACTCCCTCGCACTGACCGGAGACATGTCGGCAGATGCTCAGGACGATAACGATAACGGTACAAACAACAATCAGGACAATGAGGGAGCCGGCAGCGAAAACTCCTCTGCGTCGTATCAGAACTGGCAACAACTCATCAACGAGGCATACGCCAACGGATATACCGAGGTGAAGTCAACGACACAGTCGGTGGCAATGGTGAAGCAGGTGCAATATGCTGTGGGCCGCCTCGACACCCGTGTGACGATGGAGAGTTCGTGTCTGTACGATGCAACAGGCAAGAGCATCGATGTGTCAGACGGATTCACGCTGAAGGGTTACATCATCGGCGGTCAGCGACAGTCGGGCTTTGACTTCAAGCCCGTTGACGGAGCACACGACTATGCTATATACGACACCCAACTGAATGGCACGCGCCATAAGGTGAAATATGCGCAGTGGACCGACTATAACTATACACTCGGCCTGCCTACGTCGGCCGATGCAAACGTACTCATCGCACTCGAACTCGTGAACGACGGACCCGACTTCCAGGGAGCCGACGGACTCATAGCCCATGGTGCCACCTTCTACCTTGTGGCCAATATGGTGCCAAACTCTGCCAACAACTACTCGTCGGGCAATTTAGACCGTATATTCATCAGCGACCACATCACCACGGCCAACATGCAAATCATGGCCGGTAACCGCGATGTGAACGGTGACGACGTGCCCGACACCGACAACAACAACGACAACATACCCGACAAGTATGTGAAGAACGACAACGGCCTCATAATGGGTATCGACCTCGACGGCGACGACATCCTCGACGACTTCGATGTCAACCACGATGGCCACCCCGACCATATCGTGTATGCCGATACCGACAACGACGGAGTAATCGACAGCATTGGCTGGGATACCAACAATGACAACAGGTTAGATGTTGCCATCAACCGCAACGACGACGGCTCATGGCCCGACACCCCGACAGTGGCGAAAGGACTGGCTACTGCCACCTACGGCATTCCAAACCTCGTCAACCAAGACGTGAGACGAACATTTGGGGTAAGTGTCAACCTGTCGTGGAACATCGGATTCGTGTTCCCCGACGTACCGTTGTAAGACGGATAACTATCCCTGACAAGAAACAAACAGCCCGCAAGGGTGACAAGATATATAAACATGAATAATATAGAATGTAATATAGAACAAACAGAAGTTAACTTATGAAACAAATCAAGACATTCGCCTTTGCCGCAGTGGTGCTGCTGGCAGGCGTAGCCGGAATCAGTTCCTGCTCATCCGACAAGGATGACCTCAATTCCAACGTCTTTATCGACGAAAACGGTACTGCCAATGTGAAACCGGAGTTCGTTATCTCTATTCCACACTCGGTAGTAAAGACACGTATGGCAGGTGCAGCCACCCAAGCCGATGGAAGTGTTGCCCAATTCCGTGGACTGAGCAACATACAGCTCATACCATTCAACACCGAGCCTCAAAACACCACGACCAAGTTTGCCAATGTGATTAACCTCGAAGACATCGCTCCATACGGAATGAGTGGTTCGCTGAAATCTGTAGGAAACGTGAACTACAAGGTTTATGCCGATGCTACCGTGCCTGTGAATACCAGCCACTTCCTGATGTATGCCAAGGCAACCGACAACACCAACGATAAGTTTGCATACGGGTCGCTTGTCGTAAGCAATCTGGGAGATGACTTTACCACACCTGGTGATGTGCAGATCGGACTCGAACAAATCAACTCAAGCAAGACGGCAATCAAGGACGATGCAACCGGACAGGCTATACTTACAGCCCTCACCGACATCGCCAACACCGAAGGGTGGGATGTAGCAACCAACACACTGCTCCAAGCCCTGCGTACCCAGTTCCTTGGTCTTCGGGTATGTGCCTCCGACTATATCGCCGTTGTACTCAACAACCTCTACTTCTCGGCTGCTCACGTTGACTATGCCGACGAGGATGACCCCGCTTATACCGTGTCGCGCAAGATATGTACGGCTATCGAGGCTGTAGGTACACCAAAGAGCGGTGACAAACTGGCTCTCAAAGAACAATACAAGGGCTTCCCTGCAAACCTCAACCTGCCAGATGGCGCTGCCAATATAGAATGGGACGGAACGGCATTGGCTTTTGTCGATAAGACTGCTGACCCCGATGCTCCTTTCCAAAGCAACCTCACACAATATGCCTATCCTGCTGCCATATGGTATTATGTGAGCACCACGATAAAGGCATCCGACGACATTGAATCGCCTAAATACAGCGAGACTACTACTAATGCAGGCGGACAGGGACCCGACAATGACGACGTTGCAGAGTGGTCACAGGTTATCGAAACCGTATATGACGGTGCGTCCGACAAGGTAACAGAGAACACCCAGTCTGTCGCATTGGTTAAGCCGGCACAGTATGGTGTCGGACGTCTCGAACTGCGCCTCAGGATTGCTGCCGACAGCGACGGTAAGGTTTACGACCATGCAGGCAACGAGATGGATGTCACTAAAGGTTTCACCCTGACCGGTGTGCTCGTAGGCGGACAGACTGTTGCAAACTACGACTTCTCTACCAGCGGGTTGGCCTATGGTGCCAGCACACGTACAATCTACGACCGTAATGTGCCGGATGGCATCGTGGCAAAGGTGGGCGATTATACAACCGTCAAAAACCATACACTGGGCCTCGAAACCGTGACAGATACCAAGGTGAATATCGCACTCGAACTCGTGAACAACGGTCCTGCATTCCAGGCAAAGGAAGGTGTTGTCACTACCGGTTCGAAATTCTATCTGAAGGCAACCCTGAACCCGGTTGGTGCAGGAGGATATGAGGCAGGTTCTGTCGATAAAGTCTTCATGTCCGACTACGTAACTAAGGTTAACATCACTATCAAGAGTGGCAAGGATGGCGACGGCGGTCCGGGTGAAGGTAGTCCGGCTGTGCCGGACCTTTCGACCGAGACCATCGAACTCGGTACATCTGTTGACCTTGAATGGGTGCCAGGTCTGACTATAGAGCCTGAAATCTGATAAATTACGGACAATAAGCATAAACCCAGTCGGTTTGGCAGTGAGGGGCACATGCCCCTCACGCCGGGGCCGGCAGTGAACAAAACCACCAGACACAGTCTGCATCTCAACAAACGACAGATGAACCTATACTTCACGAAAGAGACAAGATGAATTATAAGACCAAAATATATACAGCACTTTTGCCGACACTGTTACTATGTACCGGCACGACTCGCTGTAGCCTTTTGGATGAAGATATAGACGATACTTTCGCTGTGGGCGACAGTGTGAGTGTCGATTTTGCTTTCTCGCTCAACTGCGTACAGCAGACACGTATGAGTACCGATATCGTGCAGTCGGCCGACGGGTCGTTCCGAGGACTGTCAGAGATTCACCTTTATCCGTTCTTGTCGAACACCAAGGTACGAAAGACCGACTCGCCGAAACTATTCGACATACATGCCATCGGGACCTCCTTCGATGCCTCGAGTCAGACCCCTGGCGCATACTATTATTATTATACGAAACAGGACTTCATGACAGGTGTGGGAGCATTCCTGGCCTATGCCCGTGCTGCCAAAGCAACATCATTGAGTCCTAATGCCACTGCATCGCAGATGATTGAATACAAGGCACGGTATGGCTCACTCGTTTGCAGCGGACTGAACAACGAAACTCCACCGGCAGATATCTCATTTGCCCTCGAACAGATATATCCTTCGACCAGTGTACCCGACGAGGCAAGCAAACTGGCCGAATACCTCACATATATAGCAACGACATCAGTCGAATATACTCCCGACCCTACAAATAATCCGACTGATACATATACATACACTTGGGCAACTGTCGAACAGCCGCAGTTGCAAGCACTATACCAGAACTTCATAAATATGATAGACGCCACCGAGACCGCACTCATGGCAGGGTCGGCTGCCAATGTGAAGATATTTGTAAATGAACTATACAGTAACGTCAGCAACATGACCGACCCCGATGAGCAAGCCACATGGCCGTTACCGGTGGAATGGGATGGAGCAGCCGAGGCTTTGTGTGATGCGATACTCAGCCGCATATCCACTCCATCGCCTGCAATCTCCGGTTTCACATTCGATGACGCTAATGGCTGTATAACGTCGTTGGGTGTATTAGACGATTATCCGCGCGACTTAGGATTGCCCGATGGTGCTGCAGCCGTGAAGTGGAACTTGACGTCATCACGGTTTGTACCACAGACCACGACCACAAGCGTGGCCGACATCAATTCTTTGCAGCGATTTGCGTATCCGGCCGAGTTATACTATTTTGCCAACAGTCTGATAAAAACGTCGATGACCGACAACCGCTCGCAGTACTACCTGACAACAAATTCATGGACAGACATATTAGCAGGATATGAAGTGAATAATGCCGTAATCGTACCTCATACCAAGTCGGCGGCACTGATAGACCCATTGCAGTATGCAGTGGCACACCTGGAGGTACAACTCAACAGACAAACAACGGCGACGCTGCCCGATGCCAACGGAAATCCCGTCCCCGTGGCAGAAGCCGGGACACCATGCTTCCCACTGAAAGCCATCATCGTTGGAGGTCAGCGTCCGGTACAATTCGACTTCACTCTTGATGAGGATGAGGGCGACGACGACTTATGCTTTGTATATGACCCTGTTCACTCCGACATCACTATTCTGCCGCCTTCCGATGATGCCTCTGCGTCTCAAGTTACGACATCGGCACATACCATGGTGCTTCAGAATAAGGACGACGAAGAGGTGACGGTCATTGCAGAGTTCGAGAACAACAGCTCTGTCACATTCCGTGGTATGGACGGTATGATATACCCGAACACCCGATTTTATCTGGTGGGAAAGGTCAAGCCGGATGACCCCGAGACCCCCGACACACGCGACGACTACGAGAAACGGGTGTTCACACAGGACTATACTACCACCATGCAGATGACAATATCGAGACTGGCGAAGGCATACAATGTCCTGCCAAATATCATGTCGCCGCGACTTGAAATAGGTATAGAGATAACACCCTGGCAGGAAGTCAAGGGTACAAACGTGTCGTTAGACTAAGTAATATATAATATAAATGAGGTGTCAGCGTCGGGCGATTCCGTCGCCCGAGAGAAGACAAGGATGAAACATAAACTAACATATATACTATCGGTGCTCAGCTGTGCGATATTGCTGTTGCTTACAGCATGTTCGCACCACGACTCACTGCTCGATAGCGAGCCGACCATGCTGTATATACATGTCTATTCGCCCGAAAAACCATATACTACCCGTGCTGATATCGGTGATGTGACAGCATCTGTATCAGAAAGTCAAATCCACTCATTGCGGATATGGGTGTTCTGGGCAGAGGAATATACAGATTTGGCAGGCAACACATATAATGTGGGCGATTTGGTGGGATATCTGCAGCCGGCGGACGACGAACTCGACAAGATTAACCTCGGCGGCGGCGATACCTATATGATGGCAGTGAGCGATGCGTTTGCGCTGAAGAAACCGAATGTCGATGTTTATGTGTTGGCCAACGCAGAGTCATATTGTAATGTCACTCTCGATGCCAACACCACGAAGAGTGCGCTCGACGCAATCAGGATGGAGCACACAGCCACATCCGACCCATTCGGCACAACCGTGGTTTACAGAGATGACGATAGCAATGTACTGCCGAAGCCTATACCCGATGCCGGACTGCCTATGTCGGGCAAGTTGCTCAACAAACCGGTCTATGGCACCAGCCCTATCCTGCGTATTGGTGAGTCAGAAGAGTCGCATACTATTGCCCATGTGCCGTTGGTGCGCATGGTATCGAGGGTGAAGTTTATATTCAGCCGGCTACAAGGCGGAAACGAATATCTTGAAATCAGCAGCATCAAGATTGTGGGCAGTCTGACAGACGCAGGGGCTGATGCCGATATCCATCTTCCGAAGTACGAATATATGTTTTTCAACCCGCCATACACACATCGCAACTACAATGGTGCGGTCGAAGATACCGACTACGAGACCGAAGATATTGTCTTCATAGACAAGACGACGCTCTCGAATGAGTTGATAGACTTTGGCAACAAGGAGGGCTATTCACTTGACGACGGTTACCGACATGATATCTGTTCAAATGATCATATATACGACTTTAGGTACGTCAGCCAGTCGGGGCAGGACTATGAGACACTCATAGGGCAGGCCGTCAGCGACAACGAACTGACACTGCGTGGTCCTTACTATATGCGCGAGACCGACAAACGGCTGCGTGGTGTAATAAACTATCGAGTCGTCAGCAACTACTCTGTCACCGGTGGAGTTGTAAGCGGTGAAGAAGAATCCCATGAAGCCACGTTCCTACTCAACGAACCACTCGATTTCTCGCGCAACCACTCGTGGATTGTATATATCTACTACCATGGTGGTGGAAAACTCGACCTGCATAATGTGTATGTGACCGATTGGGGCAATGTCGGCAACACCTCCCACCAAGTGTATAACTGGTAGCAGGAAAGCCCCGACGGGTAAAGCACAGACGAAGAAAATATAATATACAGAATATAACATACAAACAAGTGTCAGTGTAGGGCGATTGCGTTGCCCGAGCAGCAATATACACAGACAAATATGAAACTACAAAACAATACATACATCATTGGCAGCGCTGTGCGGCATTTGTTGTGCATCGCAGGTTTGTGCATGGCGATGGCCGGCACCCTCTCGGTTGTGGGATGTAGCAATGACGACGCTGCTGCCGATGCAGCTGCCGACCGTGGCGACCAACTGCAACTGTTGCCGTTTATGCAGCCAATGACCGATGTGCTGGCCACGCGGGCAGTTACCACCCCCGCAGGATATGTAGCATACAACAACCTCTATCCACAAGCCAATGCAGAGTATGCAACCATTAAGATGTTTCTCACGACTGGTACTACCGAATTGGCAACTACCGGAGAGTTCATCTATCAGGGAGAGGTCGGTGGCAGCGACCAATGGGAGTCGCTTGTGTATGTTCAGGAAAATCAGGCTTACCACCTCTATGGGTTCATGCCCAGCGAAATGGCGGCATCAACCACACTATCACCTTTGAATGGCGATTATACAACCGGTGTGGTGATAAACATCACGAACATGAACATACTTTCCCCGACCGACCCTTGTGTGGTGGTTGGAGTAGAAGACCTGCAGCCGGTAGCAAGTATGGATGGAGCCGGTTTTTATGAAAACGAAGGTGTGATAACTATAACCGGCAACGGGACTGTGAACATGGGTGAATTCTCATACACGGGAAAGAAGAAACGTCGTAACTTCGTACGACTGTTGCTCGACCACATATACGCCGGAGTACACTTCAAGTTTGTGGCAGACGATGATTATAGTGCCCTGCGTACCATCCATCTGCGTAAGATTGAGTTTATGAGTGATATAGGCAGTACCATCTGTTGCGACATCACGATGGTGGCCAATTCGTCCAACCTCAACCCATTGGAACACGGTGGAAGCATATCTTTCCACGATCAGGTGAATGGATCGTCGAGTGCGGTAATCTTCAACGACGATAAGGTGATACCAAGTGCCGGCACTGTCAGCTCCGACCCGACAAAGGAACTCAGCATATTGGGCAGTTTCACACCTGCCATCTCAGGCATCGGAGACGGACTGTCAATCAGAGTATGGTACGATGTATATGATGCCGACGATGAGTTGCTCATACGCGAAAACTGCTGTGCAGAAAACCAACTGCCGGCGATACCCGATATGAGTCGCGGACAGAAACATACGCTCACTGTCACGGTCAACCCAACATACCTCTACCAGTTGGGTGACCCCGACCTCGACAACCCGACATTAACCCTATCGGCAACACCGTAGGGGGAGGAGAAGCTGAGCATGGTGTCGAAAGGCGCGGCCGTGTTCGGATAAACAACAGAAACAAAACAGACATAGATATATGCATATAATGCAATCGATCAACATAATCAATCTGAATCGCAGCAAGGCAGCAGTGCTCTTGTTTGCCCTCGTATTGACCTCAACTTCTGTATTTTCACAATCGCAAATCCTCACCATCGGCGGCGACGTCTATGGCGGTGGCAGGGAAGGTGCCGTAGGTACAACGAATACTGAGGCTACTGATGCCACCGAAAAAACCGACGTTACATTAAACGCTGCTCCTACAGATGTTACATCGGTTACCATCAACAGCGGTACGATTCGTACCGTATTCGGTGGTGGCGAGAACGGACGTGTATATGGTAAGACCAATGTGACCATAACCGGCTCAGGCACACAGATAGGTGGTGATATTGATGGTAAGGATTGGACCGGCACCATCCACGGTGGTGTCTTCGGTGCTGGCGATGGATCAATGGCGTATGTGTTTGGTGGCAGCAATGTGACGGTGACGAACGGCACAGTCAAGCAAAACGTATATGGCGGTGGAAACCAGGCCGACCTCATTGGTTCGACCAAGGTGTGGCTCAAAGGCGGCGACTTCCAGGGAAATGTGTTTGGTGGAGCGCGTATGGCTAATATCTATGGACATGCTTATGTCTTAATCGATGGTGCACATGCGCAGAACGACCTTATTATCAACGGAGTGTATGGTGGTAACGATATATCGGGAACGGCGCAATCTTCCGATACATGGAGTTGGGTCAGTTCTCTGACTGCTCCGTTCGCACCAGAGGAAACGATTAGCGGTATTGATGACTATAATGCGTTCGTACAGGCTACAGCCACCGAAGAGGGTAAGACCGCAGATGGTAAGAGTGTCTTTGTCGGACAGGTATATGGTGGTGGAAACGGAGACTATACTTACGACGAGACTGGTGGTGCAAGCAACTTGACAGTGGAACTCGACAATGGTGAAACAGACGATCCGGCAACAACCGATGTCGATGAGTCGAAAACGACTTTTAACGGCCTCTCATTACCAACGGTCGATAAAGTTTACCTCGAACTGGCAAGCGGCACTTATGGATATGTATATGGTGGTGGAAACAACGCAACGGTTGTGGAGAGTACCGACATCTGCATAAACAACGCAGATGACATCACCAAGGCTGGCGGAGCGAATTCCACTGATGCACCTGACAGCAAAGTGCTTGATGAGCGCCTGGCTGCAATGGGTATCAATCTCACTACATTCAACAACGCCAACCAGTTCATACGTGTGTTCGGGGGCAACAACCAGGCCGAGATGTCCATCAGGCCCTCATGGCACTTATTGCAGGGTACAATCGACAACCTGTACAGCGGCGGAAATGCAGGTAACATGACCTACCCGGACGGACTCATTTTGGCGGTCACAGAGGCCGGCATGACCGTCAACAACGTGTATGGCGGATGCCGTAAGGCCGATGTACGTCCAAAATCGTCGGGGACCGACGTAACCACTATTGATGAAGAAACAAAATATGGCTACACGTTTCCAAAGAACTATGCTGCACGTGTGCTCATAAAGGATGGAACAGTTACCAATGTTTACGGAGGCAATGATGTGTCGGGTGATGTGTATGTGGGTACTGATGTTGAAATCCAGCACAGCATCTTAGGCGACGTATATGGTGGCGGTAATGGTTCGTATGCTTATACCGACAACGTTACTCTGAAAGACCAAGACTCCGACCAATATGGCGACTTCTACTATGCGGTGGATTTCGATGGTCTTACCACAGATGATGCTAAATCGTTAAAGTCGGCCCAGGCACTCAGTCATCACCGCCCGAATGTGGAGAAAGTGCTGGTACATGTCAAAGGAACTGCTGAAAATACCACCTACGTAGGTGGCGGTGTCTATTGCGGAGGTAACAGTGCGACCTTGCGTGAGCGTGGTGTGTCAGGAACCCTTGAAAACGCTGATGAAGCACAATTGCAGTTCGGTTCGTATGTGGTGGCAAACAAAATGTTCCTCGGCTCGAATGGAGAAGACATGAAAGACCCCGACAAGCTGAGCCTATATAACGGCAATGTAACTGTTAAAGGTACTACTTACGACTTCAGCAAGATGGACCTTACCAAGTCTGAAACGTTCGAAGAATATATGAAAGGTGTGGAAGTGGCCATTAAGCCCGTCGTCAGTTTCGATGCCAGCTACGATGCCGCCAACCCTGCCAAGGTGGGTTCACTCTTCTGCGGCGGTAATGTGGGCAGCATGTCTGCCAGTGGGTATTTCGGGGTTGATTTCCTCAACAAAATCATTATCTTCGATAAACTTGTGGGTGGATGCAACGATGCAAATATACCAGCCGGTACTTATAATGCCTTCCATCAGGGCGGATTGATCGGAAACCATGATGATAATGGCACAAAGGTCACTATTACTATCGACGGACTGAAATTCGAACCGCGCATACTCGAACGCTCCGGCAACTCATTCACATTCACTAACTGGAACGTCGCCGACGGCTACCTGCAACATGGTAATATCTATGGTGGATGTTACTCAAGCGGATATATAAATGGTGGTGTACAGATTATTATTAAGGACGATGTCATATCCAGCGAGGTGGCATCTGCCCTCACCAGCATCGGCTCCACCGAAGCCAATCACCGCGACTATGTGTTCTCTACTGCACTCTCGGCCTTTGGCGGAGGATATGGTTCGGACACCGAGATATGGGGCGATACCGAAATCAAACTATCCGACAACGCAAAGATATGGAAGGTATTCGGTGGCGGAGAAATGGGTGTAGTAGGTAAGCTCGAACGCGACACAGATGGTGAGTTCACAGGTAATGTGACAGATTCGTACAATACCAAAATCAATCTCACTGGGGGTAACGTAGGCAAGATATATGGTGGTGGATTCGAAGGTCTCGTCACGGGTAGCACCACTGTTAACCTTGGAACGGGTACTGTATATGATGTCATCGGTGGTGCATGCAATGCAGATATAGATGGATATGCCGAGACATATATAGGTGTCAATGGTTTCCCGACCGTCACCAACAACGTGTATGGTGCCAACGACTTCGGAGGAACCATATCGGGCACACATACATTCACCGGCAGCGACAAGACCTATAATAATGACCTGCTCACCGCATCGGCATACGTGAAATACAACCAAGGTATTGTCAACTATATCTTTGGTGGGGCAAAAGCATCGTATCATTATAGTGAGGCGCCATATAGCACAAAGAATAGCACACCATTTGTAGGCAGTACTTTCGTGAACTTCTCACCATTGACCTCATTCAACCAGAACAGCGCTGTTGCACGTGTCTATGGTGCCGGTGAAGGAGTGATAGAAGTCAGCGAGGTGGGACTCAATCAAGATACATATCAGGACCGCAGTTATGTACTTATCGATATCCCTAAGAATAATGGCGAACACCCTACAAACTTCCAGAAGATGCTGGTCTTCGGTTCGGGCGATGCCAGTGGTCTGGGTATGCGCACGCTGCTGGCCGACGACGACACCGAGACGCATACTGGGAGTGTCACATCGTCGGCTGTGGTCGATCTTGTGAACGGACTGGTAGATCAAGTCTTTGGGGGTAGTAACAAGACCGGTCTGACGCGACGTACGATAGTAAATGTACCGACAGGGTCAACCATCAGTCTTAACAAGATATTTGGAGGTGCATTCGGAACAGCCAACACCAATATCTGCGATGTATATGAATCGAACGTAAACTACAACAGTGGCGTTGCACGCGTATCGGCCATATATGGTGGAAACAGCAGTTTCCGGCGTACACTATACACACATGTGAATATAGGAGCATCGGTAATACAGCCCAACGGATGGTATGCCACTGTATATGGTGCAGGATGGGGTGCCGACACTTGGGCTCAATATACAGAAGTCAATCTGAACGATGGTGCATGTGTCTATGAAGTCTATGGCGGTGGTGAAAACGGAATGGTGCTCAACAAGGAGACCGTGAATGGCAGCGCAACCGGAAGTGATGGATGGGCAGGTGTAAACGGCTATCCGACCGAATTGGGTAGTCTCTATACTGACAATGGACTTGAAAGTGACTTGGCCAAGGTCTCTGACTTGAAAACAGATTTAGATGTTGATGGAGATAACAACGGAAAATACAATACCAACGTACATATCAATGAAGGTGCCACAGTGAACAACTATTGCTATGGCGCAGGACTGGGTAGCCATATCTATGCCTACAGATGTGAGGAGGATTATAATGAATTTGAAGTAGGCACCACCATTACTGCTTCCGACTATGCGGCCTTGCCGGCGGCGAACCAGTCAAACTGGGAATCGGTCTCTATCTATCGTTGTACGGAAGCGTATGACGAATATACAGTAGGCACCACCATTACTGCTGCCGAGTATGCGGAATTGACAACGGAGGACCAGTCAAACTGGGAATCGGTCACTATCTATCGTTGTACTACAGCCTATGGTGAAGAAACTGCAGCAGGTACCATCATCGATGGAAATGGATACAAGAGCCTGTCAGAGGCCCAAAAGTTGCATTGGGTCCTGTTAAGCCACTATACAACCGCTACAACCAGCGGTACGTCTTATATCGACCTTCTTGGCGGAACCGTGACAAAAGACTTATATGCAGCGGGAACTACCGGGTATGTGAAGAGCTTGCAACACGAAGTGTCAGGAATACCCGACTTCACTGCCAGTGCCACTGCCTATATCAAGGGTGGTGTGGTTCGTAGCGTGTATGGCGGAGGATGGGAAGGTCCTGTTGGCTATCACGACATAACAACAACTGCAACTGACACCGATATACCTGGCGCGACCTACGTTTATATAGGCAAGTCTGGAAACCCGACCGACAATGGTTATACACTTCTTGACGGTGTGCCTGCAGTCAGGGTCAATGCATATGGTGGTGGTGAAGGCGGTCCGGTATTCGGTACGGCGAACCTTACTCTCAACAACGGATACATAGGATTTGCATTTAAGGATGGAGTTGCCACGGATGCTGCCTACAGTGCCGACAACTACGAGGAGTATGTAGATGAACTGACTGTCGATAGCGAGGGCAACCCTAAGGTAAACAAAGACCAGTGGATTTTGAGTGGAAACATCTATGGAGGCGGATATGTCGATGACAGTAACGTAGATGAATCTAACATCACCATCTATAACGGTGCCGTGCGTAACAGTGTGTATGGCGGTGGCGAAATCGGTACCGTCGGACGTGGAAATACAAGCGGCACATTGTATAAGGCAGGCGGTACAAACATAACCATGTATGGTGGCGAGGTGCGTCACGATATATTTGGCGGTGGTCGCGGATTCAACTATCGCAACGAATCGGGCAGCCTTGGAACAGCCGGTTACGTGTTCGGCACGACCGATGTCAGAATTCATGGTGGACACGTCGGCACACGCACCGGAGTGCAGGACGGCTATGGCAATGTGTTTGGAGGCGGTAACGTCGGGTTCGTATATGGCAACAGTTTCAAGCATAGCGACGGACGGTACTATACCGGTACGGCAAAAACCGCTCTGACCATTGACGGCAAGACCTTCGCTGTGAACGACCCCATACCTACCTATTATCTCACAAAACTGTCGGAAACTTCGGGCGGCATATCTGATACTGACGTTGAGTTAACGCTGTCGGAAGATACTCATGTGGAGGTCAAGGTTTATGGTAAGGCAACAGGTACCCTGACCATTGACGGACGGTCATTTGCTGCAGGCGACCTCATATCCACCGACTACCTGGATAAACTGTCGGGAACCGACACCCGCTGGGACAATATAGACCAAACCGGTATCACCATATACAATGCTGTATTTGCAGGAGGAAACGTGTCAACCGGTTCAGACAAGATTTTTGCATTTGCCAAAACGGTGTTTGGCAACTCTACGGCATCGGTGATTGATGCCTACGGACGCGACCTCGTCTCGGTCGGAGGCGACGGAGTGGGCGGACTCTATGGCGATGGCAACCTTACATACGTCGATGGTTACCGCGAACTCAATATAACCAACTACGGCACCGACTATTTTGCACTGCAGCATGTTATGGACCTCACCGACAATGCTCAAGCGCAGGCTGCATTCGAACAACTGACCAATCGTCAGAAAGAGTTTTATGTCACTAAATACAAGTTTGATGGTGATTACGACGGTGGCGGGTCGGATGCGTCGTACCTCATGTACGAAAAAGACGATGTGGTGTTGAGCGATGTCTATGACACATTCAACGAGACACAACAGTCACACTGGACAGCTGTACAGTCGGTTATAAACGAAGGACGATATATCAACACGATACAGCGTTGCGACTTATGTGGACTCAAAGGCAGCCGTCTTGTGCTGCGTGGTGCAATGGACCGTGCGCAGGACAAGAACGAAGCCGACTACATCAACTACACCATTAACCGCGTGGGCGAACTCTCACTCAACCAAAACAACAAGACGAAGAACGTGGACGGTTGGACAGCCGACGACGAAGTCCACGGTTGCTACTTCGGAATCTACAACGTGGTGAAGTTCCTCGGAGCACTCACATCCGACGTGCACTTCGGTGGTAGCGAGGCTGCAGTCCGTCAGACTAAGAGTGATGACTATCCTGCCGTCGGTGATAAGACTTATTATGAATGGAAAGAAGAAAATCAGACAGCATCCTACCGCAACAACGGTACGTCGCCAAACAAGGTTGCGTTGGCTTCGGGTGTTTTCCTTGAAATAGTAGAAAGCCTGCAAGACGACGGTTTTACTAAGAACTACGGTCCAATTACCGGAGTGATAGAACTCGACTTGCTCAACGTCACTCCAGGCGAGGGTGGCGGATATGTATATGCCAAGAATATACATGGTACGCCAACCTATACCCCTACTGCTGCCGTTACCCTCACAGCCGCCAACACCGGCTTGGTTACAAAAGATGCATACACATATAGTCCGGTAACTGGAACGGCGGCCATGGATGCCAGCTACAGTATGCAGACATCGGGCAACTTCATACACTCGCTCAAACGTATTGTCGATGATTGCTTCCCGACATCTAAAGCGTATATAGGCACCAGTGCTACACCGGCACACTATTGGTTTATACAGGGCGACTTCTTCGTGTACGAACAACTGGTGTCGGCATATACCGGAGGTGCCGATGCCTACAGCACCGAAATAAGCATACCGCTCACCATGAGCGCACAAGGAAATGCCAAGCTGCGCCTGCTGAACGTGCTGCCGGGGCTCTATGCCAACCCGACTAACATGAACTACGATTACTCCGACCCTGATAATCCGGTGTCCGACTCGTTGGTAATCACATACGAAAGCATAGAGAAGAAATTCGGTCAGAACGACCCAATCAGCTATTGGGATTGGTATATGACCAACAAGGTGAACCGCGAAAAGTTTGTCGTGCAGACATACGTGTGCCGCGAAGAAGTAACATTCAACGGCACTACATACTATCCAGGACAAGGCATACTGCCAAGTGTGTACAACAGTTTTGTGGTAGATGGCAAAGATGCAACCATCACCGACGAGTCGGGTACATACACCGTCAAGTCTATGTTCAACCCTACGAATACGGTACTTACCGACAGTTGCTACCTGCTCACTCTCGACATGTCAAACCCTGATAAGTGGAACGACTATTATACACTGCAGAATTCTGCCTATCCACATACCAATAAACTTACTACCGAGGGTTATGAGGCAATAGATGATGATGACATTAAGGAAGGATACATACCGAGTGCCACATTCCTTTGCAATGATGAAGGTACGTACGGGCAATACTATTTCTACGAAGATGCTGTCATCTCACACACTGTATGGCAGATGGAGCAAGACCTTGGTGAGCACACACCGGAATCTCAAGCCGAATTTGAACGTGCTTATGTTGCCTTAGCCGACTGCGAAGTGACTATTGGTGGCGAGTTGAAGTCGATGATGGAGGCCTCGCCTATACCACAAAACATATATGATGGGTTGTCGTCAAGTGATAAGGCGAAGTTTGACCCTGCATACATTTGTGTCAGCACTGTCATCATTTCGGATGGTAACTTCAGGGTGCTCAACCAACTGATCAGCGAAACAGAATATAATAATTATGATGCATCCCCTGGAATTCAGAATAAATTCCAACAAGCTTATTACTGTATCGACGAAGGTTCGTGGGGTGGTAAGTGGTTTGAAAAGAACCAGAGCTATGGAGCAAAAGACTACTGTCAGCTTTTACCCGAGGAGCGTAGTCATTTCACATACAACTACGATGCACTCGACCTCTTGAACACCAACTACAATCCATATTACATTTACAATACAGAGGTGGTTGATGGTAACACTATAAAAACTCTGGATCCAACTGCCTCATACAACAAGCTGAAGGAATATGCAGAGACTGGTGGTGCAAACATAAATAACAATATCATTTACTTCGATCATCCCGACGACCGTACAACCAACCGACTCTATTCGACTTACCAGTCGATGGACTACGATGCCATCTATACCGGTACGTCATCGTTCGACTATGTAGAGGATGGAACAACTACACATGTAACTACAGATACGCGACTCAGCAATTCCCAGTTCGAGAACCTGCCAAACGAGCGCAAGAACTACGGTCATTTCAAGGTGAGCGATACTCATAGGCAGGACGATGGTTCATACCTCACATACATAGTAACAGAAACCTTCGATGTTTCCGGTAATATGTTCTATGCAGGAAAGCAGATCAGTAAGTCGGACTTCGATAATTTAGGGACATTCCAGACGAAGGTGGCACCGGTCACCATTACTGCCGCCCAGTATAGTGCAACCACAGATGTAAATCAAGGACGCTTCTACTACTGTACCGAGGCATACACGATTGGAGATAAACAGTCGTATATTCCTGATGATTACACTCCACATCCTCTTACCACCATCAATAACGGAACATACGCTGTTGGCACCGAAGTGGCAAAAGGTTCTATAATCACCTACGACGAAATTGACACCCATGTGCCAAACTATCAGAATGACTTCAGGATAGAGGGCGAGACACCGATTGAGGAGGTCACGCTCTACGTACCGAGCAGTGCCAGCATCAGCGACCTTCAGGAAGACCGTTATGTGACGGCAATATACGAATATACATACACAGAATGTGATGCCGAGGGTATCGACTACGATAATCGTGTAGAGAAACATGTCATCAATATACGAATCAAGTTCCTGAGTGGACAACCGACCATCGGTCCAATCAAGGAACCGGAACTCATCTTACCACTCGAGACTGTCGGCATCGAAGTGCCGTTGGTTGAAGAGGGTGCCTTCCCAATCCTCACGGGTGGATGGCAGATCTTTGCAACCGAGAGCGAGGCGAAAAAACATCGCAACGGACGTGCCTTTGAGAACAACCTACAACCACTCTATTACTATCAGAACGACTACTACATAGAGTACTATGCCGAAACTCGTATGGGACGTACGTTCTCCGACCCTGTGCAGGTGCATGTCGCCAACTACCACCGTCTGGCCGATGTCATCAACGACGACAACACACACATGTACATCAACCACCGCGACAACGACCGCGACCCGAAGATATACATAAGCAACCGCACAACCGACAGAAACGGCAATCCGATCGTTTACAAAATCAGCGACAGCGAAACAAAGACCTATGCCAACGAAATCGATGCCATGCAGGGTCTGTGGGAGATTGTCAACAGCGACAGATATGGCAAGGCTGGCGGCATACGCTACTATGGTAAGGAAGTGACAGGAGCACAGGGACTCGACTTCTACCTGCAGAGCGAGGTGGCTGCCACGCAGTCGTGGACTCCGCTGGGCGACGATACCAATTGCTTCCAGGGACGGTTCCATGGCAACGGCAACACAATAACCGGACTCAACAACTCGCTCTTCGGCAAACTCTGTGGTCAGGTTTACAACACAGGTGTCATGGGCTCGTTCACCAAGGGAGGTATTGCCAACACAGGTAGTGGACGTATCGAGAACAGTTGGGTATGGTCCACTGCCGCACCTGAAACGGGTGCTAAGGCTGTATATAACAACCCGGGTGATGGGGCAGTAGTGCTCAACTCCTACTACTACTATCCGGAAACCGAAACCAATAAGCTCACTCCACATACGGCAGGCTACGACATCAATGCACGTACCGTGACGGAATTCGTCAACGGAGCCGTTGCATACGACCTCAACCGCTATTATCTCGAGGCACGATACCGTCTCCTGGCCGGAGTGAACGACGAGGTAACCAACCACGCACTCTTCCGGCTGCCCGACGGAGCCATGAAGCAGACATTGCAGGCAAAGGCCGACCCGTCCGACGAAGATACTTATGAAGACGAGGTGTTCTCGATTCAGTATCCAGGCACCTATGCATGGCATACTTACGGTTCGGCTCAAAAGGGATATGTAGAACAATACTATGCCGACGGCGACTTCCGGTATGCCGACGGTTACAAGCCGACGACCCCAGACTTGCGATACAATAATGGTGGGTACATACCAATCTATCCCGACGACTATATCTTCTTCGGACAGAAACTGACATACGACATCGTCAACAACGCCAGCGGAGACCCAATCTCACACGTCACACATCCACAGGCTGTGGTCAAGGATCATACCACCTTTAACGACGACGTAATAAACAACAGCAGCAGCGGATTGCTCGCCAACTCACAGAACCGCAACGAAAACCGTGTATATCGTGCGCCTGCCTACTTCCGCAACGGCAACTACGGACAAAGCGTTATGTTCAATGCCAACGCTGCATTCGTCGATTCATATACCATATCCGACGGAAGCGGTACGGTACAGCCACACCATGACCTCACGGCCATAGACTTCACCGGAGGTAACGGCGATACCCACGGCTATCAGGGCGTGGTGGCAGGACTGAGCAGTGACTTTACCGATACCTACAAACCGTTGCTCGACTTCGAACGCCTCGACGGCATAATCACCGGTGGAATCACTCAGAACCTCTTGGTTTACGCTCCGGCAGAAGGCGGGTCACATACGATGAGCGAACATACCAACACAACGCTCAACAACTACTTCCGCGAACCTACATATACCGACTATTACGACGACACCGACCCTTACCGTATTGTAGAGGAAGTACCAAGTCATGAAGTATCGACCATATACGGACACTTGGCAACGCAGGTATCAACAACGATTGGCGACGGCAACGACGACTATCTATATACGTCGGATGCCGACCACCTGCTCATCGACCGTCAGGACTTCTACGCACCTATGTCATATACATTCGCTGCCGGCAACCACATGTGGTATCAGCGTCAACCCGACAACTACGCCAACGGCGACGAGGGATGGGAAGGACTCAGCCTGCCGTTCCAGGCCGAGCTTGTCTCCACACAGGATAAGGGCGAGCTGTCACACTTCTACGAGGGCAGTGTCGTCGGACATGAGTATTGGCTGCGCGAACTCAATAAGATAAAAGACGGCGAGGAGGCCGAGGCCACCATGAACTATCCTGCAGGGGGAAGTGCTACCAAGGACTATACCAATACGTTCCTCTGGGACTACTATTACAATCATGACGCCGAACGCCGTGACAAGAATTCAGAGCTGTACCAGGATGACTACTACAAGACATCACACTCGTTCGACAACTATCCTTATTCCGTAGCAGGACAACCATATATAGCAGGATTCCCTGGAGCAAGATATTATGAGTTCGACCTCAGCGGAGTGTGGACTCCGGTACATCGCTATGCAGATGAGACGATAGCCAGCAAAGGACCGCAGGTCATCACATTCGTTTCTGAAGGAGGCATAACCATCGAGAAGAGTACCGACGAACTGCAGGCAGTCGAGAAGTCGGGATACCTGTTCACTCCAAGTTACCTCAACACCGATGTTGCTTCCGGCAACTATGTGCTTAACGACGAAGGCAGCGGCTATGAGCAGACCGATGCCGTAACCACCATCGACGCATTCCGTCCATACTTCGTGGCCAAGAGCAGCGGAGCCAAGGCTCGCCGCATCATATTCGGAAAGCCCGACACATCGGTAAGCGATACCGACAAGAACCACCGCAACGCCGCCGATGCTGCCGACGACAACCTCGTCATCTATGCCGAGCGCGGCAAGATTATGGTAGAGTCACAACTGAGCAGTGCAGCCGATGTACGCATCGTCACTGCCAGCGGCATACAGATAGCCGCATTCACCATCGAGCCAGGACAGACAGTAGCCACACCTGTCACCTCTCACGGTGTCTATATCGTCAACAACCGCAAACTGCTCGTACGCTAACTATAAAAGGCAGTAACTGCCCGCTCAACAATAACCGTAACTGCCCGCTCAATAATAACCGTAAGTGCCCGCTCAACAATAACCGCAAGTGCCCGCTCAACAATAACCGCAAGTCAATAATAACCGTAAGTGCTCGGCGGTTTCCCCGCCGAGATAAAAAATTCGCTCATCCATGCCCGCCCCTCACCGCCCCACAGCCCACAGCATGACCCGTCGCGCCTCATTTCGCGACTACTCAGCCCCTGGCATCTACCACATCACCCTCACGGTGACCGACGGCCTCGGGCCGGTGCTCGGGAGTGTGACGGGCGACCTCTCACAGCCCGAAGGCAGCCCCGAGGCTCCGCGCGTGGAACTCACTGCCGTAGGACAGATGGTTGAGCAGCAGCTCACACAAGCCATACCGGCACACTACCCCATGGTCGAGATACAAGACCATGTGGTCATGCCCGACCACCTGCATGCCATCATCGAGGTGCATGGCTCGCTCTTCAACGCAGGCGGACGCCACACCCATCTGGGGCAGGTCATAGCAGGGTTTAAGAAAGGCTGCAACCATGGCTATTGGCAGATTATTGGTCAAACCCCCGAGTGGGGCATGCCCCATGTGCCAGCCGCGCAGCAGGGAACAGCAGCCATGCAGCAGGGCACGGCAGCCATGCAGCAGGGCACAGCAGCCATGCAGCAGGGAACAGCGGCCATGCAGCAGGGCACAGTGGCCATGCAGCAGGGAAAACCTGCTGCCGCAAACGCCGCAAACGCCACAAACGCCACCGCTGCCGCCGCCGTCACGAGCGCCGCTGGTGTCAGTGCTGGGCGGTTTTCCCGCCCCAGCTTCAAGGTTCCGTCAGATGCCTCAACCCTGCGCACCCCGCTCTGGAACCCTGGCTACTGCGATGTCCAGCCCCTGCGTGCAGGCCAGCTGGCCACCCAGCGGGCATATATCCGCGCCAACCCGCGGTCGCGGCTGCTCCGCATGTCGAACCGCGCATGGCTCACCGCTCAGCGCGGAGCCATCGACACGCGGCTCACGCCTGCAGCACTGCGCGGCTATCTGGCGCGCGAGTGCAGTGCTGCCGACCTCTTGTCCCTGCGTCTCGACCCGCTCATGGCCCGGCTCATGCTTGGGCCTGACGGCACCATCGCCTGCGACAGCTATGGCGACCGCTCGCTCCTCGAGCGTCGGCTCTTGCCGGTGGTGTGCCACCGTAAGGATAAGGCGCGTCGAGCCGAGCAGCTGCAACGCTGTTTTGCTGCAGCCGACGAAGGCGCGGTGCTCGTGTCGGCACGTATCGCTCCCGACGAGCAGGCCATTGTCGATGCAGCCACCGAGGCGGGATTTCCCGTCGTGAGGGTCATCCCCGACGGTATGTCCGACCGCTACCACCCCTCGGCAGAGCTCACCACCCTCTGTGCCGCCGGTCTGATGTTGATTGTCACACCATGGCATTACCGCCAGCGACCGGCCGACGGGCTCGTCACCGTCGGTGAGTGTAAGACCATGAACTGCGTGGTGCAAGCCCTCTGCCGACTGAAAGACGAGTGGTGGAAGGATGAGTAAACGAAGGACTGAAATACAATATATAAAGCCACAACGATAAAGATTATAAAGATGAAACGGATAATGAATATAGGGAGACTGAAGATGACGTCGGTAATCAGTAAAGTTGCGCTTGCCGCCCTGCTTGTGGTGGCGATGATGGGCAGCATGGAGGTGCAGGCACAGACCTATTATGTGTTCTACAACAGCACCAACGGCTATATCTATAATATCGATGATGAAAACGTTGGAGTAAAAACGGATTTTGATGCCTCTTGTGTATGGTACACTGAAAACAGTGCACTTTCTACAAATACAAGTTATACCTTGCGTTCCTATGTCATCTATCAAGGGACCGCAAACTGGTATCTTTATGCCACAGCAGGCCAAGGTGTCACGGGTGCATTATCTGTAAGCAGTTCATCTTTCTCAAATTGGCGTATAGACTCAAACTCGTATTTAATAAGACGAGGTACCAGGAGTAGTTACTATGTTAATTACAGTAATAGTGCATGGACAAGCAATACCACCGAAGTTTCTTCCAATAGCTTTATCGCCTATCAGGTTACCAAAAACGATGTGGCTGCATCGTTGACTACGCCCACCATCTCGCCTACTTTCAAAGAGTTGGATTATAATGAGGCCGCCATTTTCACGGCCTCGGCCACAACCACACCCGCATACACGACCTTCACTTTCAACGGGAATACGTATTATTACTACAACAACACGGTGTCGTCTTCTGCGCCCACGGCCACTTCCACCGGTGTAACCTATTCATGGACGCTCACGGGTGCAGCCAACTCTTACCTGTCGCCCACATCGGGTACAGGCACCACCATCACCGTTACCCATTCCACGCAAGCTCCCGATGATGCTACCTCCACGTTGAGCGTGACGGCTACCGCCAACGGCCTGTCTGCCACTTCGACCAGCAACGCCACCATCACTGCGGCTGCTCCCAAGGTTGACCCGACGGGCATCAGCATCACCAGCGCCGACCCGATGACGGTGTATGTCGGCCAGACGGGTGCCATCACCTATTCGCTGACACCCAATCCGTGCTACAATAATGTCGTATTCACCTCCACCAACACCGGCATCGCTACCGTGGCGGCAGACGGTGTGGTGACAGGAGTGGCTGTGGGCAGCACCACCATCACGGCTTCTGCCAAGAATATAGACGGCACCGTGGCCGCCAGTGCCACCGTCACTGTCAACGTGCGCAACAAGGTGGCCACGCCGGTCATCAGCTTCACCCCTGTTGGCGATGGAACTACAGCCACAGCCGCTATTTCGTGCGCAACATCAGGCGTCACCATCTATTACACCACCGATGGCAGCGACCCCACCAGTTCGTCAACTGAATACACAGAACCCTTCCATGTCAACGACGGCGATGAGGTGCGAGCCATCGCCATCAAAACCACCGACGGCACCAATTGGGACAACTCCGACATAGCCAGCGCCACCTATGTGTCGTGTACGACCGACGACCCCGTCATCACCTACACGGCATCGGGCTCCACGGCCACCGTCACCATCACGGGCGAGGCGGGTGCCACCATCTACTACACCACCGACGGCAGCACCCCCACCTCGTCGAGCATCAGCGGCACGTCGCCCGTCACCGTCAGCGGTGTGGCCAACTTCGCCACCGTCAAAGCCTACGCCAAGTCCAGCACCTGCCAGGCGTCAGGGGTTGTCAGCAAAGACATCGTCTTCTCCGGTACCAGCGGCAGCATGGTCATCCTCAACGACTTGGAGGACCACTCGTGGAGCTACTACAGCGACCCCGACTGTCCCATCCGCAGCCTCAATCCCGCCGACGTGAAGATAACGTACTATGGCAACGGTACGGGCAACATGACATCAAGCTCTGAGGACGGCAATACTCCTAATTCTTTCAGCGAGAACGCCACAGGCGTGAAAGTCGGCATAGCATCGGGTGAAGACCAAAACACCTTTGTCTATTACAAGACCTTGGAGCGTACCGACGGCAGCACTGCTACAACGGTTGCCGGAGCGACGGGCCGCTGCGCATATACCACCATCCCCAATCCGTTCCAGGTGAGACCTGTATCGGGCACGAGCAGCACCAAATATCGCGGCTTCTACAAATGGCGCGTGAAGAGTGTCACGGGCGGAACCATCTACACTACTTCCACAGGAAACACAACGATAGCAGCCGGCGGCACCATCGATGCCGATACAGAAATCTACTTCGCTCCGACCAGCGAGTACGGCATGGAGGTGGAGTTGGAAGCTTTGTGGGCACAGGCGTATGTGAGCACATCCAGCGCGGGAAGCTACAGTGTCGGTGTGGAGCGCAACTTCTATGTGATTACCAGCAGCGCAAACAGCAATATCACCGCAGGCTCATACCCCTGCACGTATACGTCCATTTATCCCAACGGCACGACCAACGGCACAACGGCGGCAACGAGTGTCAGCGTCTATAAATACGGCGGCTTCACGGCATCTGCCGACAGCAAGATAGAGAACATCATCTTGCAGAATAACAATTCCACGATAAACGCCGCCGGGAAAAACTTCACCATCGGCCGCGGGGTGAGTGGATATAGCAGTGGGTATTGTACAGCATCAATCTATGGTTGCAACAGCAACTCCAACATCAATCAGGTGTTCAGAATTGAGAGCGGCACATGGGACAACATGTACGCTATCGGTTCGAGCGGTCCTACAAATAATATGACCAAACAGCATATATTCTTAGGCAGTGATTACGACCGTGCCAAAACAGACAACAGCAAGCTTAATCTTAAGAACCAGTTTAAGTTGTTGGATGGCAAGTGTTCGACTGGAACCGATAAACTTATTATCACAGCAAAAAGCGGTCAATTTACTTCGGAGCTTGACCATAGCACAGCACAAGCCAGTGGCAACTGCTTCTATTTATGGTATTCAACAGCCAATACAGACTCTCCTACCGGAACACGTACCCTTAGGATAGAAGGAGGCGAGTTCTGGCATATTGCCGGCGGTCTTGATGAAGACAACACAGAGACTGACATTTCGCTGAAAGTCCGTGTCAAAGGTGGCACTATTCATGGCAGTATCTTCGGTGGAGGTGCGCGATACGATGTGCAAGGAGGCCGGCAGATGATCTTCACAGGCGGAACGATTGAAGGATGGATAGCCGGTGGCTCAAACGGATACCTTGCAGAAGCTTCCCGTACTTATGACAATGGTACTGTCAAAGGAAACACTTATGTATATGTTGGTGGAACAACACAGGTAAACAGCAATGGCAGTACAACCGCCATTAATGTGTCTCTTGGCGGAAACGTCTATGGTGCAGGATGTGGAAACACAACGAACGACGATTCAGGTCGCGTCACGTTGGGAACCAATGTCGTCGTGGCCGACAACGCCTATATCGAACGCGGTGTGTATGGCGGCGGAGCATACGGTTCTTCTCCTGCAACAGCTAATGTCTATATCCTTGGCGGTGAGGTAGGAGGCGTGGGTGATGCCACATTCAATGCACAAGGCGGCGTTTATGGAGGTGCCCGTGCCAAAGGCGGCTGTAATGCGAATATCTACATGACCGGTGGCCTTGTCAAGACAGGACTTTATGGCGGCAGCAACACTTCGGGCACGCTTACCGGCAACGTCATCATGAACATCAACGGCGGGCAGGTGGGTACATCTTCCACCACCGCCAACATCCACGGCGGGGGCTATGGTTCGGCTACCCGCGTGCTGGGGTCAGTCAATCTGACCTTGGGCGAGGAGAACCAGACGGGCGACGGCGTCACTGTCTATGGTGATGTCTATGGCGGCTCTGCTTTGGGAATCACAAATGGAGATACGGACCGGACATCAGGTGCCGTGACGAATGTGACCATGAACGCCGGCACCGTGAACGGTTCGGTCTATGGCGGCGGTCTCGGCGCAACGGGCATGCAAGCTGACGTCTGGGGCACGGTGGCCGTCGTTGTCAATGGCGGCAGTGTGAATACGGTTGACGGCGTTGACGGCTCAGGTGCCGTCTATGGCTGTAACAATGTGAACGGCCGTCCGCGTCAGGCCGACGTCACGGTGACCATCAACGGCACCGACGCTGCTGCCGCTGGCGAGTATGCCATCGACAATGTCTTTGGCGGCGGCAATGCGGCAGCCTATACGGGCAATCCCGTGGTGACTATTACTGGAACAAAGACGAACTGCGCCGTGGGCAATG
>CALGGJ010000098.1 GCA_937915745.1 uncultured Prevotellaceae bacterium | reverse complement strand
TTATTATTACTGAACATATAAGGGATGCCGCTAAAGCAACGGCTGAATGGGCTGATAATTTAGATTTTAATCCCTTACTCACTACTTTTGCTGATTGGTTAGAAAGTCTTGAACCGGTAATAGATAATATAGCGGGTACTCTTGAAGATTTCTATGAGCAGGTATTATTACCACTTGGAGAATGGGCAGTTGAAGAGGGCGGACCTAAACTATTACAGGTGTTTACGGACTTCAATGACAAAGTAGATTGGGCAGGTTTAAGAGATAAACTTTCAGAATTATGGACACATCTTGAACCATTCACTGAAAGAGTCGGGGAGGGTTTAATACAATTTATAGACGAAATTTCTGATAAACTTGCGGACTTTTTGAATAGCGAAGGATTGAGTAACTTCCTTCAGAAACTTGGAGAGTGGATGGATAAGATTACTGCCGATGATGTTACGACTGCACTTGAAAGACTTGTGAAATCATTTGTAGGGTTAAAACTTGCTATAACAGCATTATCCGGTATTGGTAATGCGTTTGTTGGTATTTCAGAAGGAGTTATTGTATTTACCAAACTTAAAGAAGCAATAGCAGGGAAGTGACAACACAGCAGCGCCTCGAGCAGGCCATCCGCGGCACTGGCCATATAAGTGTTGGCGAGCAAGTGAATTTGGTGTTCATGCTCAGCCTTCCGGCCATCATGTCGAACCTGGTCGATATAGTTATGAGCTATATCGACGCATCGATGGTGGGCAGTCTCGGTGCTCATGCATCAGCGTCCATCGGACTGGTATCGACTTCCATGTGGCTGTTCGGCGGATTGTGTGCTGCCATTGCATCCGGCTTCTCGGTTCAGGTGGCTCACTTGTATGGGGCTGGCGACAAAGCAAAGGCAAACGACGTGGTGAGGCAGGCTTTCATTGCTGCACTAATCATCGGACTCTTCATCGGAGGCATCGCATTTTCAATCAGCCGCGACCTGCCCGTATGGCTTGGTGGTAGCGAAGACATAATCGACGACTCGCGCCGGTACTTCCAACTCTTTGCCATCGCTCTGCCGATACATATAGTCACATTCCTCATGTCGAGTATGTTGAGATGCAGCGGCAACATGAAGTTTCCGAGCATGGTGTATATATTGGTGTGCATACTCGACGTGGTGTTCAACTTCTTCCTCATCTTCCCCACCCGCCAAATCGTCATAGGTAACATAGGCTTCGCGTGTCCCGGTATGGGACTTGGGGTGCTTGGCGCAGCATGGGGTACATTGCTGGCATGGTTCACGGGCACTCTCATCCTGTTGTACTACGTCAGTTTCCGTTCCACTGAACTGCGGCTCACCTTCACCGGACGCTGCCTGCCGGAGCGACGTGTGCTGAAGAAAGCCTGGAGGATAGGGTCGCCGATAGGCTTGGAGCGTGTCATATCGTGTGCAGCACAAATCACATCTACCATGATTGTTGCACCGCTCGGCACCGTGGCAATTGCCGCCAATGCGTTCGGAATCACAATCGAGAGTTTGTGCTACATGCCTGGATACGGTATAGGCGATGCAGCTACCACACTCGTGGGACAAAGTATCGGGGCACAGCGTTCCGACCTCATACGTCGGTTTTCGGTCATTACGCTGGCACTGGCTGTAGGAGCCATGTCGCTCCTGGCTGTCGTGATGTATGTCTTCGCTCCAAACCTCATGACACTCATGACCCCCGACCTTGAAGTACGACAGCTCACAACCGACGTACTGCGTATCGAGGCATGGGCCGAACCACTCTTCGCAACATCAATCGTATGTTACAGCATATTTGTGGGTATGGGTAAATCGCTCGCACCGAGCATAATACAGTTGGGAAGCATCTGGCTCGTACGCATCCCCTTGGCGGCAGTGCTGGCCGGCACATTGGGTCTGAAAGGTGTGTGGATTGCAATGGCTGTCGAACTCTGTGTGCGCGGAACGATGATGCTTGTCCGACTGATAATAAAACTGAGACACAAATTATGAATACAGAAAAAACACTGATAAGACAAACCGAATTCGGGGGCGAGCGTCCGCTCTTTGCCTCCCACCATCTGCGGTTGGAGCAGGTAACGATACATGCAGGCGAATCTGCCCTGAAAGAATGCAGCGACATAGATGCCGTAGAATGCCAGTTCGAGGGTAAATATCCGTTATGGCATGTAGATGGCTTCACGGTGACAAACTGCAGATTCACAGAAGGGGCGCGTGCGGCATTGTGGTACTCGCGCCGTCTTGTAATGACCGACACACTGGTCGAGGCACCGAAGATGTTCCGTGACATGGAACAACTGGAACTCATCGATGTAAAACTGCCCAATGCGGCCGAAACACTATGGCACTGCAGGGGAATACGCATGGCCGGCGTGGAAGCCGACAAAGCCGACTATATCTTCATGCACTGTCAGGACATCGAAATCAATAACTTCACCCTCAACGGCAACTATTCTTTCCAGTATGCAAAAAACATTGTCATCACCAACTCGACGCTTAACACCAAGGATGCTTTCTGGAACACAGAAAACGTGACAGTGAAAGACTCGACCATCAATGGCGAGTATCTGGGATGGCACAGCCGCAACCTGCGACTCGTGAACTGCCACATCGAAGGCACACAACCACTATGCTATGCTCATAACCTGACGCTTGAAAACTGTACATTCGGCTCCGACGCAGACCTGGCATTTGAATACAGCGAACTCCATGCCGATGTGAAAGGACACATAACCAGCGTGAAAAACCCACGTACAGGACGCATCGAGGCGGACAGCATCGGTCGGATTATCATAGATCAAAACATAAAGGCCCCAGCCGACTGCAAGATACATATCAGGTCAAACGAAAGATAACATTCATATGAACACACGGATTTGTATATTGAGTCTCCTCATGATGTTTGCAGCGACGGCTACAGCACAGGAGAAGGAAACGGCCGACTCGGTCGCTCTGGCTGCCGACTCGCTCGTGAGGGTACTGCAAAGCCAGGTACAAGAGTTGGAACTGCAACGCATCATTATGCAAGAGCAACTCGACAAGAGTGGACAAAGTGCGCGCGAAGACTCAATACAGCAGGCGAACAGGGTAGCGCGGATTGACTCACTGCGCAGTATTACAACAGGGACGCCACTCATAATCGACGATGATACCTTGTTCGTAATCTACGCTCGCAAGGGTGGAACACTGCCCGAGCAACGTGTAGAGTATGCACGCGACAAAATACTGAGTTACGGCAAGCGCATAACACTACTCGTCGATTCGGTCTATGTGTTCGACAGCGAATATTCTACCGACATCATGGTGACCGACGATGTGGTACTCAGCATCACCGACACCGATGCCTTGTGGCAAAACACCTCACGGCAGGATCTGGCACAGCGATACAGCGACATCATACGTGATAAGGTACAACAGTTGCACGACGAATTCGGATTGCGCCAGAAACTCATCGGACTTGTCTTCGTGCTGACAATCATCGTGGTACAGGCCCTCCTCATATGGCTCACCAACTGGCTCTACCGGCATTGGCGTCTGAGGTTGGTTCGTCGCTTGCTGCGCATCACGCAACCACTGAGCATCAAGACCTACGAAATACTGCCACCCCACCGTCAAGGCATACTCTTCCTTGCTGCACTGCGCCTGCTGCGCCTGCTGGTTATCATCACGCAATTCATCATCAGCATACCGCTGCTCTTCTCGGTCTTCCCCGAAACCAAGGCACTCACATACACCCTGCTCGGCTATGTATGGAATCCGCTTAAGGACATTATGACATCAGTCGTAGGATTTGTTCCAAACCTTTTCAAGATAGTAATCATCGTGCTATGCTTCCGATATACGGTCAAGGCCCTGCGATATCTGGCCGCCGAGATAGGGTCGGGACGTCTCAAGATAAACGGATTCTACACCGATTGGGCTCAACCTACATTCTACATCATACGCTTGCTGTGCTACTCGTTCATGTTCGTCATGATATGGCCCCTGCTGCCAGGCTCCGACTCGAAGGTGTTCGAGGGTGTGTCGGTATTTATCGGACTCATCATATCGCTGGGTTCATCATCCATCATCGGCAACATCATCGCAGGCATGGTAATTACCTATATGCGCCCATTCCATAAGGGCGATTTCATACGCTATGGCGACACTGAAGGGTTTGTGATAGAAAAAACGGTGCTCGTAACCCGGCTGCGTACACGTAAGAACGAAGTCATCACAATCCCAAACTCAACACTGCTCAGCTCTCAGACTTCTAATTTCTCCTTTGCTGCACACAACTTCGGAGTCATCGTCCATACGAAAGTCACAATCGGCTACGACATGAAATGGTCTGATATACGTGCGTTGCTCATCGAGGCGGCCGACAAGACACCGGGACTTCAAAAAAAACCAGAACCATACGTGCGTATCACGGCACTCGACGACTTCTATGTGGAATACGAGATAAATGCCTATACACGCAAAGCCGAAGCCCTGTCGGACATCTACTCTACACTGCATCAGAATATTCTCGACTCGTTCCATAAGGCAGGAGTGGAAATCATGTCGCCGCATATCTTTGCCGGGCGGCAGAATCTTGACTTACAGATTCCAGTTATCGACCAGGAAAACAAATAATATAATACAAGTTTCGTATGTAAAGTTTCGTACTATGTTTCGGTTACATATCAGATACACTCCTGCGCTCCGCTCCGTCGGTATGACAGGGCGGGGAGGTTGCCGGATGGGCAGCAGGGGGTGCATAGCACAAACATTCGAATAAATTCAGACGTTTCCTTGCCAAGGCAAAATGCAAGCACTTTGCCCTTCTGGCTCAACGAAAACATTCGAATAAATTCAGATGTTTCCTCGCGGGGGGCAAAATGCAAGCACTTTGCCCTTCTGGCTTAACGAAAACATTCGAATAAATTCAGACGTTTCCTCGCGGGGGCAAAATGCAAGCACTTTGCCCTTCTGGCTTAACGAAAACATTCCACCCCGAAGTCATACCGACGGAGGTATGAAATACCGTAGGAGCGTATCTGTATGTGAAACATATACATGCGAAACTTGTATAATATAATTGAAGTCCCGAAGCTATGTTTCAAAGCTTTGGGACTTTCTTGTACGCCTGATAGGACTCGAACCTACACGCTGTAAAGCACCAGATCCTAAGTCTGGCGTGTCTACCAATTCCACCACAAGCGCATGATGTCGTATTGGAATCTCGGTGCAAATATACGAATTATTATAGAAACGAAGGAACGAATGAGTGAAAAAAATGAAGAAAGAGTGGGTATGTACCATTTACATGGCTGTATTTGGTCGTGTCGAAATAGCAATCGGCAGTCTTTCCTCGATACAATCCGTGTTCAAAAGATATAGCGACCACAGATATTCCGGATTCACACATATAAACAATCCGCTCCATCCGCTCCATCCGTGTTCGAAAGATAAAGCGACCACAGATATTTCGGATTCACACATATAAACAATCCGCTCCATCCGCTCCATCCGTGTTCAAAAGATATAGCGACCACAGATATTCCGATTACTCTGCCACACCTTACAGTTCCTCCGGCAGTGTATGCAGCCTCATTGAGTTTGATGCCTTGATAAGAATCGTCCGTCCCTCCACCGGGCTGGCAGCAAGAGCGGCCTTGACTTCATCTACATCGGCAAAGAAAAGGATGTTGGCCGAATAGTCGGGCAGGTCCTTAGCCGCCTCACGGAACTCGTTGCCTACGAGCCATACCATAGGGAACGCACATTCATAGACCTTCTGCAATACCTTGCCGTGCAGCCTGCGACTCTCTTCACCCAGTTCACCCATGTCGCCCAGTATCGCCATCTTGTTCTTTAGGTTGAGGTGTCGGAAGTTGTCGAGCGCAGCCTTCATGCTTGTAGGGTTGGCATTGTAGGCATCGACGATGAGGGTGTTATGTTCGGTCTTCACGAGTTGCGAACGTCCCATCGACGGGGTGTAGGCCTCGATGGCGTCAACCATATCGTCGGGTTCAACACCGAAATGCCTGCCCACAGCCAGTGCTGCCAACACGTTTATCCTGTTGTAGTCGCCTATGAGTTGTGTCTTGATGGTGCGTCCCTCGTAACAGACGTCCAGATACGGGTCGGCCGACCCGACCGTACCCTCGTTGCCGTATGGAATCATCTGCAGCTCCGCCCCGATGTTCATGAGGAGTTCGTTGGTCACATCCACGAAGGCATGTCCGCCGTGCAGACGCAGGTAGTCGTAGAGCTCGCCCTTGGCGTGCAACACCCCCTCGACCGACCCGAAGCCCTGCAGGTGTGCAGTGCCGACGGTGGTGATGAGTCCGTAGTCGGGTTCCACGATATCAGCAAGGGTCTTAATCTCGCCCGGGTGGTTGGCACCCATCTCAATCACTGCAACCTGGTGCTGATGAGTGAGTCGGAGCAAGGTCTTCGGCACACCTATGTGGTTGTTGAGGTTGCCCTGAGTGCAGAGCACGTTGTACCTCTTTGCCAATACGGCAGCCGTCAGTTCCTTGGTTGTGGTCTTACCGTTGGTACCGGTGATGCCGATGACCTGGATGCCCAGCTTGCGGCGGTGACAGCGTGCCAGGTCCTGAAGAGCCGTGAGGCAGTCATCTACCAATACGATATGCGGATTGCCCTCCTCTGCATACTCGGGATTATCTACTACTGCAAAGCTGCACCCCGCCTCCAGAGCAGCCCGTGCATACCGGTTGCCGTCGAATGTCTCGCCTTTCAGTGCGAAGAATATCGAGCCCTCGGGGCAGTCGCGGCTGTCGGTCGTGACCACCGGATGCGCCACGAAAAGCGCGTATAGTTGTTCAGTCTGTGTCATATTCCTATCTGTTTAGTAGTTATCGGGAGATAAAAGGAAGCCCCACCCCCAGCCCCTCCCCGAAGGAGAGGGTGGCTTTTGCTGCGCTCATGGAGTTAGAAGACAAATGAAACTACATTCGCTTCGTCCACCCACACCTTTGATAAATTAATCTGTTGCACATTTCATTTGTTAAAGTAATTATTTGCTTTGCCCAAGAGACACAGGTGGTGTATCTTTGCAGCTGATTTGAGCTGCAAAGATACGAGTTTTGTGTGAAACAACGAAAGAATAATGGAGAAATGAAATAAATGATATAATGAAAATATGAAAAAATTAAGAAAAGTTTCATCATTATTATATTTTCCCCTATCTTTGCCATCGAATTCATGAAGAGGTGCACCATCGCACCCCGTCATGCGGGGGTCAGCCCGACATCTGGCCGACATATTAGGAAGCGTGTACGCTTTATTTCCTAGTGGTGAACCTGAACAATTCGAAAATTAGGAATTAGTTGTACGAACCTGTCGTACAGAAGAAAAGAACGTAACTCGCTCTCCTCTGATAGTATTATGAGCTCACAGCCCATGCTGTACCCATATACATCAGAGGTGTGAGCCATTACATCTATTCTTTCTGTACAGGTAAGTTCAGGACCGACCACTAGAGAATGGGCATTTCAGGCTCACACCTTTCTTTTATGCCTAACATAGAAACTTAATACAAACATTTTAACCTCGCCTTCTGAGCCTGTAAGGTAGAAAGATAAGAATATGAAACGATTAATCTCTCTTGTACTCATCCTCGCGCTTGGCATCAACAGCCTCTTCGCACAGAGTTCTTCTAACTATAGCGCTACAAATCGACGGCCTCAAGATGTAAATGGCGACGGCAAGGTAGATACCCAAGACGTGCTTGCTATATATGATTATATGGTCTCAGGTGGAGATGAAGATAGTGATGGTGGGAACGGACTTTATGAAACGGTAAAAAACGATACAAACAAGTTGTTTGTTACCGGCGGCATCTCAAACACGACGCTTGGGTATGCCGAAGATTTATCATGGACATACAGCGAGTATAGTGGAGAAAAACTGAGTGGTTTCTATCCCGACCGGTTCTACGTGACTTTATACGGCTACGCCAACCTTCCAACCGAAATGAAAGTTCTGTTAGGAAATAGTGTCTATTTTGGAATAGAGGTAGCCGACAATGCTGACTTTAATAATGCACGCTGTATTTATGCCGAGTCGCTTGATGCGGACAATAAATTCACTGTGACCACGTGGGCGGAGACAGGAAGCACGCTTTATTGGCGTGCAGTAATGCTTACAGGCTCAGTGAGACAATATGAGGTGTCACGTTCACAGCTGATGCCATCGCTGGAGGAGAGTATAAAAGAACTGCCACTGGAATTAGAAGAACCATTCAGCATAGGTAAAACCTATTTTTACGTAAGCATAAAGCAAGCAAGGACAAATTGGTTGAGTAGCCGAAGTGTGGGTCTTGTATACTCCACCGACCCTGATAAACTTACTGCCGATTCCCTGCGCTTATTATTGAGTGATGCTAAATGGGAAGCCGTAGCAAGTGACGAATCTGGATGGATTAAGAATCAATATGGCTATCTGTTAATGCAGACAGATGGCGTAAACTTTCTGCGTCCATATTGGAGGAATTATCTTGAGCAATATAATGTTGTAGGCTTGCAGCCTGGTACTAAATACTACTATTGTCTATATGTCAAGGCAAATGGCTATGTAAGCACTGGTGATATACAAGAAGTAACGACAGACGGATTAAGCTTGGATGACGTGAAGCGATACGTAAGTGTATCAATCACTCCCGATGATGTTAACTATCAGTGGAGGGTCAACTTCAGTTCTACGTTAGAGGAAAACTATCCGCAGGAGGAATTTACTTATGAGATTATCACTTGTCCACTTACAGAAAAGGGCTATATTGGAATATACTGCAAGTCCACAAAAATTAGTACCGGTCCAAGTTATAGCGGGCTCATTCCTTTTTGCATGGTCTATGGACAAGTTCATTATGATACTGGAAACGATGAAGGAGGTGTCCAGTTATCAGGGCTTGAAGTGGCTAACAATTTGCTTGAACGTATAGTAGACGGAAAAGCAGATGATTCCGATAAAGCGGAATTCGCAAAACTCGTGAGCATGTTGGGTCCTGTTTATGATGCTCCAACTGCCGTCCAGATAAGAGTAAAGACTGGAGGTATTACATATCCAGTGGCTACCAAATACGAGTAATTATATGCAGAAGCATTGATGTGTTCATTGCAATTATACGCCTCAGGACTGCACTGTTGTGGCGCAGGCCTGAAGCGTATATTTAGCAGTTTATAATTGATTGGACATCTAATATAACAGGTTGCCGATGTCCGATGCGGCAACACTGCGTGCAGAATACAAAAAACTACCACAGGGCAACCTTGCCTATTGTACCAAGGTCAAGTGTGGCGGTCGCAACACCTAAGGCCTGAAATACGCGACTCATAGTTGGGATGCTTATGCTATATCCTTTTTCCAACCGTGAGATTTGGGCACGCTGTACACCGATCCGTTCACCCAGTTCTTGTTGCGTAAGGTTTTGTTGTATACGAGCTTTTTTGATTGCTTCACCCAATTCATAAGCATGAACCGATGCGGCGACACTGCGTTCAAATTCATCACGGCGAGGAGTTCCGACCTTTCCGAAATGTTTATCCAGCACTTCGTCTGAACTATATAGTTTATATTTCCCAACTTGTTCCATGTCTATCTTTGTTTAGCGTTAAAATATTCTTGCCTTATTCTCTCTGCTTTGGAAATCTCTTTTTTCAGCGTTTTCTGTGTTTTCTTGACAATGCCATGTGTGGCGATTACTAGCGTTTCTGATTGTGTGTCCCAGAAAGCGAAGAGACGATATTTCGTTTTGTTGTATAGAGTGCGAAATTCCCAAATCTCAGTTCCCTCCAGCTTAGAGAACAGGTGTGCATTGCGCTCGCCTAACTCTATGCGGTGGACAGTCTCTAATATCTTGTCACCCGCTGCTCTTGGCAGACTTTCAATGAATGAAAGGGCTTCATCCATGTATACTACTTTCGGGTAATGATTTGCCATACTTATTATGATTTCGGTACAAAGGTAATGCTTTGTTTCGACTTGACGAAACATTTTAGTGTTTTATTTTCACTGTGATATTTTTTTTTACATCAGTGCAACAAAACGAATGACAGACATGACAAAATGCAGAAGCATTAGGATGGTGGTTGGGGTATAAACAGATGCGGAGTCGCTGGGGTGCGGCTCCGCATTTGGTTTTTAATGATGTTATTATAGTCTAATATGATATGAAAATTCATTAAAAGTTTTCAGCAATATAGTCTAATGCTTATATCTTTAGGTATTCAGTCGTGCAAGCTTATCTAATAGTTCGGTGTATTTCAGTATTGTAATACCTGCATGCTGTCCAAGGTCGGTCGAATGAAATCCAAAGGTTGAAATCAAAGAGTATTTTCATAATCCTTAATTGGAATTGTTAGTACCAAATCTTCCATAGCATATATATTGTTTTACGTCTGCAAAGATGCTACTAGTTTTGTTTCGCCGTTCTTATATTTTTGCCTTGCGCCATTCGCGACTTCACACCTTCATGTTTTTTTTCAGGCATTCGCTGTATAGCCATGGTTCGCAGTTGTGTATGTCGCCCACATTGGTAAATCCGCGATATGGGCGGTATTCATCGCCGCTGTATCCGCTTACGACCAGTACATGGTGTGTGGTTGAAAGGGGTGACGGTGATGGTGTCGAGTCAGTGTAGTCGAGTGGTTGTGGTACGGCTTTGTCGGGTGCCAGCCTGTGGGGTGTTTTGTCATCGGCTTGCCGTGAGAGTAGGATTGCGGTAAGCACAGCTGTGCAGGCAACTATTGTGATGACGGTTTGTCAGATTCTTCTCTTTTTCATCTGCGTAGGTTTAGGTTCTTGGGTTTTTATTCCCAACATTCTATGTCGTTTTCAATCTCGGGCAGTTGGCTGCGGTGGAATTCAGGGCTTTTGATGCCTTGTCGTCGTTGCCGGCGGTAGTCGTCGAGCAGTCGGAATGCGTATTTGCCCAGTGCCACGATGGCCACGAGGTTACATGCTGTGAGGAGGGCCATGCACAGGTCGCCTACATTCCACACGAGTTCGAGGCTGACCATTGCTCCGAACATGATTAGCACTCCTCCCGACAGCAGACGGTATGCAGTCATCACGCTGCGGCTTGATGTCATGAACCGGATGTTGGCCTCTCCGTAGTAGTAGTTTCCGATGATGCTTGAGAATGCGAACAGGAATATGGCAATGGCGATGAACACCGGTCCTGCTGCTCCTATTTCGCTCTGCAGTGCCTCTTGTGTGAGTGCTATGCCTGTGAGTTCAGGGGTGGTGTAGAGTCCGCTTATCAGGATGATGAATGCGGTGCATGAACACACGAGCAGGGTGTCGGTGAACACACCGAGCGCCTGAATCAGTCCTTGTTTCACTGGGTGTGATGTGGTGGCAGTGGCTGCCACGTTTGGTGCGCTGCCTTCGCCTGCCTCGTTGCTGAACAGTCCGCGTTTCACTCCGTTCATCAGTGTGGCTCCCAGTCCGCCGCCTGCCACCTGCTCAAAGCCGAAGGCGTTGCTGACGATGACTTTCATGACATGGGGTATCTCGCCAATGTTCATCACGATTATCACTACGGCCAGTATGAAATAGCCTATAGCCATTATCGGAACGAGTACCGAGCTGACACGTGCAATGCGGTGTATTCCGCCGAAGACTATGAACAGTGCAACGGCTGTAATGCCAATACCCACCCACAGTGGATTCCATCCGAAGGCTGTCTGCATGGCGTTGCAGATGGTGTTGCTCTGTATTGAGTTGTAGGACAAGCCGAACGTGATGGTGATGAGCACAGCAAAGAGTATTGACATCCAGCGGCAGTGAAGTCCGTGGCGTATGTAGTATGCAGGTCCGCCTATGAACGACTCGTCGTGTCGTTGCTTATATAGTTGTCCGAGTGTGGATTCGACGAATGCTGTGGCTGCACCGATGAGTGCGATGACCCACATCCAGAACACTGCTCCCGGACCGCCTATTGCTATTGCTGTGGCTACCCCGGCCAGGTTTCCTGTACCCACACGCGTGGCTACAGACACGGCGAAGGCTTCGAAAGACGATATGTGTGATTTCTTTTTCTTTCCACCAAGCCCCTCGCCAAGCAGGTGTATCATTTCGCCGACCATGCGGAACTGGACGCCATGTGTCCGCACCGTAAACCAAAGTCCGCACAGCACGAGAACCCCGACAAGCAGGTAGGTCCATAGCGCGTCGTTGATTGTTGTTATGATGTCGTTGGGCATTTCGTCTTATCTTGTATATGTGTATTCGGGCAGAATTGATTGTGGGGGTGTCTGTGTGGTCAGTGGGTCAGTTGGAGTGTCTGTATGGCTGCTTCGAGTTCGTGTATGTAGGCGCGCTTTTTCTTTTCGGGAGCATAGACGAAGCCTTCTGTAAACACAAGTTTCTGATGTGGCTCGTCGAAGTATATGTACGACACAAACGGACCGCCCATCATGTCGCCCACCATCTCCCAGAGGCCTCGTGCAACGAGTAGCGTCTTGCCATCCACGTTGGTGACATCGAAGAGGACGGTTGCGGCGTTGGTGCTCATGTATTGTCCTTGTCGTTCGCCTTCGATGTTGATTTTCATAACCGAGTCGCGCACTGCGATGAATGCCTCGGCTCCGAACTCGCCTCCTGCAAAGGGTATGGTGTAGAGGCAGATGTTGAGACGGTTGTCTTCGGTGTCGGACGATGCCCACATGAAGTCTTCGCCTACTTTCACTGCATCGATGCTGGCGGGTGCGAGCAGTGTGTATCCGAATTGCTGTTTTGCCTGGTTGAACACCGCGTCGCTGTGTCTCAGTCTGAGCAGGTTGCGCTCGCGGGTGAGTTCTGCATCGAGCAGTGTGCTGATAATCTGGTCTTGGCGGTCCATGGCCAGTTTGGCCAGTTCGCGGCCGTTGGGTGCGGTGAGATAGATTATGGTTTGTGGATGTGCATAGAGGTCGTGGCGGGTATGCAGTTCGCCTTGGGTATATTGCGGCCCGATGTCGGCAATCACCATATTGGCAAATCCCTGGAACGTCTTGCTGAATGCTGATGGATTGATGCTGATTATCTTGAAGTTGGGTTCCGGAGCGGGCAACCCCGGTATCTCGGTGTTCACCACGTCGAGCAGCACCGAACCGTCGGATGTCTGGAGCCAGTCTTTGTCGGCCACCAATAGAAGCTCGTAGGGGGCGCTGTCGGTGGTGGTGCCTGCACGGCGACCGGCGTTCTTCGATGATGTGTCGGAGTTGCACGAGGGGAGCAACAGCATCGTTGCTATCGCCAACTGACAATTGATGATTGATAGCAGATAGTTCTTCATATTGTGCATTTGTTCCTTATCGCCTGCGCCCCCCGGCTTCACCGGCCCGTAGGCATCGGTCGGACCGGCCTATGGGTGTGCCTCAGTTTTCCGGACTGTGCAGGCTCATTCTATTTGCATAGCGCATATACTTCGCTGCCAGCCAGCAGGAAGCATCCGAGTCCGAAGTCGTCGAAGTCGGGTTCTTGATCGTAGCCCACCGGTTGTGAGTCGCCCGGCTGCTTGCCTGTGCCTTGCACGAAACCCAGAAAGCCATCGTCGTGCAGGCATTCGCCCACCATGGCTTTCCATGTGTCGGCCACTATCGGTGTGTAGGTCTTCTTGTCGAGCCATCCATGTCGGATGCCCCAGGCCATGCCGTAGGTGAACAGGGCTGTGCCGGTGAGTTCCTTGCCTCCGTAGTCTGACTCGTCGTGCAGGCTTACATTCCAGAAGTGGTCTTTGCGCTGACACTCGACGAGGGCATGTGTCATGAGCATGTAGTCGGCCCGGTACTGTGCAAGGTGCGAGTCGTATCCGGGCATGTCGATGATGTCTTGCATGGCGCGCACGAGTGCTGCATATACCCATCCGTTTCCGCGGCTCCAGTAGCAGTTGCGTCCGTTGGGCTCTTGATAGGGTGGAGTGAAGTCTTTATCGCGCCACCACAGTCCCTCACTTCTGTTGAACAGCCCGCCGGCAAGTGTGTTGCGAGTCCACTCATACATCTTCCATCCGTGTTCGGCATAGCGGGCAAAGCCGGCATCGCCCTCCTTCTGCACCACCAACGACAGCTTGGTGAGTACCGGCAGCCCCATTTGTATGGCGTCAATCCAGGTCCAGTCGTGCAGGCTCTCGGAGGTGGTCAGCAGGTTGTCCATACATTCTTTGGTGGGGGAATAGTCGGTAGCCTGTTTGTTGAGATACATGGCCAGATAAGCCTGGCAGCAGCAATAGTCGTCGGCATCGCGTGTCTTGACTCCGTTGCGTGGCATCCATTTGTGGAACGAGGCCCAATCGCAGAGATATTGGCTGTTGCTTTCGTACAGGGTAGGGTTGGCAGTACGTTCGATGTCGGTCAGTGCCACGAGTCCTTCGAAATAGACACCGCGAGTCCACAGGTTGCTGGGGCGCATACGTTTCACAAACGTAGGTGCTCCGGCATCGGGATATTTATTGGTAAAATGGTGGTTGGCCAGTTCCATTGCGGTCAGCACTTCTGTGCGTGTAGGCAGTTTGGCCTTCTTTGCAGCAGCACCGAATGAAGAGATTGTCAATAGGGTTAATAATACGGTACGTCTCATCGTTACAGTATAGTTATGGTTTTGCAGTCTTGTCTTGGATTTCATTTTTTGGGGGCTGTCACATCACCTCTGCAATCTGACGTTCGAGGTCTTCGCTGGCCACTCTGTGTAGCAGTTCGCCGCGTCGTGCGGTCGAAATCGCTCCGTTTTCTTCCGACACTACCACCGCCAGTGCATCGCTTTGCTGACTGATGCCCAATGCAGCCCGATGGCGCAAGCCCAGACCCTTTGGTATATTCATGTCGTGCGACACCGGAAGTATGCAGCCTGCGGCTGTAATGCGGTCGCGACTCACTATCATCGCTCCGTCGTGCAGCGGACTGTTTTTGAAGAATATGTTCTGAATAAGTGGCGTACTGATGATGGCATCCACCTTCTCGCCCGAGTTGACAATATCGGTGAGCGACATGTTGTGTTCGATGATAATGAGGGCGCCCACCTTGTTCTTGCTCATCTGCTCACAGGCACGCACTATCTTCATCACTGCAGGATTTTCCTCATGCCGGTTGCGTGTGCGACGGCGGTTGGACTTTATAAAAAAGCGTATGATGAATCCCAGTTTGCGTTGCGAACCGAGGGTGAGGAAAAAACGGCGTATCTCTTCTTGAAACAAGATGATGAGGGCTAAGACTCCTACACTCATCAGCTTGTCGAATATGGAACGCAGCAGCTTCATTTCAAACACCTGCGACACAAGAATCCATGCAACCATAAACACCAGGATGCCGTAGAAGATATTGAGCGACCCCGATTCCTTCATCAGCTTATACACATAGTACAGCAGCAATGCCACACATACTATGTCGATTATGTCTTTTATACCGAAATCTATCATTCGCTGCTCATTCGTTGTCAGTCGTTGTTGATTTATTGCAGGCCGCAGCCCTTCTCTTTCTGTCTTCCGACACATCGCGGTATGTTTTGTTCCATAACTTGATGCACTCGGCCGCGTTCCTTACATCGTGTACACGCAGTATGTCGGCCCCGTTTGTCAATGCAATGGTGTTTAACACCGTGGTGCCGTTGGCCGCCTGGTCGTGAGTGATGCCGAGCGGCTGATATGCCATACGTTTGTGTGACACCCCTACGAGTAATGGCAGGCCAAAAACGTGAAACTCGTCAAGCGAATGCAGCAACTCGAAGTTTTCGCTGAGGGTCTTGTTGAAACCGAAGCCGGGGTCGAGGATGATGTCGTGCTGGCCACGGTCGCGCAGCTGTTGTATGTGCTTGGAAAAAAACATGAGTGCCTGTTGGCATACCGTCATGCCGTTACGGCGTGTCTCGTTGAATGTAAGTATGTATGGGACACCCTTTCGGCTGACGAGGTCGTACATGTCATCGCATCCGCCCGACACGTCGTTAATGATGTCAGTTCCATACTCGTCGATACAGCGCCCGGCAATGAGTGGCCTGAACGTATCGACCGACACCACAACCTCACTCGAGATACGACGTATCACTCTCAGGGCCATATCCAGACGGCCCCATTCTTCATCGGCGCCGACCGGCTCGCTGCCGGGACGTGTGGAGCAGCCTCCTACATCAATCATCCGGGCACCGTCGGCCAGCATCCTTCTCACCTCAACGGCAACCAGCGACTCAGCATCTGCACTGCTCGGGTCGATGCTCACATGGAACGAATCGGGCGTCACGTTAATGATACCCATAACCACAGGCGAACCTAGCTCCATCAGCCTGCCGCCTACATTGATTGTATATTCATTCTGACCCATCTCTGTATGTCGGTCACCGATGCCCATCGGTCATTCAGTGTGCAAAGTTACATCAAATTTCCATAAAATCCAAACTATTGATGAGAAAAATATCCATTTCGCACCCAATGTTCTACGTCATAAACGAAAGTTGATTCTGCCCAGTTCTTTTTTCACAAGTTCGGTGAACTCGTGGTTTTTGAGACCCCATCCGGGTTGAGCGAGCAGTTGTGGAGGCGACTGGCTTACGAAGCGGTCGAAAATGATGTCGGGGCGGCTGCGGCTGATGAATTGTGCAGCGAGACGTGCATATCCGTCGGGTGTGAAGCGAATGAAATCATCGGGATGTTGCATATATTCATCGGCCATGACCGTACCCTTGATGAGCTGAAGCTGGTGCAGTTTGAGTATCTTCAATGGCAGTTGTGAAAGCACGTCGGCCTCGTGGAGCATGTCTGAGCGGCTCTCGCCCGGAAGTCCCAGTATGATATGTGCACCTACATGTATTCCTCGTGATGCCGTGAGGCAGATGGCATCGCGGCTCACCTCCCATGTATGTCCGCGGTTGATGCGACGTAGGGTACGGTTGTAGATGCTCTCCACACCATATTCCACAATGAGAAAAGTGCGTTGCGAGAGGTCGGCAAGGTAGTCGAGCAGCGGCGCGTCAATGCAATCGGGGCGTGTACCGACCACCAGCCCTACCACACCATCGACACCGAGAGCCTCTTCATACTTGCTCTTGATGGTCGGCAGGTCGGCATAGGTGTTGGTATATGCCTGGAAGTATGCCAGATAGTGCATGTCGGGATATTTGCGGGCGAAGAACTGCTTGCCTTCCTCCAACTGCAGGGCAATACTCTTCGACGGTTGACAATAGTCGGGATTGAATGTCTGATTGTTGCAGAAGGTGCATCCACCAACCCCAACACGCCCGTCGCGGTTGGGACAAGTGAAGCCGGCGTTGACCGATATCTTCTGTGTCTTAACCTTCAGCTGCTCTTGTAGCCATTGGCCGAAACTCTGCATCATAGTGACATGTGATGATATAAACGGCAGGTCTCATATGGATGAAGCCTGAGACTGTGTCGGCAAAGTTACGAATAAAAAACAGAAAACATGTCTTGCGTTGCAATAAAAAGTGCGGTTTGTGCGTTATATGGATAAATTGAGTACTGCACATGGTAATTTGGTTCGACCGCATACGTAACCTGAAGATACTGCTCATTGTGGTGGCAATCATCATTGCCATCGCATCGTTGCTTACATCAGCATATCTGAGCCGCGACCTCAAGAAGGAGGAGCTGACAAAGATGGAGGTGTGGGCCGAGGCAATGTCGTCGCTCAATCAGGCAGATGAAAACACCGACATCAACCTGGTGCTGAAGGTTCTGAACGGGAATAATACGATTCCAGTGGTAGTGCTCGACCAGGATGACTCGGTGCAGACATCGCGCAACCTTGGACGCAAGTTTGATGCCTCGGCCGACTCGGTAGCCGCAATCCGCCAGATGGCTCATGCTATGCGCGATGCCGGTCGGATTATCCGTATCAACCTGGAAACGCAAGGTGACTATATCGATGTGTGTTACGATGAGTCGCTCATGCTCAAGCGTCTGGCTGTTTATCCATACGTACAGTTGGGCGTGGTGGTCATTTTTGTGCTGGTAGCCCTGTTCGCTTTGTTCTCGTCGATGCGTGCCGAGCAGAATCGTGTGTGGGTAGGTTTGTCTAAGGAGACGGCACATCAGCTCGGTACACCAATCAGTTCGCTCATGGCATGGACTGAAGTCATACGCGATACTTATCCCGACGACCCTATGTTGCCTGAGATGGAGAAGGATGTGCGCAGGTTGGAGCGTATAGCGGAGCGATTCTCTAAGATAGGTTCTATTCCCGAACCCAAGCCTGCTGATGTGACCGAATTGATACAGCGTGTGGTGGAATACATGGACCACCGTACATCCAGCAAGGTGCAGATACAGACCCACATGCCCGATACTCATGTTGAGGCCATGATGGTGGCGCCGCTTTTCGAGTGGGTGTTGGAAAATCTGTGTAAGAATGCCGTGGATGCCATGAATGGTTCGGGACGTATTGACATAACCCTCGACACGTCACCCCATAATATCATATTGGAAGTGCACGACACGGGTAAGGGCATACAGAAGTCGCATTTTAATTCTGTGTTCAAACCCGGATTCACAACCAAGCAACGGGGGTGGGGGCTGGGCCTGTCGCTTGCCAAGCGCATTGTCGAGCAATATCACAAGGGACGCATATATGTGAAGTCGTCGGAGTTGGGCCGTGGTACTACGTTCAGGGTGGAGTTGCCTATTTGAGCAGTGGCTTTTTCTTTTTAGGCCCCGTCTGGTGGCGTATTCTCATTTCTGAATATCTTTTCTTTCTCTCTTTTTACTGAATATCCACAATCCTGCAAATGTGAGCATGCCGTTGAACATAAGCATTTCGTAGCCGAACCGGTATCCTGTGAAGTTGAATGTCGTGCGGTCGATGAGGTAGCACACGGCAGGTGCCATGATGCAGACTGGTGGTATGGCATGTGCTGTAGGTGTTCGTTTTGTGAGTATGGCAAAGGCAAAGAGTCCGAGTAGCGGGCCGTATGTATAGCTCACGAGGGTGTAGATGAGGTCCATGACACTGCCGCTGCCCATGTGGTGGAATGCCAGTGTGCAGATTAGGAACACGATCATGACGGCTATGTGTATGCGTTGTCGCAGGTGTTCGTCGTCGTCGCGGCGCAGTATATCGATACACACCGATGTGGTGATTGCTGTCAGAGCCGAGTCGGCACTCGAGAAGGTGCTGGCCACCATGCCTATGAGGAAGCAGATGAGTACGCCCTGTCCCATAATGCCCGTGTGTATGATGCCGGTGAGCAGTGAGTCGCCTCTGTCGGGCAGTGCGATGCCTTGCCGGGCATAGAGCATGGTGAGCAGGATGCCGAGCGAGAGGAACAGCAGATTGACTGGAACAAACATGATGCCGTAGGCCGACATGTCGCATTGGGCTGCTTTCAGGCTTTTGCATGTAAGGTTTTTCTGCATCATGTCTTGGTCGAGTCCGGTCATCACTATCACTACGAATACTCCGCTGAGGAATTGTTTCCAGAAGTATTGTCGCGATTGTGGGTCGTCAAGCTCGAATATGTGTGCCTGTGGGTCGGCTGCCACGGCGCGTATTGCATCGGCGGGGCTCAGATGTAGCATTGAGCATGTTGTGGCGATTATCATTATCAGTGCAACGAGCAGTATGAGTGTCTGCAGGGCGTCGGTCCATACCAATGCACGTATGCCGCTGCGTCGTGTGTAGAGCCAGATGAACAGTAGTGCTATGGCGGCGGTGGCGGGATATGGCAGTCCGTAGGAGTCGGCAATGTATGTCTGCAGTATCTGTACTACGACATAGAATTTGGCTGCGGCTCCCAACATCTTCGATATGATGAAGAGTGTTGCCCCGGTGGTGTAGCTGGTGATTCCGAACCGGTGGTTGAGGTAGGTGTAGATTGATGTGAGTTGGTAGCGGTAGTATATGGGTAGCAGCACGAAGGCTACGATGATGTATCCCACGATGAATCCGAGGCACATCTGCAGGTATGTCATGCCGGTGGTCATTACCCATCCCGGCACTCCTATGAATGATACTCCGCTGATGCTGGCTCCAATCATGCCGAATGCCACCACAGGCCACGGTGAGCGTCGGTTGCCGCGGAAGAAGGCGTCGTTGCCGTTGTGTCCGGCAAGGCGCGAAACAATGTAGAGCAGCAGGAAATATGCGATGAGGTATATGAGCATGACTGGCGGGGCGGGGTTACTTCATCTTTTGGTATTCCTGGCGCAGGAACTCTGTGCAGGCATCGTGTTCGTTGGGGATGATGCCGTCGAGTATGGCTTCTTTCATCGCATTTTTCAGTTGTCCCACTTCTCGGCTTGGGGTGAGGTTGAACATCTGCATGATTTCGTCGCCATCTACGGCCAGTTTCATGTTCCGTATGCGGTCTTTCTCTTCTATCGCCACCAGTTTTTCCTTCACCAGCTTGAAGTTTTGGTGGAACATCTGTCGGCGGCTTTCGTTCTTCGATGTTATGTCGGCATGGCAGAGTAGCATGAGGTTGTCGATGTCGTCGCCGGCTTCAAACAGCAGGCGGCGCACTGCCGAGTCGGTCACTTCGTCGTCGGCAATGGCTATGGGGCGCATGTGCAGTTCTACCAGTTTTTCCACATATTTCATTCTCTCGTCCATCGGCAGTTTCATGCGGCGGAATATCTGTGGCACCATCTTCGCTCCTATGTTGTTGTGGTTGTGGAATGTCCATCCGGCCAGTGGGTCCCACCGTTTGCTGCGTGGCTTGCCTATATCGTGCAGCAGCGCTGCCCAGCGCAGCCACAGGTCGCCGCCCGAGGCGGCCACGTTGTCGAGCACCTCGAGTGTGTGGTAGAAGTTGTCTTTATGTCCGCGACCCTGACGTGTCTCCACTCCTTCGAGGGCATACAGTTCGGGGAAGATGATTTCCAGCAGTCCGCATCGTTCCAGGTCGATGAATCCGCGCGATGGTGTGGGCGACATGATGATTTTGTTCAGCTCGTCGATGGTGCGTTCGCCCGATATGATGTTGATGCGCTCTTTGTTGCGTGTCAGGGCGTCGAATGTGTTGTCTTCAATGGTGAATGCCAGCTGTGTGGCAAACCTGATGCAGCGCATCATGCGCAGTGGGTCGTCGCTGAATGTGATGTCGGGGTCGCATGGTGTGCGTATTATCCCGTTTTCAAGGTCGGACAGTCCGCCGAACGGGTCGATGAGGTGTCCGAAGTCGTTGCTGTTGAGCCCTATGGCCATGGCGTTGATGGTGAAGTCGCGGCGGCGCTGGTCGTCGTCGATGGTGCCGTCTTCCACCACAGGCTTGCGCGAGTCGTGGCTGTAGCTCTCGCGGCGTGCACCGACAAATTCCATCTCCGAGCCGCCCGCCTTGAGCTGGGCCGTGCCGAAGTTCTTAAACACGCTCAGGTGGGTGTGCCTGCCCAGTTTCTGCTGAAGAGCCTCGGCCAGGCGTATGGAGTTGCGAGTATTGCCGGTGGTGGCGTGGTCGGTGCCCGACGACGTCACCACGATGTCGATGTCTTTGCTGCTGCGTTGGAGGAAGAGGTCGCGCACAAAACCGCCAACCACGTAACACTCCAATCCCATCGAGTCGGCGGTTGCCGATACAAGGTGGAAGAGCGGATGGTCGATGATTTGTGCCAATTCGCTGTCTGAATATATTTTCATGCTGCAAAGTTACGAATTTTTGTGCAAAAGCCATCGGTGCATACCACAAAATTCACCGTCACACAACCTATTTTATCGGGGCAGAACATGTTGATGCGTCTGCGACTGCGCACTCACGGCCCAGCGACTGCGCACTCACGGCCCAGCGACTGCGCACTCACGACCCAGCGACTGCGCACCCGTTTTGTGCCACGTTCAGAGGGCATTCGGGCAACGTGTAATGTGAAAAGCACAAGACACACCTTATATTTATATCCAAACATTTGGCCATATCGCAAATAGTGTGTATTTTTGTAGTCGCAAATAAAAATTCAGGCTATGAAAAGAATTATTAGTTTTGCTGTAGTTTTAATAGTCGCAGCAATGTCTTATGCCCAGACAGCCTCCGAGGTAAAGGGCTTGATAGAGAAAGTGAACGACTCGTGGCAGGCACGCCACAAGGCACAGTGCCGCGGTTTTTGGGATAATGCCGCCTACTTTACCGGAAACCAGGCTGCATACGAGGTCACCGGCCGTCAGCAATACCTCGACTACGCTGTGGCCTGGGCTGAATACAACAACTGGAAGGGTGCCACACAAACCGACAAGTCGAAGTGGGAATACCTGTCATACGGCGAAGACATGAACCACGTGCTCTTTGCCGACTGGCAGATTTGTTTCCAGGTGTACATCGACCTGTACAAAATTGAACATCGGGCCGAGCGACTGCAACGGACACTCGAGGTGATGATGTATCAGGCAAAGACCGACAAAGCCGACTACTGGTGGTGGGCCGATGCCCTCTACATGGGTATGCCGATATTCTCCAAACTATATACGGTGACACACGACGAACGACTGCTCGACAAACAGTACGAGTGCTACCGGTGGACCGACGACCTCTTGTTTGACAAAGACGACCACCTCTACTATCGCGACGGAAAGTATGTCTATCCAAAGGTTAAGACCAAATGCAACGAAGGCAAAAGTTTCTGGGCACGCGGCGACGGATGGGTGCTGGCCGGACTGGCCAAGGTGTTGCAGGACCTGCCTAAAGACAGCAAATACCGCCCGTTCTATGTGCAGCGATTCCAGCAAATGGCAAAAGCCGTGGCTAAATGCCAACAGCCCGAAGGCTACTGGACACGGTCGATGCTGTGCCCCGAGGATGCACCGGGGTACGAAACCAGCGGAACGGCATTCTTCACCTTCGGCATGTTGTGGGGAGTGAACAACGGACTGCTTAAAGAGTCGGAGTTCAAGACAACCATAGACCAGGCGTGGGAATACCTCACAACCAAGGCACTGCAGGCCGACGGCTCAATAGGATACGTACAGCCAATAGGCGAGAAACCCGACCCTACACGAACTGCCGACGCACGCTCGGAACATCCGTTCGGAACCGGTGCATGGCTGCTTGCCGCATGTGAACAGTACAAGCGGCTGAACAAGTAATACCATGTTGTCGTGAGGCTTTCCCTCACACAACCCTCAATACACTCAAAACAAAAAACCAAAAACCAAAAACCAACAATGAAGGACTTCTTAAAATATACTCTTGCGACAATCGTAGGTATCATCGTCGTAAGCATCGTCATCAGCATCTTCTCATTACTCACACTTGCCGGCATGGCATCGATGGGAGCAGTGACCGAGTCGATTGCCGACAACTCGGTGATGGTAATCAAACTCAACGGGACACTGACCGACCATACAACCGAGCAGAACCCTATAGACCAACTCACCGGCAATGGCGAAGTAATGCCAGGACTCAACGACATGATAACAGCCATAAAGAGTGCAAAGGAAAACGACAAGATAAAAGGCATATACATCGAAAGCGGCGACTTCTCGGGAGCAACACCGGCACTGCTTACCGAACTGCGTAACGCCCTGCTCGATTTCAAGACATCGGGAAAGTTCATACTGGCCTATGGAGATAACTACACACAAGGCACATACTACCTCTCATCGGTAGCCGACTCGGTGGTTATCAACCCTGAAGGCATGGTAGAATGGGTGGGAATGGCAGTACAGACCATGTACTACAAGAAAATACTCGAAAAGATAGGAGTGAAGATGCAGGTGGTGAAGGTCGGAACATATAAATCGGCAGTAGAACCATTCATGCTCGATGACATAAGCGATGCCAACCGCGAGCAGATAGAAACCTTCAGCTCCGAAATATGGGGCAGGATGCAGGCCGACGTAAGCGCCTCGAGAGGCATGACCGCCGACGAACTCAACACCCTCACCAACAGCGGACTGGTGCTGAAACAGACAGCCTACCTCGTAAAAAACAAAATAGTCGATAAGACGGCCTACAGCGACGAAGTGCCGCAGATTATTGCCAACATGATGGGTGTTGACAAAGACGACTACCACACAACCACCGTCGCAAACGTAGCAGCCAATGCCAACAACACACCAAAGAGCATGAGCGGCGACATCGTAGCCGTGTATTATGCCGAGGGGGATATAGTGCAAAGCTCTTCGCAGTTCTCATTGGCCGGCAACGACGAGATTGTAGGCGAAGAGGCAATACGCGACCTTAGGAACCTTGCCGACGATGACGACGTGAAGGCTGTGGTACTGCGCGTCAATTCACCTGGAGGCTCGGCCTATGCATCCGAGCAAATATGGCATCAGGTGATGAACATAAAGGCAAAAAAACCAATCGTCGTGTCAATGGGTGGATATGCTGCAAGCGGCGGATACTACATCTCGTGTGCTGCAAACTGGATTGTGGCACAGCCAACCACACTCACCGGCTCAATCGGAATATTCGGAACGTTCCCTGACGCCAGCGAACTCGTGAAAGACAAACTGGGGATAAACGTAGCTGTAGTGAAGACCAACGAATACTCCGACATCGGGTCGCCATTCCGACCGTTCTCAACACAAGAGCATGAACTCATGCAAGAATACATCAACCACGGCTACGACCTCTTTACTCGCCGCTGTGCCGACGGACGCGGACTTTCACAAGACTCGATAAAAGTGATAGGCGAGGGTCGTGTATGGACCGGAGTACATGCCATCGACCTGGGATTGGTTGACCAACTCGGTAGTTTGGACGACGCTGTCAACAAGGCTAAGGAACTGGCAGGTATCGACAAGTGTACAATCGCAGAATACCCTGCACAGAAATCGTTCATAGAGCAACTGCTCGATAAGACTACATCGAAATCGACATACGCCGAGGAACAACTGCACCTCATGCTGGGCGACTACTACGACGCCATACGCACCGTAAGGTCGGCTACAGGACAAGACCACCTGCAAGCCGCATTGCCTTTCTACTTCAGGTTCAACCTCTAATCACACGGAGTCAAGCCCTTCATTCCACGAAGTTAAGCCCTTCATTCCACGGAGTCAAGCCCTCCACTCCACGGAGTCAAGTCCTTCACTCCACGGAGTCAAGCCCTTCACTCCACGGAGTTAAGCCCTTCACTCCACGGAGTTAAGCCCTTCACTCCACGGAGTTAAGCCCTCCACTCCACGGAGTCAAGCCCTTCATTCCACGGAGTCAAGCCCTCAAACCAAAGTATGAACTACCTGCTGCTGCCATTCGCCATTGCCTACGATGCCGTCACATCAATACGTAACATGATGTACGATCACGGCATCCTGGCATCCGAAGCATACGACCTGCCCGTCATCTGCATCGGAAACCTCACGGTGGGAGGTACAGGCAAGACTCCTCACACCGAATACCTGGTGCGACTGCTCCAGGCAGAAGGGTACAGGGTGGCAGTGCTGAGCAAGGGCTATAAACGCAAGACAAAAGGCTTCGTACTGGCCACAGCCGACTCCACGGCAGCCGACATAGGCGACGAGCCTCTGCAACTCGCACTCAAGTTTCCCGGCCTTGTGGTGGCTGTAGATGAAGACCGGCGACATGGAATACAACGTCTCGTCACAGGCAGCGAGACCGGTGGCATTGATGTGATATTGCTCGACGATGCATTCCAGCACCGACGCGTGACCGCAGGACTCAACATCCTGCTCACCGACTCAGGACGGTTATACACGCACGACTACCTGTTGCCGGCAGGCCGGCTCAGGGAAAACCCCAGGGGGGGACGACGTGCGGACATAGTGGTCGTGACAAAACTCGACCAAGACATCAACGATTTCGAGGCATACCGATACTACGATACTCTCGACATTCAGAGCAATCAGGACATATATTTCACTCGATACAGTTACGGAGACCTCTATAATCGATACAATGAGATATCGCTGGCCGACCTCCACAACTACAATGTGTTGCTCGTGACGGGGATAGCAAATCCCAAACCGATGGAGCAGGAACTGAGCCGATACACACGATTCAGTGTCATAAGGTATGCCGACCATCACACATTTACACGTGACGACTACATCACGATACAGCGCGAATACCAGGCACTGGACACCGACAAACCACGCATCGTGGTCACTACCGAGAAGGATATGACACGACTCCGTCCTGACGGCACCATACCCGACACCGCCATCTTTGCCCTGCCAATAGCAGTGGATGTGGTGCACAACGAAAAAGACAAGTTTAACCAACAAATACTCGATTATGTACGAACAAATTCAAGAAACCGCACAATTTCTCAAACAGCGGATGACGGGCAAGCCTGAAACCGCTATAATCCTGGGTTCGGGGCTCGGACGTCTGGTTGACGAAATCGACATCGAGAGCGAAATACCATACAGCGAGATACCGAACATGCCGGTATCAACCGTCGAGGGGCATAGCGGAAAACTGCTCTTCGGACGGCTCGGTGGCAAGGAGATAATGGCAATGGAAGGCCGGTTCCACTACTACGAGGGCTATTCCATGAAGGAAGTGACTTTCCCTGTACGCGTGATGTACGAGCTTGGCATCAAAAACCTGTTTGTCAGCAATGCTGCCGGTGGAATGAATCCGGATTTTCATGTGGGCGACCTCATGGTACTTACCGACCATATCAACCTGTTTCCGGAAAATCCACTCAGAGGAAAGAACTTCCCTACAGGGCCACGCTTCCCGAGTATGCACCAGGCATACGACCACGAGTTCATCAGCATTGTTGAGGATGCGGCACAGCGTCTCGGCATCAAGATGTTCAAGGGTGTCTATCTCGGCACGTCGGGGCCTACATTCGAAACCCCGGCCGAATACCGTATGTTCCGCACGATGGGTGCCGATGCAGTAGGCATGTCAACCGTGCCGGAGGTGATTGTAGCCGTGCACTGCGGCATACGCGTGTTTGGCATATCGGTGATTACCGACCTCGGAGGCTTTGCCGACGCAGCGAAAGTGAGTCATGAGGAGGTGCAGGAGGCCGCCAATGCAGCCCAGCCACGCATGACTGCACTGATGAAGGAACTGATAAAGAAGGTCTGAACCGATATGAAGATAGAGGAATTGGGCGAATTCGGCCTTATTCGCCATCTGACTCAGACCGTCGAGCTGAAGAACGACTCGACGGTGAAGGGGGTTAGCGACGATTGTGCTGTGCTGCACTTTGCCGAGGATAAGGATACACTGGTTACCACCGACCTCCTGCTCGAAGGCGTACACTTCGACCTTACCTACGTGCCGCTGAAACATCTTGGATACAAGTCGGCCATCGTGAACTTCAGCGATGTGTATGCCATGGGTGGGATGCCCCGTCAGATTACGGTCAGCCTCGGATTGAGTCAGCGTTTCTCGGTCGAAGACATGGACGAGTTCTACGATGGTCTGCGGCTGGCTTGCGACAAGTATGGTGTCGATATAGTCGGTGGAGATACGTCGAGCTCGATGACCGGACTGACCGTCAGCATCACCTGCATCGGAGAGGTGGAGCGTGGCAGGGCCGTTTACCGCAATGGCGCACGGCCGACCGACATACTGTGTGTGAGCGGAAACCTCGGTGCCGCATACATGGGCCTGCAGTTGCTCGAACGCGAAAAGGATGTATATTACCGTCAGTTGCAGGAACATAAGGGGCAGGAGACGCTCGAAGCCGCTCAACCCGACTTTGCAGGCAAGGAATATCTGCTGGAACGCCAGTTGAAGCCCGAGGCACGACGTGATGTCGTCATGCGTCTGCGCGAATTGGGCATACAGCCTACGGCCATGATGGACATCAGCGACGGCCTGTCGAGCGAACTGATGCATATATGCGAACAGAGCCATTGCGGATGCCGCATTTACGAGGAGCATATACCACTCGACTACGAGACGGCTTCGCAGGCCGAAGAGTTTAATATGAATGTAATCACTTGCGCCCTCAACGGTGGTGAGGATTATGAGTTGCTGTTTGCGATTCCACTTGCTGACAAGGATAGGATTGCGCAGGTTGAAGACGTGAGGATGATAGGTTATGTTACCAAGCCCGAGGATGGCAGGGTGCTTGTCACGCGCGACGGGTCGCAGTTCGACCTCAAGGCTCAGGGTTGGAATCCGCTGAAATAGTGTGACAGAAATACAGATGATGGGTCCTGATGTACTTGAGTACGTCGGGACTTGTCATTTTCAGTTTCTGGCGGTTGCGTATTTCGGTGCTGCTTACGTCATACAGCGGTGTGTCGGCTATGCTGACGTTTGGCGGCAGTGTGTGTGGGTCGATGTCGAATAGCGGCCGTCTGTAGATGATGACGGAGTATCGGCGTAGTATTTCGTCGGCTTGATACCAGTGGCCGAACCGTTGCCAGTTGTCGGCTCCGATGATGAGCGTGAATTGGTGTTGTGGATATTCGTGGCTCAGGCTGTTGAGTGTGGTGATGGTGTATGACGGTAGTGGGAGACTGCGCTCGAAGTCGCTCACTCTGATGTGTGCCATGCCCCGTGTGGCTATGCGTGCCATGTTGAGGCGGTGCTGATAGTCGTCGGCCGTTGGTTGTTTCATGGGGTTTTGCGGCGATACCATGAGCCACACTTCATCGACCATGTGTTGTTCGACGAGCGACTGTGCCAGCGATGTGTGGCCTATGTGTATAGGGTTGAATGTACCGCCGTAAACACCTATGCGCATAAGAAGTCGGTGACGATTTTGAGTATTTCCTGCTTGGCCTGTTCGAGGCCGTCGTTCACCACGATACGGTCGAATCTGTCGGCCTGGCTTATCTCGTATTCGGCGCGTTCGATGCGCTGGTCGATTACTTCGGGTGCATCGGTGGCACGGCCGATGAGGCGCCGGCGCAGTTCGTCGATGCTTGGCGGCATGATGAATATGCTGAGTGCCTGGTCGCCGTATAGGCGCTTGATGTTCATCCCGCCGTTCACATCGACGTCGAACACTACGTTCTGACCTGCGTCGAGGCGGCTTTCAACTTCGCTCCTCAGGGTGCCATACATGCGTCCGGTATATACCTCTTCGTATTCCACGAAGTCGCCACGGCGTATGTGTTCGTTGAATTGGTCTGTCGTCACGAAGTAGTATTCTTTGCCATGCTGCTCGGTGCCGCGTGGTGCGCGGGTGGTGGTTGATATTGAGAAATGTGTGTTGAGGCCGTGCGACATCACATATTGCACCAGTGTCGATTTGCCGGCACCCGACGGGGCGGCAAAAATCAGGAGCCTGCCCCTTACGCCTCCTGAGGATGGGAGGTCCGCGGTAGTTGCTGAATGGGTATTATTGTTGCTCATATTGCTTCTGTTTTGTAAGATGGAAGGCTCTCATAGCACGTTCAGTACCTGTTCTTTTATCTGTTCCAGCTCGTCTTTCATTTTCACCACAATGTTTTGCATCTCGGCCTGGTTGGATTTGCTGCCGGTGGTGTTGATTTCGCGACCCATCTCCTGGGCTATGAATCCCAGTTTCTTGCCTTGTCCGTGGCCGCCGTGCATGGTGTCGATGAAGTATTTCAGGTGGTTGGCGAGTCGTTGTTTTTCTTCGGATATGTCGAGTTTCTCGATATAATAAATCATCTCTTGTTCTAGCCGGTTTTTGTCGTAGTCCACTTCTGGAATGGCACTTAATCCTGTTATGATGCGTTGGCGTATGCGTTCCACTCGTTCCTTCTCATAGGGTTCGATACTCTGCATGAGCGCTGTGATGTTGCTTATTTTCTCTTCAAACTTTGCTTCCAGCGCCTTGCCTTCCTGTATGCGGAAATCGACGAGGTGGCCGATGGCTTCGGTGGTGGCCGAGAGGGCTATGTCCCATTCCTCGCTGCTCAGTTCCTCCACTTCGGTGCGGCTCATTACGTCGGGCATTTTCAGCAACACATTCATCCAGTCGTTGGCCGGCTGCGGTCCCGACATGTCGAGGTTGAGCTCGCTGCTCAGCGTGCGTATCTGTGCATAGTATTGAGCCACGAGCCCCATGTTGATGGGTGTGGCGTTTTGTGTGTCGTCTTTCTCCACCCACAGGGTGAAGTCCACCTTCCCGCGTTCCAGTTTTGAGGCGATGAGGTTGCGTATGTCGATTTCCTTTTCGCGATAGATAGGGGCGATGCGTGTAGATAGGTCGAGCGATTTGGAGTTGAGCGATTTTATCTCGGCATGTATCTTCTTGCCGTTGTATTCGGCTATACCTTTGCCGTATCCTGTCATTGATTGTATCATGATGAATTGGGTCTTACGCTTGTTTGGTTTGCAAATATACAAAAAAAATGCGAGTTGCAAGATGTCTTGGTGCGAAAAATATCGGATGCTGCCGTCAAATTACGTGGCAGGTGTCCGAAACGGCCCGTACCGGTGCTATCGGCTGCGGTTGGAACACGGCCGGCTGCGACTGCGCACTCTCGATGCCGCGACTGCGCACTCTCAAGGCTGCGAGTGCGCACTCTCAAGGCTGCGAGTGCGCAGTCATGAACGACGTGGTGTGGTGCCCGGCGGTTGTCTCTGTCGGACCGGCCGTGTCCCATGCGTAGCATGTGAATGCAAGCAAAAAGGGGAAAAATGACGTTTTTTAGAAGAAAACATAAAAATATTTATTTTTTTTTAAGGAATGTTTGCGCGCGTACGGAAAAAAATACTTATCTTTGCACTTCGAAAGCGTGTAATGTGAGCCGATACATGCCGGTCGTAGCTTGCAGACAGCGAACGTAAAATGTAATTAAACAAAATATAAACTTTTAAATTATCACTAAATGAAAAAACTTTTAACTTTGGTATTCGTATTTGCCACGGTGCTGGTTGGTACGAATGTCCTCACATCATGTAAGGATTATGATGAGGACTACAAAAACAATGCTGCTACGGCAATCGATGCGGAGCACATTTCCATTTGGGAAGCAATCAAGAGCAATTACAGTAGGCTTCGTGCAACTGCCGATTCGCTTGCATTTGTGCAGTACAACTGCAGCCTTAAGTGCGAAGAAACCCGCGACTCGCTGGAAGACCGCTATGCACGTTTCGTGTATGAAGATGCCCGACTTTGGGCTGCAATCAACGGCAAGGCAGATTCTGCAACGGTCAATGCCCTGCAGCGTACAGTTGATGCTATCCAAATCGACATCGATACTTTGCAGGCTCACGTTGCTGACTTGGAGGCTGCTGATGTGTTGATTAATGCTGCAATCACAGACATCTGGAATGCACTTGCAAGTTATGCTACAATTACTCAGCTTGACAGTACAGCCGATGTCCTTCATGGTGCGATAGGCGATACAGCCAGTGTCCTTCGTGATGAGATAGGCGATATTTGGGAATACCTTAACAACCTGCCTCAGGGTGGCATTGACCAGAGTGCATTGGATACAGCTATCCAAAACACACTTAATACATTCAACATCACAAACACTACCATCACCAATCTTGGTAACGCCCTCGGCCAGTTGCAGGACGCTCTTGACGATGTTTACACCAAGGATGAGGTCGATAGTTTGTTAACTCCAATCACGACGGCTCTTGACAATGTTTACACCAAGGGAGAGGTCGATGCTTTGTTAACTCCAATCACGACTGACATCACAAGAATCGACAACGAAGTATCTAATGTAAAGGAAACAGCCGACGACGCACTTCGTCTTGCACAGAAGGATTCAACATGGATTGCAGAACTCCAGAAGGTGGTGGCCGCAGGTGACTCTGCACTCAACGCACGTGTTGACAGCCTTGCAGAAGTGGTTGCAAACCTCAACATACCAACGATTCCTGAAATTCCAGATCCATACGACGACACTCAGGTCATCATCAACAAAGACAGCATCTACATCAATGCCCAGGCAATCGAAAAGCTGCGCGACGACTTAGACAAATACATAACCAAGAACGACGCACGTGTTGACAGCCTCGCACAGGTGACCGACAATCTCGCCGACCTCATCGAACAGGCTGAGCAGAACCGCAAGGATGCCGACGAACTCCTCCAGAAGCAAATCAATGCACTCGTCCTCGCATTGGCCGACCAGAAGGCAAAGAACGCCGAGCAGGATGCAAAGAACGCTGAGCAGGATGCCGATATCTTAAACCTCCAGACTTTGCTCAATACTTCAATAGCCGAACTCGAGCAGGCTTACAAGGAGGCCGACGAAAAGCTGGCACAGGATATTAAAGACCTCGAGGAGCGCGTGAAGGCCAACGAAGAGAACATTGAAAAACTCGACGAGAAGATTGAACAATACAAGGAAGAACTGGAAGGACGTATCGACAAGGTTGACGAGGCTCTCAAGCAACTCATCACCGGAATCATACCTCAAGCTGTTGTAAACCCTGTATATGGTACATTCTCTGCTCCTGTAGGCGTCAGCTCAAAGGTACTCATCGCATTCTACGGCCAGACAAGCCAGCCAGTCGTGTTCCCTACAAATGCTACAGCAAACTACGTGAAGAACTCACAGACATTCACTGAGGGCGACTGGAACATGATTAAAGATGCCATCAAGGATGGTGGTCGTTTTGTAAAGAGCGGCAATAGCACCCTCATCAGCGACGAGGAAGACAACGCAGGTACACTCTACCTCACTGTCAACCCAGGCGAAGTTGACTTCAGCAATCAGCAGCTCGCACTCGTCAACAGCAAGGACGAGGAGTCTAAGATAACTCTCAGCCCTCTGCAGAAGGAAAACGACTACCTCATCAGCTTCGGTTACACCCGTGCAGCTGGCGACAACGGATTCTACAGCGCAAAGGCACACCTCGACGAGGCCGACATCGCTGCAGTGAAGGTTAACATCGATAAGGAACTCAAATCTTCATTCAAGGAACTCATCAGCAAACGCACAATGTCGAAGGTTGGCGAACTCGCACTCAACCTGTACGACCAGTTCAACGGCATCCTCCCTGCACAGGCAGTGAAGGCAGAGTGGACTATTCAGAATTCAAAGGGTGAAGACATCAAGCGCAGCTTCCGTTCCGAATACGGACTTGCAGCAACTGCCATCCAGCCTCTCTCTTACGCATTCCTCGAGGATCGTGACGTACAGACAATACCTGGTTATGAGCGTGCCGTCAGCCTCCTCAACCGTGCTGCTAATGAAGTGAAAGACGCAATCGACATCACTATCGGTGGCAATCTCGTAACCGACATCCAGAACCTCAATATCAAGAAGATTGAACTCGAAGAACTCAGCGAAGACCTTAAGGCCAAGTTCGTGTTCCACATGGATACAACAGTCGTTATTTCCGGTCTCCAGTATCATCTCCAGCTCAACGAGCCGGTACAGATTAAGTTCACTCAGAATGCAACAGTTGACCTCAGTGGTGTACAGGCCGAGGTTGAGGTGCCTACCATGGTGGTAAATGCCGAAACCGACGGTTCGCTCTCCAGCGCAATCATCGTTCCAATCGTCGATAAGGATGGTGAGGTAGTCAAAGTGAAGGATGTATATGGCAACGAGACTAAGCTTACCGCTACAATCCAGCCAGAGCAGGTAAATCTGAACATCACAACCACGGCATCGACTCCGGTGACACAGGCAACAGCAGTTATTGCCAATGGAACTACCGTTATTGCAACGGTTCCAGTTGACCAGACCGTGTATGTTGACATCGACAAACTGATTGAACTCGACGACTACTCATTCAAGTTCTACAAAACTGTTGACATGACAGAAGCCATCGACGAACTCTGGGGCGAAGTCGGCAACCAACTCGACAATGTGAACGACATGCTTGTGCAGCTCGAAGCAATTGTTGACGATGTAAACGACCTGCTCGACGAGCAAGACGGATTCTTTGCAAAGATAGACGTGAAGGTTGACAATGCCAAGACTCGAATTCAGGGTTACATCGACCGCATCAACAACAGGCTTTGCTCTGTCATCAACACTGCAAACCAGCGCATACAGCCTGTTCTCCTGCTCACTGCCGACAACACAGGTACCAAGCGCATCAGCCTTGCAAAAGGACAGCCTACAGTGCTGAGAGATGCAACGGTGAACCTCATCCCTACATCGCTCACAGCAGAAATAGTAACTCCTGCATTCAAGAAGTACATCGCTGTAGTTGACGTAATCAAGGGCAAAGCAAGTGCACAGGGTGGTGACGCAGACTGCAAGGATGTTCTCGAGAAATTCAATAAACAGGAAAACATCAACGAAGTTATCCCTGGTTCAACTCACGCTGTATCTGCTACATTCGAGAAGGGTTATGTATATGTTGTGGCATATGCTGCACTCGACTACCAAGGCAAGATCTCTATGCACAAGTATTATGTTCGTTACTAATTTCCAGGAACTGACAAGTACACCTTATTTATATATATAATAAGAGAGTCAACCACCCAAACTCCACCTCACGCCTCCACGGCGTGAGGGAGTGAGGGACGAAGGCTCGAAAACCAAAGTACAAAAATAATATTAAGACTATGAATATAAAGAAAGCATTATTCGCAGCAGTCCTGGCAATCGGATGTATCAGTGCATCAGCACAGGAAACCAAAACCATCGAGGTCTTCAAACCACATTGGTATGTACAGCTGCAAGGTGGTGGTCAATACACTGAAGGCGAGATTGACTTCAAAGACCTCCTCTCAACAAACTTCCAGCTCTCTGCTGGCTACAACTTCAACCCGGTGCTCGGTGCACGCGTTTCGGTAAACGGCTGGACAAGCAAGGCCGGCTCACGTATCGGAGGAACAGAGTATAGTTGGAAATGGAACTATGTTGCACCTATGGTAGATGCAACCGTCAACCTCTCGAATGCCTTCTTCGGCTACAACCCTAAGCGACTCCTGAACGTAGGCGTATTCGCTGGTCTCGGTGTCAACGTAGGCTTCAATAACGAACGTGCCATACACGTGAGTGATGTGCTCTACAACCAATATAGCACCAGCACAGCATCTGGTACATATTACAATGGTACGGCAACACCTGGCACATTCACAATCACAAGCGCACTCGTTCCAAATGCCGACCAGTGGCTCCGTCATTTGTGGAATGGTCCTCGTGCCCGCCTCGTGGGTCGCGTTGGTGCAAGCGTTGACTTCCGCGTATGCGATGCAGTAAGCGTAGGCCTCGAAGGCAGCTTCAACATGCTCAACGACCACTACAACTCAAAGCAGGCTCCAAACCCAGACTTCTACTACAACGTACTTGCCGGAGTGAAGATCAACCTCGGTGCAACACACGCAACGAAAGTAGTCGAAATACCTACAGCTAAGGTCATCGAGCGCATCATCGAAAAAGAGCCGGCTCCTGTTCAGCAGCAAATCATCCAGCAGGGTGGTGCAGCAGGTCCTAACACAGGCGGCACTGCTGTTGCACAGCAGAAAGAACCTCTCCGTCGCGACGTGTTCTTCCCTGCAATCCGCAGCACCAACATTCCTGCCGACCAGATGAACAAGGTTGAAGATGTGGCCAACTACCTCAAGAAGTATCCGGAGGCAAAGGTTACCATCACCGGTTATGCCGACCGTGGCACAGGTAATCCAACCGTCAACAAGGGCTATGGCGAGAAGCGTGCACAGGCTGTCAAGACCGCTCTCATCAACACCTATGGCATCAGCGCAAGCCGCATCACTACAATCGCAATGGGCGACGCAGAGCAGCCATACAGCGACAACGACAGCAACCGTGTCAGCATCTGTATAGCTGAATAAACACAAACGCTGGAAACATACCATCATCAGTAGGTTTGTCCTTCATTCCGACTCGGAGACGAATGGGATAGGGACAAACCTATTCTTGTATAAACCAATAAGTAATACTGCAACAGGTATAAAACAATAAGCAATACTGCAACAGTTCAAAATGAGAAAACTATTCACTATCGCCACCCTTACACTCCTTTCCGCTTCTGCATTTGCACAGCTCACAGGTTCGGGCTATTACAGGGTCCGCAACTACGGAACGGGTTGCTATGTATGGGTGTGCGACAATACCGGAAGCATCAACTATGCTGCCACATCGGCCGACATGGGAGCCATGCAGCTTTGGGGCGGACTCGACCGAGCCATACCACAACCGGCATCGGTGCTCTATTTCGACTCAAAGGGCGGTACCAAATGGGATGTGCGCTCACAATCTACAGGTATATACAAAATCATAAGCCACTACGTAGATATCACATCAACCGGCACAGTCGATAACATCACATTCTATCAACTCAGTGCAACCGAGTCGGGCATGACACTATACCTGTCGGATGTAGGTGGATGGGGGGGCGACTACAATGTGCTTGGCACCAATGGCAAAGGTGCTACACGACGCTGGATTGTCGAACCCATTGATGCCTCTACCGACAACTACTTCGGCATCGCTCCCTCACTCGCTGTAGGCAACAAGCACTATGCTCCCTTCTATGCCGAATTCCCGTTCTCGTTTGCATCGGCAGGCATGAAGGCATACGTAGTGACAAAAATCGACGGAGCTGTCGCCGTGATGAAAGAAATCACGTCCGACATTATTCCCGGTGCAACACCGGTACTCATCGAGTGTGCATCTGCCGATAAGTCCGATAACCGCCTGAATCTCCTTACTGCATCATCGGCATCGGTTGGCACCAACCTGCTCAAAGGCGTGTATTTCTGCAATGAGTTCCGCGATAAATCCAGGGATGCCATCACTGCATTCAATGCACAGACCATGCGCGTGTGGAACGTGAATGCCGACGGTAAGCTCGTGCTCAACACCGTCACCGACCGCCTCCACGTCAACTGGTGGGGCGACGACGGCCACCGCTATATACCGGCCAACCAGTCTTACCTCTCTGTATCGGCAGGTACGGCCGACGAGCTTGTGCTCATGACCGAAGAGGAATATGCCAACCGCGAGATTCTTGTGACTGCAATCGTACTCAATGCAGCACAAATAGAACTGATGGTTGGTGCACAACCGCTGCAACTGAATGCCACTGTGACTCCTGCCAACGCAACCAACAAGACCCTCGTGTGGTCAACATCCGATGCCACGGTCGCTACAGTCGATGCCAGCGGACTGGTCACTGCCATGTCGGCTGGTACCGCGGTCATCACCGCCAAGGCTGCCGATGCTTCGGGCGTTGCCGCCACATGCTCCGTCACAGTTGTCAAGCCATTCGAACCTGAAGACATGAATCAGGATGGCGTCGTCGATGAACTCGATGTGCGCAACATCTATCAATACATCATGGAGGGTGCAGGCAGCACCGACAATTCATTGTATGATATAAACCACGACAACACGATCGACACTCAGGATATACTCAAGGTGTATGAGCATATGCAGGAGAATTGATGTCGGAATGAAAGGCCGTGAAAACGAAGGCGGAGCCCAGTTATAAAAGCGCGAAACAGTCTAATGACCGATTGGGGATAATATCAACGGCCGCGTACAACTCGTGTATGCGGCCGTTGTGTTTGGTGGGTCATTCCTGCATCAATTCTCCTGCATGTGCTTATACACTTGCAGCACATCCTGTGTATCGACCACACCGTCGTGGTTTACGTCTTGGGTGGTAGGTGCGTCACCGTTCGACTCTTGCATGAACTGATATATGGTCAGCACGTCTTGCGTGTCTGTGGCTCCGTCATGGTTCACGTCTTCTGCATCGTATATGTCGAATGTCACTTCCCCGTCGGCTATCGTCATCCTCACTGCGAGAATCTCGTTCGACAGCGTCATCAGGTAGTTCTGGTCTATAGTGTAGCTGGTGAGTGGAGTCCAGTTTTGAAATCCGTTCATGCGGGCAGCTATGCATATACGGTATTCACCATCCTCCATCGTTTCGGGCACATCGCCTTCGAAGGTGAGTTGTTCAGGTGTGAGCGTAATCATATATGCCTGCAACTTACTTTCTTGCAGCACATTGCCGAATACCTCCACCACCTTGTTGTCGGCATCAATCACCGCCATCGAATACTCGCCACTGAATACCAATCCGTCGATGTTCACCGGTTGGTCTATGCTCAGGCTTATATGTCGGTCTTGCGTGTCACCCTTGTTCACAGCCAGTTGTGTGATACATAGCTTCGTCACGTATGTCTTCGGCACATAGTTGTCGTCTATATTTATTATGCCGTCGCTGATACTGATTGGAATGCGGAAGTCGATGCCGTATTTGGTGATGACGAACTGGTCGGTATGCTCATACATCTTCATGCGTCCCCAGTTGTCGTAGTTGGCATGGCGTGCCACGGCAATGATGCGGTAGTTGCCGTCTTCTATAGGCTCGGTCAGGGTGCTGGTTATGTTCACTGGTTGTGAGTGGATATATGCATATCCCAGGTTTTCTATATAGTAGCTGTTACCCAGCAGGCATATTATCGAGTCGTTGTTGTCGGCAATGGCCAGTGCAATCTCGCCTGTGAATGTCTTGGCATCGAAGTTGAGCAGTTCGGTCAGTGTGATAGATATCGTAGTGTCGTTATACGCCAGTGGATTCACCGTCATCGAGGCCATCTGTATGTTTGGCATGTATGCCACGTCGGTTTCGTCGGTAATGGTTATGTTGCGTTCGCTGCCGAAATAAACCGTTTCGGCCAGCGTGTCCGTTTCCGTCTCTTTTGCCACTATCCTCACGTAATAAATGCCTTGTTCCATGTCGGTAGGCACTGTTGTAGGTATGGTGACGTTACGCATAAAATGCTCTTTCAGCGATACTCCCGTATTGCCTATCAGGGTCTCTGTGCCGCTTGAGTTGACGAGGTAGGCATACAACACACCGTCGAAATCGCCCAGCTTCGAACTCATCAGGTTATTTATCTTGATTGGTATGGTGTTGTCTATCAATGGATTTACCTTACGCATCGATGGCTCCATCGATGTGGCTTGCAACAGTGGTCCGCAGTCGCGCTCCCCGTTCTCAGGTTGCACATACAGCAGTATCTTGCAGCTCTGGTTGTATTCCATATCCACAAACCTGTAGTTGCCGTCGTTGTATCCGCCCCAACCCCAGTTCACATGGTAGAATGCCTGCCCCGAGTCGTCGGCCTTCATTCCGTCAATCACGAATGCATGTCCTGCACCCTGTTCGTTATTTCCTCCGCAGGCCACAGGCCTTCCATCTGTTATCTCACTTTGCAGCAGTCGGTAGAAGTCACTGGAGCCAATCTTTTTGCTGTCTATTATAGCTATGTCGCTGTCGTAACCGAAATAGTGGTTCATGGCATACGGCACCGATTCAAGAGACGAACCGCTCTCGCTTATCGAGTAATCCATGCCTACCGTCGCACCACAGGCCAGCATCAGTGCAGCCACGGCTTGACCCTGTGCGTCGGTATATCCGTAGTTGTAGCTGTTGCGCATATTATCCCAGTCAAACGGCATGGTGTCTAAATCCACGCTGACGCTCAGCCCCTCGCTGCGTGTGGTATAAGCCACATATCCTGTTCCTCCCTCCGGAAATTGGTGGAAATTCATAATCTGTGCCATCATCGTAGCCACACAGCCCGTCAGTGTATGTGTGCCGTCAATCACAGGACACCTCAGGTTAAACGGGTTACGTTGCGACCACTCGGTGCGCAACATGTAAGGCACCTCCACATCCGTCACCTCCCCTTTCCGTTTCGCCTCGGGCGCAAGGCTATAGCCCACGTTCGTACTTTCCTGCAATGCATTGGCCATGTTCACATAGCTCTGTAGAAACCACCGTGTTTGCGGCGCCATGTGTTCAGGGTCAAACAGCTGGTCATCGGAGTATGCCAGCACGTCTGGCATCCGCTCGTCACCCGACACCATCACAAAACATCCGCTCTGTGTGTAGTTGAACACGTAGAACGCCTCTGGCGCACCTGCTGCCTGTGTCTTGGCCTGGACATGCGAGGCCGGTAGGGTAGTGGCACGCTCACGAGGAGGAGCCAGATGCCGGCCGCTGCGAGATGGCCTTTGCTGCATATACTCATGTGCTATCTGCATCGCGTCCTCTGCCGAGCGCGGTTGTCCGTTTACTCTCATGCCTGTTGTCATGATTAAGGCAACAAGCACCATACGTGCTATGTGTCGTAATATTCCCATGTATTTACATATTTTGATTTTTCGATGCAAATATACGAAAAAGAACGAAATACACCACATATTTGGATGATATATACATCATATCCCCCGCTTTTTCCCAATTTCCCGTCTGATTCCATCCGCCTGTACTACAAACAGGTATCCCGTAAAACCATTCGTATTCCGTCTTTGAAAAATGTTAGAAGCATGAAAACACCTTAGATTAGGATGGGTTTTAGGGTATATGACACACCTATAAAAGAAATGAAAGCAATAGTCAGCTTCCGACTATTCTTTTCTTGTTTACGCAATATTTCTATATTGTGGCCCATCAAATAACAAATGTTTTATCAGCCGAGAATCATATTGGGAATAATAGCATCTATCATAGACGATGGAACACCGCAATCTTTCGCTATACCCACCCAATGCGAAGCTGCTTCACAAACATCATCGATAACAGATGCTGCATCTTTGATGTTGTTCTTGGAAGCAAATGTCAGCAAGTCTTCTCTGGTAATATTGTCAAACTTCTCATTGATGGACATCTGATGTGTGGCGGTCCATCCACCGTTGGGATTGTAAGCATAGCCCATATCATAAGCAGGCGAGAGATGCCACTTACCGTCTTCTCCCATCAAGAAAGAGATGTTCTTGGTGTGGTCATCCTGATTTCGAACCACGACGTTGAACACCATTCGGCGGAACATCTGTCTGGCTTCCGAATAGGACAAACGTAATACCCGCATGACGTTGAAGGCTTGTTCGTATGAATAGGCCCGATGGAGCCGATAGTCAAAATGTGCAATTCCGCAAAGAGTCTGCATGTGTACCTTCTTCCCATCCTTTCTATCAAAACGTTTCGTAAGGAAATGGGCACGTCCGTTTTCCTCAATGAGTGAACATTCTGACATCTCTATGCCACAAGCCTTGGCTAACTTATAGAAAGAATATTCTAGTCGTCCATAGTTCTCTGTCTCTCTGAAACCGGCCTTAGCAGAGACTCCATCAAGTTTGATGAGGTAGTAGTCGAACCCAGCGGGAGCTTCCACTTGGCCAGAACGTACTTCACCTGTTTCTTTATTATAAGCAATGATGGCTTTAGCACGTTGACCACCAGCAGAGGTACCTAAGCGCAGTATCTCAGCAATAGCAGCTTTCTTGTCATCTTCCAGATTTGTAGCAAAAGATGATTTCTCAGCAATGGCTTCTTTGGCTACCTCAACCAATTTATCAATCTCAAACTTAGCTTCTTGGTTAT
>CALGGJ010000097.1 GCA_937915745.1 uncultured Prevotellaceae bacterium | reverse complement strand
TAACGAAAACGTTGACCTTCGGTCTTCGTTTTCTCGCCATGCCAAAGTGAGCAAGTTCCCTTTGGTCATTTGGCTTAACGAAAACGTTTGAATAAATTCAGACGTTTTGATTATCAGAAATTACAGGAATCGGGCACACACTGACTATTATCGATTGCGTTTCTGTCCATTTCGAGTTCGACCCCGCATCCGTCACATTGGGCTCCGATGGGTGGGTTGGTCTTCATGATGGATATATACACATGGTCGATTGCCGGGAATTTGCGTAGTATGTGTCGTGCTGTGCGTCCGCACACGTGTTCGATGAGCCGTGAGCGTATGGACATTTCGTTGCATACGAGTTCATAGAGGTGTGCGTAGTTGACTGTGTGGGTGAGTTGGTCGGTGTATGTGGCGCGCTGGTCGGGGATGTTGAGTCGTAGGTTGACTATGTACCAGTGGCCCACGGTCTGTTCTTGTGGCATGTCGCCATGGTAGGCGTAGATGCGCAGGTTTTGTAATACTATCCGCATCGTGAGTGTCCGCAGTTGGTACATATAAGGCATCCTTCCTGATATACAAGGGTTTCTTCACCGCAGTTGGGGCATCGCTGTCCTGTTGCCTTGGTGCCGTCTTGTACGTATTTTTTGAGTGCGCGTTCAACCCCGTTTTTCCAGGTGTTGATACTTTCGTTTCCGAGTTGTAGTTGTCCGACGAGTTTGATGACGTGTGTGAGTGGCATGCGGTATCGTAGTACACCCGATATAAGTTTGGCGTAGTTCCAGTATTCGGGATTGAATTTCTCTGACAGTCCTTCGATGGTTGTCTTGTATCCTCGTCGGTTTTCAAACTGGAAGTCGTAGCGGCGATTGCCTGCTTCGTCGGTGTTTTTTATGATATGTCCTTTGGCTACGGTCTTTGGCAGCGCAATGCCTTCGTCATCGTCAAGTACTCCGGTGAATATCTCGTATGGGTAGCCGTCGAGGAGTCCGACGAATGCGACCCATTTTTCTTTGTTGTTTTGGAAGCGTACGACGTCGCATTCAAGGCTCTTGGGTCGCACCTCGGTCACGTTTAGTGGCGGGTACAGGCTGTCAGCACTTTCATTTTTCTTGTCGTTAGTCTTGGCTGATATGAGTACTCCGTCGCGGCTTCCGTCGCGATAGACGGTGCAGCCCTTGCATCCGCACTTCCATGCTTCTACATACAGTTGGCCTACGAGTTCTTCGCTCACATTATTTGGCAGGTTGATTGTGACGGAAATGGAGTGATCGACCCATTTTTGTATTGCTCCCTGCATTTTCACTTTTTCCATCCAGTCGATGTCGTTGGCTGTGGCATGGTAGTATGGCGATTGTGCCACGAGGCGGTCTATTTCGGCTTGTGTGTATTTTTTATCGGTGTCGATTCCGTTTACCTTCATCCATGTGAGGAACTTTGGGTGATAGACGATGTATTCTTCGAACGAGTCGCCTGTGTCGTCAACAAAATCGACGTGTACATTGGCATCGTTGGGATTGACTTTGCGGCGTCGCTTATATACGGGCATGAAAACGGGTTCGATGCCTGATGTGGTTTGTGTCATAAGGCTTGTAGTGCCTGTTGGTGCTATTGTGAGGCATGCGATGTTGCGCCGTCCGTATCTCACCATATCGGCATAGAGGTCGGGTGCAACGTTTTTCAGGCGATTGACGAATGGGTTGTTTTTCTCCCGTTCGGGGTCGTACATCTTGAATGGGCCTCGCTCCTTAGCCATACCAACAGATGAGCGGTATGCTTCTACTGCCACTGTCTTGTGTATTTCTGACGAGAAATATGTGGCTTCGGGTGTGCCGTAGGTCAGCCCCAGTGCTGCAAGCATGTCGCCTTCGGCTGTGATGCCTACTCCTGTGCGACGTCCCTGGCTTGTCTTAGCGTATATCTTCTCCCATAGGTGGCGTTCGCAGTGTTTCACTTCCTCGCTCTCGGGGTCGCTGTTGATTTTGTCGATGATGAGTTGTATCTTCTCGAGTTCGAGGTCGATGATATCGTCCATGATGCGTTGTGCCAGTGCCACGTGTTTTCGGAACTTGGGGTAGTTGAATCGTGCTTGTTTGGTGAATGGGTCATCCACATACGAGTAGAGGTTGATTGCGAGCAGCCGGCAGCTGTCGTAGGGACAAAGCGGTATTTCACCGCAGGGGTTTGTTGATATGGTTTCATAGCCGAGGTCGGCGTAGCAGTCGGGCAGGCTTTCGCGCAGGATGGTATCCCAGAATAATACACCGGGCTCGGCGCTTTTCCATGCGTTGTGTATTATCTTCTTCCACAGGCTTGAGGCGTCGATGTCTTTCTTGACCAGTGGGTTGGCTGCATTGATGGGGTATTGTTGCGTATATGTCTGTCGGCCTGTTGCAGCATTCATGAATTCATCGGTTATGCGTACACTCACGTTGGCTCCGGTAACCTTGCCTTCGGTCATTTTGGCATCGATGAACGATTCGGCATCGGGGTGCTTGATTGATATCGAGAGCATCAATGCACCGCGGCGTCCTTCTTGCGCCACTTCGCGTGTTGAGTTGCTGTAACGCTCCATGAACGGTACGATACCGGTTGATGTAAGTGCAGAGTTTTTCACAGGCGAGCCTTTGGGACGTATGTGTGAGAGGTCGTGGCCTACACCACCGCGGCGCTTCATGAGTTGTACCTGTTCTTCGTCGATGCGTATGATTGCTCCGTAGCTGTCGGCTTGTCCGTCGAGTCCTATCACAAAGCAGTTGCTGAGCGATGCCACTTGAAAATGGTTGCCTATACCCGTCATTGGACTTCCTGCAGGCACGATGTAGCGGAAGTGGTCTAAGAGTTCGAACACTTGTTTTGCCGACAGTGGGTTAGGGTACTTCCCTTCTATACGTGCAATTTCATTGGCTATGCGCCAGTGCATGTCGGCCGGCGATTTCTCGTAGATGTTACCAAACGAGTCTTTCAGGGCATACTTGTTGGCCCACACGTTGGCAGCAAGGCTGTCGCCATCGAAATACTCCAACGAGGCTTGATAGGCCTCATCGTAGGTGAATGTCTGTTTTGTTTCCATTATGAAATTTGTATTGTCTTGATTGTTTTAGCCTTTTGTAATTTTATGTAACAGGAGGTAACTAAGGACACCTGCGGGCGGGGGCGCCGGACACGCTCGCCCGACTGATAGTATTTCTTACATATATTACTAAAGAAAAAAACGATTGCGCTGTCACGCCCTTTGTTTTGCTCTCTGTGGAGTTGATACACGTGTCAGCTAGTGGTTTCGGACACCCAAGAAACGTACTGGACGTAACTTTGCGTCCGATTTCGGACACAAAGTTACAATACTTCTACCGAATGGCCAAATATTTTCACTAAAAAAGTTAGTGTTTACAAGTTTCGCAGGTATAAGTTCATAATATTTATATGTTACATATCAGATACACTCCTTCGCTTCGCTCCGTCGGTATGACAGACTGTTTCCCCTTTCGTTGATTCCGACAGCCGTTTTGATAATTTGTTTGTTAACGAATGTTTCGCTACAGTTAAACATTCATAAATAATCGGCCAAAATTGCTGATTTGTTTTGTCAGTATTAAACTAAGTCGTAATTTTGGCATCGATTTTGTAGTCGTTATGTTAAAAACGAGCAGATATTAACAAAACAGAAGGGAATGGAAGAGAATGGAAAGGAACGTTTTCGTTAAGCCAAATGACCAAAGGGAGCTTGCTCACTTTGGCATGGCGAGAAAACGAAGACCGAAGGTCAAGTTAAAAGGATAGGAAGGGACGTTACTTATAGGGTGTTTACAAAACATTCGTCCCTTTAACTTCTCTTTAACTACCCTTTAACTACCCTTTAACTCCCCTTCAGAGCCTAATAACAGATAATTAATAATAAGTATTATGAAACAGACAATGAAACGTATGTATGCAATCATGGCCGGAGTGGCTGTGATTTCAGGCCTTTCGGGAGCAGCCGCTTTCTCGTGGATAACCCGTAATGATGCCAACAATGATTCGAAGAGTGTCGGACAGTCGGTGCAGCAGTCGTTTATGCAGCTGGCAAGCAATGACATCACCCCCCAGACACCGTATGTTGACCTGACAGAGGCTGCAGAGAAAGCCTGCAATGCCGTTGTATATATAAAGGTGACAATAGGCGGAGGTACTCGCATCCAGGAATACTACGACCCGTTCGATGACATGTTCTCGCAGTTCTTCGGACGTGGGCAGGGCGGCACTCAGCGACGGCAGGTGCAGGTGCCGAAGCGTCAGGGAGCCGGTTCGGGAGTAATCATATCGGGCGACGGATATATTGTGACCAATAACCATGTGGTTGAGGGGGCAGAAGACATAAAGGTGACACTCAATGACAACCGTGAGTTTACAGCCACCGTAATCGGACTCGATGCAAATACCGACCTTGCACTCATCAAGATCGATGCCAAAGACCTGCCGACACTCGTCATAGGCGACAGCGATGCGCTGAAAGTAGGCGAGTGGGTGCTTGCAGTGGGAAACCCGTTCAACCTCAAATCTACCGTCACTGCAGGCATCGTCAGCGCCAAGGCACGTAAGATAAACGAGCGTGGCACAGGTAACGAGATTGAATCATACATCCAGACCGATGCTGCAATCAATTCAGGAAACTCGGGCGGAGCTCTGGTAAACGCCAATGGTGAACTGGTCGGCATCAATGCAGCACTCTATAGCCAGACAGGGCAATTCACAGGCTATGGCTTTGCAATACCTACAACCATCATGAAGAAAGTGGTGACCGACCTCAGAGAGTATGGCGCCGTGCAGCGTGCACTCATCGGAATAAGCGGCAGCGACCTCAGCGCATATATCGAAAACCAAAAGGCACAGGACGAGAAGTGGAGTAAAGACTTCGGCACCAACGAGGGTGTTTATGTGGCAGAAGTAATGGATAACGGTGCAGCCAAGGAAGCCGGACTGAAAGAAGGCGACATCATCGTAAGCCTCGACGGCAAGAAAATCACGAAGATGTCGGAACTGCAGGAGCATGTCACCATGTACAGCCCCGGCGATAAGGTAACGGTGGGTGTGCTGCGCGACAAGAAGGAGAAGACATTCGATGTGACGCTGAAAAACAATCAAGGCAACACAAAGGTAGTGAAAGCACAGAATCTGGAATCGCTCGGAGCAGAATTCAAGGAACTCACCGACGAGCAGAAGAAGAAATACGAGGTACGCAACGGAGTGCTTGTATCGTCGCTCAAAAACGACAGTCCCCTGCGTAAGGGAGGTGTAGGCAGTGATTTCATCATCATGATGGCCAACAACCAGACGGTGACATCCGTAGCCGACCTCGAACGCATATTCAAGCAAGCCATCGAGTCGGAGACCAAGACCCTCTTCATCTGGGGACGCTACACGTCAGGACGTACCGGCAGATATGCAGTAGAGTTGGAATAAGTATCTGCCGACAGCGGGCATGACTGTCTGCCGGTACATCTTTCTGCGAGTGCGCAGTCTCGATGTCGCGAGTGCGCTCCCACGGCCCAGCGAGTGCGCACTCGCTGGGCCGTGGGAGCGCACTCGTTCAGACCATACTATATAAAAGGGAATATAAAGGGAGATAACTTCATAATATTTCTAAATATAATCAGCATCGGCTGTTAATCATTAAGGCACAAAGTAGAGACAGGCTTTGTGCTTTTTTCATGTTGAAAACAAAATAATGAGGAAAATATTTTGCAATGTCGAAGATATTTCGCAATTTTGCAACCGAAACAATGATCGGTGTGTCCAATTGTAAGGTCGCACCATCATGCGAGGGTCAGCTCGCAGAAACCTGACAGACATATTAGGAAGCGTGTACGCTTTATTTCCCGAAAGTGAATCTGGACAATTCGCAATTTAGGAAAACACTCACCCGGAAACCTTGGCGTTTTCTCGAGTTACAAAAGGTTCGTAACCGCTCTCCTCTGATTGTATTATGAGCTTACAGTCCATGCTGTATCCATATACGTCAGGGGTGTGAGCCATATCTACATTCTTGTAACTCGGGGTCAGTCCAGAACCTACTTTCGGAGAATGGGCATATTCAGGCTCACACCTTTCTTTGTGCCTATCCGAACCGAACAACCCATTACCAACCATGTCCCCGAGAGCCTGTCAGGGCAAAACAAAACAACAAATCAACATGAAACGATTCATTTCTTTCGCGCTCGTCCTCTGTTTGGGGCTTGGTGCCAACAATCTCTTTGCACAAAGTTCAATCTTTGCAGTACTCAATCATAACGACACCCTCAGTGTCTATTATGGCTCTGGAGCATTAAAAACGGCATACTCCTATGCTACTGACAACGATGTCATCACTCTGAGTGAAGGAATATTTGATGCAGTGAATATACAGAAGTCATTGACAATTCGCGGTGCTGGAATGCATACTGACTCAATCAATGGTAGTGGACAGACGGTTATAAGGGGAGATTTTAGTGTGGGGACATGGCCTGAAACAGCCAAAATCTCTCTAGAAGGATTGTATCTTTCAAGCATTGGTTATAAAGCAGTAGGAATATTTAACATTATTAAATGTCGCATTTGGAGTCTGTATAATGCGTATAATAGTGAATACAATATGTATATACGTCGGGCAGATATCATACAAAGTAAAATTTTATACTACATAGAGCATCAAAATACAGATAGCAAGAATCCTTCAGAATTCTACTTTATTAATAGTTATATTAAACACCCATACAATTTATCGGGTTCAGGTGGAAAAATAAATGAGTTTCAAAATTGTATAATAGATGACATGTATAACGATAATCATACGGGTCAGTTTAATAATCTTGGAAACACAGCTATAAGAAACAGCATTCTTATAGGCGGAGATAGTAAACTTCCAAGCACCTCCTATGCAGTTAAATGTGTAAGTATTGACAAAAACGTATTTGAAAACACTCTTGGCAGTAATACCTCTATAGTGGTCAATGACGTAGCGTCTGTTTTCAAAACTTTTGCAGGTACTTACAGCGATAGTGAGACCTTTGAACTGACAGATGAAGCTAAAACGAAGTATCTTGGCACAGATGATACAGAAGTAGGCATATATGGCGGTAATATGCCTTTCGACCCAAGCATGGGTAACCCGTCGGTTGTGAAATGTAATGTAGCTGCTAAATCTACTGCCGATGGCAAACTAAGTGTAGATATACAAGTTAAGGCCATTGAATAGAATAGACTATACCAAACAAAAACAAGACAAATGTTATGAGGAGATATTTATCATTATTGCTCTTCATCTGTTTACATTATACATCCTTTGCACAGACCGATTCAATGGATTACATGCTGTTTTGCTATCTTGACGGACAAATAATTCGACAGGAAGAGATGGCAGCAGAGAGTGAAGAAGTTGAATGGAGCTTTCCATTGGATGATATTTCCGAAGGAATTCATCTGATTACAGCTCATGCGGTCTGGGCAGACGGTCGTGCATCAAACGTGGCTCAATGCCTCTATTTCCGTCCTTCTGTAATAACTGAAAACGAAGACGAAGGACTTTATACCGTGTCGTGCTATGTTGATGATATCCTTTACAAGAGTGAGGTTGTAAATATAGATGAAGGAAAAATAAGTTGGTTGTTCGATACTGACAACCTGGAAGAAGGACTGCACACCGTGAGAGCACAGGCTGTATCTGCATCTGGTGAGTCATCGAGTGTGGCACAATGTATTTATTATCATAAAAAACGTATGGCTCTTGCCGACGAACAATTTGTCGTAACGTGCTATGTGGATGGTGTGGCATTAAAAGATGAAATAGTGCGGCTTAAGGACGAATCGTTTAGTTGGATTCTCGACACATCCGACATGCCCGAAGGCATACATGTAGTCACAGCACAAGCTGTGGCATCGTCTGGTGCTGCTTCGAATATCGCTCAGTGTCTGTATATGCATAGGAAGATGGCCAATTCAAATACTGACATGCAATTGCTTTATAGCATTGATGGCGGTGAAAGTAGGGTACTGACCCATGTCGGAGCGTCGGCCAGTTATCATTTCGACATTGATGTATCAACCCTTGATGATGGCTTGCATCAAATCAATTATGTGCTCACAGGCAGACAGGTTGGCTCATCAAGCTTTGGTTCGGCATTCTTTAAGAAGATTCCGTTAGGAGGCAATGGAATAAAGCAATATGAGTATTGGATAAACGACAGTATCAACAAAACAATCGTTCAGACCATCGACCCTCCACAGAGTGAAGTGGGTGTCGTCTCGCTAATCCCTGTTGAAAGTCAACCAATACGCAGTTCTCATTTCAAGTTTGTTGTGAACGATGGCACCCCAATTATTTATGCCCTCAATACATTCCATGCTCGGTTCATCGACGTATCCAACCACTTTACGGAAATATCAAAAGACTATTATGATGAGAATATAAGTCATGAAGTGATACCAGTTGGTGAACTGCAGCCAAGACAAAGCTTCAGCAGAGTAGCTGAAAACGATATCAGGTGGTACACCTTGGAGGCATCTATAGGTGATTCGCTATCGTTCCGTTCAACTCAAGCATGTAGTATGCAACTGTTCTCTCCATCTGGTAAAGAGATATATGCCGTTTCCGGAGCCGAATCAACCATGCTAAGCGGTTGCCATGCCCCGGAAGACGGAATATACTACCTTGCCATACACGATGTGACAGGTACAAGGCAGAACATGGAGATAGAATATGAACATATAGACAAATATGCCGTACTCTGGTTCTCTCCTGACAAGGCTGGTAACTTAGCAGGAAATGGAATTAAAATGAAGTTGTTAGGTAATGGATTTGACAAGATGGTGAAAGCCACTATTACAGATATTAATGGCAATTCATTTGACGGAAATATCTTGTCGGTCGATATGTCGAAAGCGACTATTGAATTTACAATCGATGAGAAAGCATATACGAATGGTCTATGTGACATTACATTGTATTACGTAGATGAAAACGGAGAGGATGCCACACTCTGCTTACACGATGCATTTACGTTAGAAGCACCCGATTTTGGCGAGATAGAAGTCAAATTGAAGAATGGTTCAAGTCTTGCCAGACCATTGCCTGTAACCATAGAAATATGTAATACTGGTAACATTAATTATACATATATTCCATTTAATCTTGCATGGGACAATCCCGACAAGATTCAACACGTACAATTCAACAACTTCTTGGTAACAGTTGCCGCAGAGAACGACAGTGCAGGCTATTCATTTATCGTCGATACAGACAATCTGTTTGGAAAAGGTGAAGATGGAACAATGATGTTCTTCTATCTTCCAAGACTCAATCCGCACTCGACAATGAAGTTGCAATTAGATTTTACCACTCCCGAGAATACTATATTCAACATGTGGGCATGGTGCGGCACACCTGTAGAATTGGATACAGCCAATAATGAATCCTACATCAAAGCACGTAGAGCGCCAGCACCAAATACGAGCAATCGTGGACAAAACATGATAAACTTTGGTGATGCAATGGCTGACATAACCGGCATTGGCGGAATGCCTGCAAGAGTATCCCATGCAGGTACTGTTGGCAATTTGGCAATAAAAACAGGAGTTACTATAGGCTCTTCAATAAATGCTATGGGACGTCATATTGGTCAACAAGCCGTTAATGCTTATTTCCCTGATGGTAGTGACCCATTTGGTATAAATGACGTGTATAATAATTTATACCCAGAGGTTTTGACTCATGGTTCGATTGTCGGAGGAATTTTAGGTGCGATAATAGACCATTTGTTAGGGTGTCAAAATGCTTGTGCACAACAAGATACTCCAAATCCAGGTAATCCACATCAAGTGAGTGTTGTTACACCGATTGACCCTAATGACATCATTGGCTATATGTCAGAGTCAGGAAGTAAATTCATGCAACAGAGTGTGACAGACCTTCACTATACAATTGAATTTGAAAACGATCCTAATGAAGCTATGGCTTCGGCACACACAATCATTGTGACTGATACACTTGATGCTGAGAAGTTCGATTTGTCGACATTCAAGGCCACGAGTGTTAAGATTGGCGATGCAACAATGTACATAGATGGTGAGCAACAGTTTACCTATACCATGGATTTGCGTCCTGCAATTAACGTGATTGCCGAAGTGAGTCTTGACTACAATACAACGACAGGTATAGCCCGATGGACCATTCTTTCGCTCGATCCGATGACAATGGAGCCTACCGATGATGCTATGCAAGGAGTGTTGCCTGTAAACTATAGCGGAAATGGAATGGGCGAAGTGTCGTTCAGTATAAGACTGAAGTCGCAACTGGCTCATGAGGAAAGTGTAAGCAACCGAGCGGAAATTGTATTTGACAAAGAGGCAGTCATTATGACTCCTACTTGGAAAAATACAGTCGATGCAATTGCACCTACAAGTGTGATTACAGATGTTTCAATGGCATCTGCATCTACCGCAGCAATTACGGTTAGTGCAATAGATGAGTTGTCTAAACCATGGAAGTATGACGTATATCATCGTAAGGAAAAATCTGCAGAATGGGAATTAGCTGCTACTAATATTCCTGTTGATTCTATTGTGATTGTACCGGTAGAAAATGGTTTGACATACGATTATTATGTTTTAGTAACAGACTCGGCTGGTAATAAAGAAATCAAAGAGCCTGCAACCGAATTTACAATACTTGCAATTATGTTGGGCGACGTAAACGACGACGGTGAAGTAGATCTCACAGATGCCATCATGATTGTTTACCACTCATTGGGCCAGACTCCGACCACTTTCAGAAAAGAACGTGCTGATATGAATGGCGACGGATTGGTTGACCTGACAGATGCCATTATTGTCGTATATGAAAGTCTGGGTGTAAATATGTCACATAATAAGATTGAACCTCAATAAAAAACAGAAAAGAACATGAAACGTAAATTATTAACATTTATGGTCGGACTTTTTGCTATGAGCCATGCTCATGCCGACCAGATAGTAATCGACAACGTTACTGTGCCACAAGGTGGTACAGTAACGCTCGATGTGAAATATGTGTTTGATGCCGAAGATACGAATGTCGGCTTTAAATTCAACTTGTTGCTTCCCGACGGGATATCGACAGTGAAGGATGAAGACGGCCTGCCTGTATATTCAAAGAACGACGATGTGATGGGTAAGTTCACCATCATCCCTACAGAAAACGATGGTTTTGGTGCAATACCAACTACCACTACTGCCACAATAAAAGGCACCGAAGGTCGATTGATAAGTATTACTCTATGCGCTGATGCCAGTCTGGAAGTGGGTAGCAAACTGACTGTCACAGTGTGTAACGCCTCGTTCTCTGCCAAGGATGGAGAGGGAAACCTGACGACGGTAAGCCTTGAAAACTTTACGTTTGATGTGACTGTGGGTGAACCAGCCGATACCCGTATCGTCATCGACGAAGATGCACTGGCCGCTCCGGAGGATGCAGAGGGTGCCAGTGTACGTGTGAAGCGCACCATCAGCGCAAATACCTACAGCACACTGGTGTTGCCGTTTGCCATGAGTGGCGACCAGGTTGCCGAGGTGTTTGGCGACGATGTGGAGTTGCTCGACTTTGCAGGATATGAGACCACCGAAGATGACGACGGGAACATCGCAGGCATCACTGTGAACTTCAATGCCATAGCAGTATCCGCCGGTATCGAAGCCAATCATCCTGTAGTGCTGAAGACCACAAAGGACATCACTGAGTGGACTCTCGACGGTGTTGACATCGAGGTGGAAGAGGAGCCGACCGTTGCAACCGTGAAGCGCACAAAGAAACAGTGGAGTGAACTCATCGGATCATATACTCCAATCACACTCGAGGCGCAGACACTGTTCCTCAACAGCAACAAATTCTGGTACTCTGCCGGTGCTACAACAATGAAGGGCCTTCGTGCCTATTTCGATTTCTACGATGTGCTGACCGAGGTGGAAGATGCTCTCTCCATCAAGATACGAATAGGTGACTTTACCACAGACATCAAACATTTAGAGGGTAGTGCAGGCCAAGGCAGCATATACAACCTGAACGGACAAAAACAGTATGAGGTGATGAAAGGACTGAATATTGTTGATGGTAATAAACTGTTTATCAAATAACGAGATGGAGGAACAACAATGAAGAAAACATATATTATTCCCAAAAACAGAGTATTCGACGTTGACATGCAAAACCTGATGATCTCAGTAAGTGCCGAGGGTATAGGCTACGGCGGTGTTGATACAGAAGGAAGCCTCGAAGCCGAAACTAAGTCGCACCAATGGGAAGAATTGTAGGTGCCAGGGATAATAGCAGGTCTCTTGTCTATTAAACCAATAGAAAAACAGTGGGTGTGTCAAATTAGTATATTTAAGTTTCGCAAGCTCTGGGCTTATTAGGCTCAGAAGGGGAGTTAAAGGGTAGTTAAAGAGAAGTTAAAGGGACGAATGTTTTGTAAACACCCCTATAAGTAACGTCCCTTCCTATCCTTTTAACTTCCTTTCCATTCTCTTCCATTCCTTTCTGCTCTGGGCTTGCGAAAGCCCAGAGTTAGTATACTTACAAATCGAAACAAATCTCCCAAAACATAATTGCTGATTACCAATTTTTGGGAATTGAACAGATTTTGTCGGATTTCTGCGCGCAGGGGCGCATCCCATTCATTTTTTTACTTCACATACACCTTATAGTCTTTCACGCTGCCTGGTGCTCCTTGTTCGGCTCGTGGCAGGTATTCGATGGCGGTGATGGTCTGTTCGCTGCCGAGGTCGATGACGAGCAGGTGTGGGAATGAGGCTCCGCGTACGGTCTGCCAGTAGGTTGACTCCTGCTGGTCGAACACCTTATCGCCCAGGTGGTTGCCCCCTTCGTCTTCGCTGTCGGCATACTTGCATGTCCATGGTTCGCGGCTGAGTCGCTGTCCGTTGGTGCCTTGGGCATATATCTCGGCAATGGCCACCACGTCGCCGCTGCCTTGTATGCTCGATGCTTCGATGCAGAGCAGGCGACCGCGTTTCGGTGCCGGGAACGTCACTGTCTGCCATCCATTGCCGGCCTCGAACTGTCCCTGAGCAGCTGGTGTGTCGCTGTTGAGGTCGGGCTTGTCGCCTATGTTGTTGTGCTTGTTGGTGCGTTCGAGTTGCAGTTTGTTGAGTTCCGGTTCGGCTTGCCCCCACACCACAGGTTCCTGCGGACCTGCTACGTCGAGCACTATGACTTCGTTACGTCCTTTCTTCAGCCAGCAGCCTGGTATGTAGAGTGTCTGTTGCGGACCTATAGACCAGATGCGGCCCATCGCATGGCCGTTCACCCACACCTGTCCTTTGCCCCAGCGCTCGAAGTTGAGGAATGTGTCGCCTACCTTGTTTATGTTGAAGTAGCCTCGATAGTAGCCGGGGCGTGTGGTGAGGTCTTTGCCGTCGGTTGCAATTTGTAATGGGTTGCCCGGTCGCTGCCTTGTGTCGGGGTTGCCCATGTAGCCTATGTGTGCGAAGGCATCGACTGCTTTCTCATAGCTGTCGGGCAGTGCCATCATGTTCCATGCCTGTGGTGTCCATGCGGTTTCGATGTGGTCTATAGTAGCGCTGATGACTACATCGCTCACGATCCCCTTGAAGTCCTTGATAGCCCTACCGAAGTTGATGCGTCCCATTGCCTCGACAAGTATCTGCAGTTCGTCACCCTTCTTCACTGGTGGCAGGGTTATGCTCTTTTCGTTCTTCACACGGTCGGTCTTACCGATGTATTTACCGTTGATGAAGAATTGTGCGTAATCGTGAATGTCGGCAGTGAGCAGACTCTGCCCGTTGATTTCGGGCAGGGTAGTGGTATAGAGCATTGAACCCCAACCCATGTTTACCTCTTCGAACGTGAGGAGTTTGCTGCCTTTGCGAATAGGATTTTCGAGATTCGGGTCGCTGCCGTTGAAGATTGACGAAAACTCTGTCAGCTCGAACTTCGGCACAGTGATGATTGGTGCGGCTGGTTTCGGTATGGCCGGCAGCTGCTTGCCGTCGTTGTAACGCTCCATCATCTTGCGCAGTTCGAAGTACTTAGGGGTGGTCTGTCCGTATTCGTTGATAGGCGCGTCGTAGTCGTAGGAGGTGACGTCAGGTGCAAATCCTGGCGAGTTGGCTCCTGCCCAATGACCGAAACTGGTACCGCCGTGGGTCATATAGAGTGAGAAACTGATACCTTTGCTGAGCATCTCGTCCATACCATCGACCATATCTTTGGCTGGACGTGTCTCGTGGCGTGCTCCCCACTTGTCGAACCATCCGCTCCAGAACTCCGAGCACATCTTTGGCGAGTCGGGACGCAACTGACCGAGGCGGCGGAACTGCTGGTCGATGTTGGCTCCGGTACCGAAGTTCATGGTCCAGATGAGGTCGTCGAGCCCGTTTTGCTCGAAGTTGCTGGCCCAGTCGCACTGGAAGAGTGTGACACTGTTGCCGTAGATGCCGCGCAGGCAGTCGCGTATGGCGCTTACGTATGGTTTGTCGGTGCCATACGAGCCATATTCGTTCTCAACCTGAATCATGATGATAGGTCCACCGTTAGCTATGGTGAGCGGACGTAGTTGCTCGCCTACTCGCTCTTCGAATATCTTTACACGTTCCATGAAGTAGGGGTCTTGCTCGCGCAGGCGTATGTCCTTCTTCTTCAGGAGCCACCATGGCAGTCCACCCATCTCCCATTCGGCACAAACATAGGGTCCTGGACGTACGATGACATACATGCCGTTGCGTTGTGCCACTCGACAGAACTCGGCAATGTCTTGATTGTCGGAGAAGTTGAACACACCCTCTTGCTGCTCGTGTATGTTCCAGAAAATGTATATACATACTGTGTTCATACCCAATGCCTTACACATCTTTATCCGATGTTCCCAATATGGTCGGGGAATGCGTGGGTAGTGAATCTCTGCTGCTTTTACGATGAATGGCTTGCCATTGAGCAGGAATGTTCCTTTACCTGCCTCAAATGTGCCTTTCTGCGCCAGGGCAAAACCTGTGGTAAGTGCCAGGGCAAGGGTTAAGATTAGTCGTTTCATTTGTTTGTTTATTTGTTTCTTTCGAATAATTGCCGGTGCCTCATTAATCGGAAGGCAGCGTGTGATGATGGTCATACGTCTATATTGGAATAACATAGGCAGCGTGAAACTCTGAGAAGCTGTTCACTCCTTTTATTCGTGGCGGATGGCATCGATAGGGTCCATGTTTGCAGCCTTGCGTGCAGGAATGTATCCAAAAAGAACTCCTATAACCACGCACACACCGAATGAGACGAATATTGACCATGCAGGTACACTCGATGGCATACCCATGGCCGGCACGAGGAATTCGCTCACTACACATCCCAGCAATACACCCAACAATCCTCCGGTGAGCGAGATAAGTACTGACTCGATGAGGAACTGAAGGCTGATGACCATACCTGTAGCCCCAACAGCCATGCGTAAGCCTATCTCTTTGGTCCGCTCGGTGACGCTTACCAACATGATGTTCATGATGCCGATTCCGGCTACGAGCAGTGAGAAGGCAGCTGCAACAACGAGTATGACGGTTACTGTATCCATGGTGGTTGACATTGTTTCCATCATTTCGGCTTGCGAACGTATGGTGAAATCATCGACTGCTCCTTCTTTTATCTTGTGTGTGCGACGTAGTATCTCGGTGATTTCTTCTATTGCCTGGTCGCTGAGTTCCTCGGTGATGGCCGAGCAGACGATTGATGAGAACCATGTCTGTGCGGCAATTCGCTTCATGACGCATGTGTAGGGTACAATCATCACGTTGTCCTGGTCCATGCCCCATGAGTTGTAGCCTTTTGACTTGAGTACTCCTACCACTCGTAGCGGGATGGATTTGAATCGTATGGTCTTGCCTACAGGGTCGGCACCCTCGCCAAAGAGTTCGGTTGCTACCGTTTTGCCTATCACACACACTTTAGCCGCCTTCTTCACGTCTTCATCGGTAAAGCAGTCGCCGTCTTCTATCTCCCATTGCTTGATTTCAAGATATTCGGGTGCTTCACCGTATGCAGTTGTCGTGGTGTTGTTGTTGCCGTAGATTGCCTGTCCTGCAGAGTTGACCTCCGGACTTACTTTCGTGACGTATTTCTTTTCTGCCATGAGAGTTTCATAGTCGTTAGGCTTGAGTGTCTGCATGGCCGATGGGTCCTGACGTACTCCGCCTCGCATGTCGGCTCCCGGACGTATGGTGAGCAAGTTGGTGCCCATCGTTGAGAGTTCCTTGCGTATGCTTTCCTTCGAACCTTGACCTATCGCCATCATGATGATGACAGCTGCTACGCCTATGATGATGCCGAGCATTGAGAGGAACGACCTCATCTTGTTGCTGGAAATGGCTCTTAATGATACTTTGAATAGGTTGAATATGTTCATTAGTCGTCTTGTGGTTTAGGCAGTGCGGCGAGAGCCTCGGCTGCTGATTTGATGTTTGTGTTGAGTGTGTCTTCGCGTATCTGGCCGTCGCGTAGCATGATGTTGCGCGAGGCGTATTCTGCAATCTCGGGATTATGTGTTACGAAGATGATGGTATGTCCTTGGTTGTAGAGTTGTTGGAAGAGCACGAGCATCTCGAATGATGTGCGTGTGTCGAGGTTTCCGGTGGCTTCGTCAGCCAGCAGGACTGCGGGGTTGTTGACGAGTGCGCGTGCTATTGCCACGCGTTGCATCTGTCCACCCGACATTTGATTGCTTTTGTGGTAGATGCGGTCCCCGAGTCCTACTGCTTCAAGTGCCTCGCGTGCTGCGTCGCGACGTCGTTTGGAATTGTATTTTGAATTGTACATCAGCGGAAGTTCTACGTTTTCGAGGGCGGTTGTGTTGGGCAGCAGGTTGTAGTTTTGGAATACAAACCCAATTTTCTTGTTACGAAGGTGGGCACGTTGGTTTTTCGACATCTTGCGTACTGATATGCCGTCGAGGTAGTACTCTCCTGATGTAGGTGTGTCGAGGCAACCAAGTTGGTTAAGCAGTGTGGATTTGCCCGAGCCTGATGTTCCCTGTATGGTTACGAATTCGCCTTCGTGGATTTTGAAGCTTACTCCACGCAGTGCCTTGACGGTTTCCGAGCCTACTTGGAAGTATCGTTTCACTTGGTCGAGTTCGATAACTGTTTTTTTGTTTTCCTCCATGTTTATCGTCCTCCTGCGTTCTGTTTGCTTTGCTGGTTGCTGTTTTGTCCATTTTGCTGGCTGCGGTTGTTGTTGCGACGTCCTGGCATGAATGGGTTGGTGGTTTGTGTTTCTTCGGCTATTTCTTGTTCGATGTTAAACTCGGTCACCACTTCTGTTCCTAGGGCTATTCCTGAGAGTATTTCGGTGAGTGTACCGTTTGTTGTACCTATTTCCACTGCATGTGCTTTGAATGTCGTGCCGTCGAATGTCCATACTTTGGTTCTGGCCTCGCAGTCTTCTATTTTTTGATTTTTGGCCAGTATGGCTTCGTTTGGTGCAAAGCGCAGTGCTTTTGATGGTATTGCGAGTACTCCGTTTTTTTCGAGTGTGAATATTGATACGTTGGCTGTGAGTCCCGGCTTGAGCTTGAGCGATTCGTTTGGTGCAGCGATTACTACTTCGTATGTCACTACGTTGCTTTCGGTTGTTGCTTGTTGGCGCACTTGTGTTACTGTTCCGTCGAATGTGTCGTCGGGATATGCATCGACGGTGAATACTACATGCTGTCCTTCGAGTACTCCGCCTATATCGGCTTCATCGATGTCGGCAATTACTCGCATGTCGGTTAGGTCTTGTGCGATGATGAACAGGGTTGGGGTTGTCATGGCTGATGCGACTGTCTGTCCTTCTTCTACTTCGCGGCTCAGCACCACTCCGTCGATAGGTGACAGGATGGTTGCATATCCGAGGTTGGTCTGTGCTTTGGTCACGTTTTGTTGTTGTACGGCTACTTGTTGTACTGCTTGTTCGTAGCTAAGGCGTGCGTTTTCGTAGTCGTTGGCACTGACGAGCCCCTTGTCGTAGAGGGTCTTGTAGCGGTTGTAGTTTGAGCTTTGGTAGTTGAGGTTGCTCTGTGCGTTTGACAGGTTGCTCTTGGCTGACGCCAGCTCACTGAGCAGGTTGGTCTTGTCGAGTTCGGCTATCACTTGGCCTTTGTGTACTTCTGAGTTGTAATCGACATAGATTTTGTCGATGATGCCTGACACTTGTGTTCCTACATCTACTTTGGTAACTGGCTCGATTGTGCCGGTTGCGGTGATGCTGGTCGATACGTCTTGTATTTCGGCTACAGCGGTCGTGTATGTCACTTTTGCGTCCTTCGAGCATGATAACATTACGATACATGCTGTTGCTGCTGCGATGATGGTTGATTTTGTTTTCATATCTTGTCGTTGTTTATATTCTGTTTTATAGTTTTATTGGCTGTCCTTGGTAGAACCTTAGCATTGCCATGTTGTATAGTGTGGTATATTTTGATTGCAGGAGTTGTTGTTCGGCTTGCAGCAGGTTGGTCTTGCCTGTGGTCAGTTCTACGATGTTTTTGAGTCCGAGTCTGAATTGTTCGCTCACCAGGTCGTAGCTTTCCTGCATGCTTTGTACGTTGGCCTTTGCGAATATATATTGCTGTTGTGATGTATTGGCATTGAGCCAGTAGTTCTCGATTGAGCTGTAGAGCGATTTTTCTGCGTCTTGCAGTTGTAGTTGGCTGTTGAGTTTTGTGAGTTTTGCTTTTTTTACGCTTGTGCTGTTTTGTTTTTGGTCGAATATCGGTACTGATACCGACACACCGAGCGAGTTGCTCATATTTGTTTTTATTTGCCGGAAGAAAGCGGTCTCGGTTCCGCTGGCATTGCTTGTCCCGATGCCTGCATTGAGGTTTACGGTAGGTAGGTATCCGGCTTTTGCTATTGCTATGCTGAGGTCGCTCGACTCCACGTTGAGTTGGCTGCTTTTTATCTCTGGCCGTTCATTCACAGCTGCTGCATATACTTCGGCACGATTTGGTATTGCTGCCAACACTGCCGATTCGGCAATGTTGGTTGTAGCTACGTTGAAGTCGTCTTCACCGGTGATTTCGAGCAGTTGCTTCAGTTGCAGCTTGAAGTTTTCGAGTTGAGAGCGGCTGTTCACGATGTTGTATTCGTCTTGTGAGGTCTGTGCTTCGAGTTGTGCCAAATCTACTTTGGCCAGGCTGCCTACTTCCACCATCACTTTGGCGCGGTCGCGTTGTTGCTGCGAGGCTTTCAGCATTTCTTCGTTCACCTTTACGGCTTCTGTCTGATAGAGTATCTGTACATACAGTTGAGTTATTTGTTCCTGGATGGAATTGGCTGTGCGTTCGGCCTCCAGTTCCGATTGTTGTTGTGTATATTCGTTTTTCTTTATGTTTTTTGTATTACGTCCGCCATTCCACACGGTTACATTGGCATTAAGTCCGTAACTGCCATTGTAGCTGGTGGTACGCCGGGTGGTTGTCATAGTGCCGTTTGTGAGGTTGATGGTCGATGGGCTGTATGGCCTCCACGAGCCATTCTGGTTTGTACTGAACGACAGTGATGGGAACAATGCTGCCTTCGACTGCTGCACGTCGAGTTCGCTTTGCATGGCGCTCAGCCTGTTTTGTTGTAACTGGATGTTGTTGTTCAAGGCATAATCCAGGCATTCTTGAAGAGTCCATTGCTTTTGTGCATGTATGTTGATGAATGCCACACACAGTGTCAAAGCTAATGTTGTTTGTTTTTTCATGTGTTGTATGTTATTTGTTTTTTTCATAATATCGATGGCGAATAAATGTGTGGGGGAGGGTGGCAGACGGGCTGTAAGCCGGGTTCTGTATGTCGTAGGATTTCATAGACCCCCAAATCCATACGACTGTCTGTCATTTATCTAGTTCGGATGTCACCACCCGACTCCAGCGTTCTACCCTGTAGCTCGGACGAGCAACCCTCAAACGCTACTATACATGAACTTGCAGCTTCCAAGATGCACAGCCGGACGTGTCATCACGCCGCTGGTGGGCTCTTACCCCACCTTCTCACCCTTACCTGCCATCATCAGAGTGGCTGGCGGTTGTTTTCTTCTGCATTACTCAACCTTCGCAGATTGCTTCTGTTTTCGGAAGTGGAATGCTCTGTGCTGCCCGGACTTTCCTCTCGTACACCTTGGCATAAAGCCACAGTGTGCCAGCGACAGACCGCCCGACTGCTTTCGATTTGCAAATTTACGGAAAAAAACATAAACAGTGTGTTTTCATTTCAAAAAAATGCTATTTGTCGTGCTTTTTAGTATATTGGGAGCCTTATTCGGCTTCAGACGATTGCAGCATTGGAAATGAGCCTGTTTGCACTGCCACGCTTTGCTTTTGCATTAAACACAAACCGGTAATTAGACTGTTTCGCGCTTTGAATACTTTGGCTTCGCCTTCGTTTTGACTCTGTCTTCTTCCTACTTGCATGACATAATAGATGATGTTGTCTGTAACTATTTGTTCTTCAGTATTCTTATATTGTTCACGTGCTCTGTCGGTGTTGTGATATGTGCTTCGCTTGGGAAATAAACTGGCATATCTGGTTGCAGAGGTAGTATGCGCAGGGTGAGGTGTGTAGTTGTATCGGGCAATCGCCAAAGTGCCATGAGAAAATGTCGGCCGTTGTAGAAATTGTCGGCAATGAGTGTGGAACCGTCGTACAGGCGCGCGCAGTCACCGTAGTAATCTATATCGAGCAAAGCTGCAGTGCGTTCGGCCGGAATATTGATGGTATATGCAGCAGCTTGGTTGAAATCGCAGTCGAGTGGAGCTTCGGCAACTTTGTTCGCTCCTATGGAAATAGTGCGCAGCCGACCGACATCCTGCTCCTTGTGCCATTCTACATTGATGTAGTGCACAGCATCGGTATAGGGCTCTTCGCCTTCATAGAACAAATGTTCGGCCGACTGGCTGTCTATGAGGTAGTATTCGGTTCCTTGACGAGATGTATATACGGGCTTTGTCGTTCCGCGAGCCTTTGCGAAGCTGAGGGTGCGTCCATCGACAAAAGCCAACTCGGCAGGAATGCCAGGTATCTGCTCTAAATAGATTTTGTTTCCGCTACGTGCAACAAGCTGTGCGGTTGCATATTTCAATCCGGCCACCCCTACGGGGAATATACATACAGCACCAGCAGGTATAGTGATGCTGTTGCTAGGAAAGGTTATGTTTCCAACGGAAAATTTTATGCCAGTCTTTGCACTGAGTTTCTGCAGGCGCTCATAGTTGTTTACAAAGACAAAAGCACTGTCGCCAAGGCTGCGATACGACCATCTCAGCCCGTTGTCATCGCCTTTTTGCAGATTCTGAGGGGTAGGGAAGTGTGCCGTCATTGGTGCCAGCGTCTCGGCAAAGTCGTGCATGAAAAGATGTAACTTACGCAACATGAAATAATGAGGATTGATCTGTCCAAACTCTCCTATCGGAGCTTGAAAATCGTAAGTCATTGCAGGCAAGTCGTTATAGTTGGTAGCCAATGCACGTTGGGTTTCATTTAGATACACGCAGCTGTCGCCTATATAAGGATCAACAGCCCCGGGTACCCTCCAAGCCGTTGACCGGGGATTGGTACCACCGTGGTACATATAATATCCCAGCAGATTGCTTCCACTGCCAAGCTTCACTATGGCCATCGAATATGTGTCTTCGGGATATGCGAATATGCGGCGATGATATGATGTCATCATTCCTCCACCCAATTCGCAGGTGAAATAAGGATATTCAGATTGGTTGGTACTGTTGTCGGCACCGTATGACAGCTGTTCGGATGCAATAGCCGCAGATGTGCGGAATGCCTTGAAGTTGAATGCTTTGTAATATTCACCTACAGCCTCGTCGGTAGAACGGTCCCAAAAACCGTCGGCATAATCGCCATAGAGTGGAACGAGTTCGCCAAAGGGTACTGGAGTTGCCAGCTCGGGCCATCCGGTACGAGTATAGAACGGCAGGTCGAAGCCGATGTCGTTGGCAATCTGTTTAAGCCTAAGCAGATATGACGCCCGCCCTCTGTATTCGTTGTCAAACTGCATCGCAATGACCGGACCGCCATCTTTCCATTGTAGTCCTTGCACTTGTGTAAAAATCTGCCGATAGAGTTTCTCGACATAAGAAAGAAACTGTGTGTCTTCAGAGCGAGTCTTACATCCCGAACGGATAACCCAATCGGGGATGCCGCCGCAGCGTGCTTCACCATGACAGAATGGCCCTACACGCAATATAACAGGCATGTTGGTCTGTTTGCAAACCTCGAGAAAACGGCGTAGGGAGCGCTGACCACTCCAGTCGAACAGCCCCTCCACCTCTTCTATGTGATTCCAAAACACATAACATGCAATCATGGTCACCCCGCCATCCTGCATCTTCTTCACCTCCCCCGACCATTCTTCGGTGGGAATGCGCGAATAGTGAATCTCGCCCATGACCGGTATAACACGATGTCCGTCGATAATCAGGCTCAGAGAATCCCATTCGACTGACGGAACAGGTTGTGCATAGTTGCTGCCGATGCATAGAAACAGCAACAGAAAGCTAAGCGAGGCCACATGTCTCATAGCTCATGTTATTGTGTTATCATGTTATACCGTATGATTATCCCAGGACTAATTTGTAACCCTTACGGCCTTTCAATTCAAAATCGACGTGCGAACTGACCGATTCGTTGTTCTCTATACACCAAATAGCCTTTGCAAACATCGAGGCGATGGTGAGTTGTTTCACTTTTCTGCAATTGCCATGATATGGAATAGAGTCGGTGAACAGAATCTCTTCGAGAGCCGAGTTTTCCACATTTGTGTCGGCCGGCCCACTCATGATACAGTGGCTTGCCACGGCTCGCACAGAAATAGCTCCGGCTTTTTTCATCTCATCAGCAGCTTTGGTTATTGTGCCGGCTGTATCTACCATGTCGTCAACAATCACAACATTCTTGTTTTCGACATCGCCGATAATCTGTATCTTATCTACGATATTGGCACGTGTGCGAGTTTTGTTGCACAGTACGAGTGGTACATTCAGCTTTTTCGAGAACAAGGCCGCACGTTTCGATGCCCCAACATCAGGAGCAGCAATGATAAGGTCTTTCAGTTTGAGGTCTCGAATATAGGGAACGAGCGGGATGGAAGCGTAGAGATGGTCAACCGGCACATTGAAGAATCCCTGTATCTGGTCGGCATGCAGATCCATCGTAATAAGACGGTTGATGCCGGCAACACTGAGCATGTCGGCAACCAACTTTGCACCTATCGGTACACGAGGCTTGTCTTTACGATCTTGTCTTGCCCAACCGAAATAAGGGATGACTGCAATTATGTTGCTTGCCGAAGCGCGCTTGGCCGCATCAATCATAAGAAGCAGTTCCATCAGATTGTCGGTATTGGGAAAGGTCGATTGTACAAGAAAGACATCACAGCCGCGGATTGACTCCTCAAACGAAACAACAAACTCGCCGTCTGAAAAGTTGGTTCGTACCATGTTGCCAAGTTCACAGCCAAGCTCGCTGCAGATCCGCTCTCCCAGATACTTGGAGTTTGTACCTGCAAATACCTTAAATAACTTGTTCTCAACCATTGCGTTTTATGTGTTTAAGCTTTGTTTTCTTCTTCCAATGTATATTGGCTGCTGCCGTCGAAGCAGTGTGTGCATATCTTGCATTTAGGCAGACCGATACTCTCGACAAGGGTTTCCAAAGTGCTGAATTTAAGTGATGAGAGATTCAGGCGTTTACGTATTTCCTCTACCATCCGATTGTATTCCGGCGTTCCGGTCCGGGAATATTTATCTATATTCTTGTTCTCATCACCCTCGAATTCCTTTACGATGCGTCGGGTAATAAGCTCGAGGTCGCCTTTCGAGCGTGAGAAATTGACGAACTGACATCCATAGATGAGTGGTGGACACGAAATACGCATGTGCACCTCCTTGGCTCCGCATTCGTAAAGTTCCTTTGTGTTGTCGCGAAGTTGTGTCCCACGCACAATCGAGTCGTCACAAAATAACATACGTTGCCCGTTAAGCATGTCTCTGTTGGCTATGAGTTTCATCTTTGCCACTAATGAACGACGCTCTTGGTTGCTCGGTGTAAACGACCGGGGCCATGTAGGCGTATATTTTGATATGGCACGTCTATACGAAACTCCGTGACCGGCGGCATAACCTATCGCCATACCTGTGCCGGAGTCGGGGATACCACATGCACAATCAACCTCCGTCGTATCGTTTTTCCCCATAACAAGGCCGCACTTGTAACGCACATCCTCCACGTTGACACCCTCGTAGGATGATGTTGGGAAACCATAATAGACCCACAGGAACGAGCATATCTGCATCCCTTTGTTAGGTTTTCGCAGCTGCTCAATATGGTCGGCATATAGTCGCACAATCTCTCCGGGACCCAGGTATTTATCTATTTCATAACCAAGATTTGGGAAAGCTGTCGATTCGCTTGTGGCAGCATACGCACCATCTTTCCTGCCGATGATAATTGGTGTGCGCCCCCACGAATCGCGTGCGGCGATAATACCGTCTTCAGTGAGCAGCAGCAGCGAACATGAGCCCTTGACTTCGCGAAACACATTTTCAATACCTTCAACATAGGTCTTGCCTTTAACAATCAGTAAGCCGATAAGTTCTGTCTGGTTTATTTTGCCTGAGCTGAATTCTGCAAGATGCATGTTCTCGTCAAGTAGTTTATTTGCCAGGTCTTCTTTGTTTGTCACTTTTGCTACTGTTACAATGGCAAACCGTCCCAAATGGCTGTTGAAGAGTAGGGGCTGAGCATCGGTGTCGCTTATTATGCCGATTCCCGACTGTCCCTTGAATTTGTCGAGCTTGTCTTCGAATGCAGAGCGGAAGTAAGTGGATTCAAGATTGTGAATAGAGCGTATAAAACCATTTTCGTTGCTGTATGTGGTCATACCACCACGCATGGTACCAAGATGTGAATTGTAGTCAGTACCGTAGAACAGGTCGTTGGTACATTCTTTGGTTGATACCGTGCCGAAAAATCCTCCCATTGTTGTCGATTTTGTTTTGTGTTGTAGTTTATGTTATTTCTTCTTGAACTTAACCTTGTTGTCTTCGAGATAAGCCAAGATTGTCTGTCCTGCACTCACTTGACCTTCAACTATAATTTCAGCGATGCCGTCTTCAATATGCTGTTGTATAGCACGTCGCAATGGCCTTGCACCAAACTGTTTGTCATATCCTTTGTTGGCTATGAACTCTTTGGCTGCAGGTTCTATTTCCAGTGTATATCCCATCGACTCAATGCGTTGATACAGAGCTTTGAGTTCGATGTCTATAATCCGTAGGATTGCACTCAGTTCAAGTTGGTCGAAAGTGAGAATCTCGTCAATGCGGTTGAGGAACTCTGGCGAGAATTGTTTGTTGAGCGCTTTCTGTATTACGCTGCGGCTTACTTGCTGGTCGTTCATTCCTTCCATGGCAGAGAAACCTATGCCACGTCCGAAGTCTTTGAGCTGACGTGTTCCTACATTTGATGTCATTATGATGACTGTGTTTCGAAAATCGACAGTACGGCCGTTGGAGTCTGTGAGTCGCCCGTCGTCCATTACCTGCAACAGTATGTTAAACACATCAGGATGTGCTTTTTCTATCTCGTCCAGCAATACGATGGAGTATGGTTTGCGACGTACTTTCTCTGTCAGCATACCGCCTTCTTCGTATCCCACGTATCCGGGAGGTGCGCCTACCAGTCTGCTTACTGTAAATTTCTCCATGTATTCCGACATGTCAATACGTATCAATGCATCGGGCGAGCCGAACATGTGTTCTGCCAGTTTCTTTGCAAGATATGTTTTTCCTACACCGGTAGGTCCGAGGAACATGAATGTGCCGATAGGTCTGTTTGGATCTTTCAATCCAATACGGCTACGCTGAATGGCGCTCACGAGCTTATCGATGGCTTGGTCCTGTGCGATTACTTTCGATTTCAGTTCCTGTCGCATATCTTTAAGCCGGATGCCTTCATCCTGTGCCATCTTCGATACAGGTATGCCTGTCATCATCGATACGGTTTCGGCCACACGGTCGGCATCAACCACTTCGCGTGTTTCGGTCATGTTGGCTTGCCACGATTCTTTCATGCGAGTCAGTTCTTCGCGCAGATGTTTTTCTTGGTCGCGGTATTCGGCTGCCTGCTCGTAGTTCTGCCTTTTTACCGAAGCCTCTTTGTGCCTGACGGCTTCATCGATGAGTTGTTCTTGTGCTTCGATTTCTTTAGGCACATAGATGTTGTTGACGTGTACGTGTGAGCCGGCTTCATCCATCACGTCTATGGCTTTGTCGGGGAAAAAGCGATCGGTGACATATCGTTCTGTAAGGTTGACACATGCATTGAGTGCTTCCTCTGTGTATGTCACGTTGTGATGTTCCTCGTAACGGCCACATATGTTATGTAATATGATTTTGGTTTCTTCGACAGTTGTAGGCTCCACAATGATTTTCTGGAATCTGCGTTCGAGTGCACCGTCTTTCTCTATACTTTTGCGGTATTCGTCGAGAGTTGTTGCACCGATGCATTGCAGTTCGCCGCGAGCCAATGCAGGTTTCATCATGTTGGCTGCATCCATTTGCCCTGCTTGATTGCCTGCACCTACGATGTTGTGAATCTCGTCTATGAACACAATGATGTTTGGATTGGCTTTGAGTTCGCTGATGATGTTTTTCATGCGTTCCTCAAACTGTCCGCGGTATTTCGTTCCTGCTACGATGGTTGACATGTCGAGAGCAACTATCCGTTTGTCAAACAGTGTCCGCGACACTTTCCTTTCAATAATTCTGAGTGCAAGACCCTCAACTATTGCGCTTTTGCCAACTCCCGGTTCACCAATGAGCACTGGATTGTTTTTTTTGCGCCGGGCCAGAATTTGTGCTATACGTTCTATTTCTTTTGTCCGTCCCACCACAGGGTCGAGCTTCCCGTCACGTGCAGCTTGGGTAATATCGGTCCCAAACGAATCGATGGCAGGTGTGTCGGTCGATGTTTGCCGCTTTTCAGCAGTCTTTTTATCGGTCATCCTGTCAGATGAGTCTTTGCTGCGACTTGTCGGTGGCAGGTCTTCTTCGTCATCGTCGTCGAAGTCGGTGTTTGAGTTTGACGTGGTTTTATGAGTGATTGATGCCGCCACTTTGTTATAGGTGACGTCGTTTTGATTGAGATATTCTGTTGCCGATGTTTTGGTACGCTTCAGAAGTCCTAACAGTATGTGCTCTGTATCGATAAGGCTGCTTCTCATTAGTTTCGCTTCCAACAGGCTGAGCCGTAATATGTTTGATGTCTCCTCGCTCACGGTTATGTCGGCATTGACAGTCTTGTCGGTGTCGTTGCGCAGTCGTTGCTCTAAATGCTCTTTGCAGGCTTTGATGTTGAGCAGCATCTTGTGTTGCAGGATGTCGAAAGCATGATTCTCGCCGTCACGAATGATTCCGAGAATTATGTGCTCGGGCTCAATGCTGTTGTTTCTGAGCCTTACTGCTTCTTCACGACTGTATGTAAGTATTTGTTTCAGTTTTTCTGAAAACGGTAGTGATAATCTCATTAGCATGTTTACAATATGGTTTGGTTTGTGGAGATGTTATTACAAACATCGTGCCAACTACCGCAGCCACTTTGTCAGTCTGTCTATAATGTCAGTTTTTGCCGGTTCTGGCATGTTGTTTATGTTTGCACCGTGATTGCCTCCTGGTTGTACATACACTCTCATGTTTGTCTTCTTGCTGCAGTCCAGCCATGTGCATACACCGCTTGCACTCCAGGGGTCGGCCTCTCCATAGATGAAGATCATGGTCGGGTCTTCCTTTTTCAGGTATTTCACTGTTCGTTTGTATAGGGTTGGGTCGAACTTGTAGTGGCGCAGCTCTGGAGTCAGCATGATTTTATTGAGGTATCCTTTTGTGTTCTTCACCCTTGTCCATTTCTTCAGTCCTTTGAGTGAATATCCGTAATATCCCAGTTCGCGCACGGCTTGTACGTCGAAAGGCAGGTATTTGTTAGGGTATGCAAAGTAGTCGGGTCCTGATACTCGCATGAAATGGTTGAAGAGTTCTTTGTCGGTAGCATCGAGCGGAGGTATGCTGCTTGCCTGTGTGCCATATTGGAAGTGTGCGAACGGATATTCGAGTATCACGTAGTCGTAGATTTCGTCTATTGGCAGATAGAAGTGATAGTTGTGTTCGTCACAGAATTGTTTGAACAACGGCATCATTGTGTCTCTGCGTTTCAGCATTTCCTGCTGTGCTTTCAACACGATTTGGCGGTCTTCTTCCGTACCGGCTTTTTTTGCGAGGAACACTTCGTGCCGTCCGTCTTCTACCGACCTGTTGAGGGGTGCTACATAGCTCACGCTGGCATCTACGTCGTTGGGGTAGGTCACTCTGTAGAACATTGTCGTTTGTCCGCCTTTACTTGTGCCGGTGCTAATCCATTTTCCCTTGAACAGTTGCCCCAGTGTCAGGCGGACGTTGTGCAGGTCGCGCAGGGAGTTATCCACGGTCATGTAGTCCCAGTTGCATGGTTCGGGTACTGATTGGTCGAAATATCTGTATTCGCACAGTACGATGTTGGCATTAAACATGCGGCTCAGTTCTATTTCATACCCTGGATTTGCTCCGTAGCTTGCCGAGTATCCTTCAGTCACTATTACGGTTGGTGCGTTGACATCGCGCATACACACGAATATCCTTTGTTTGAATGTGCCTTTATCTGCATTGTCGCCATCTACGTTTTGTTGTATATACATCACGTATTTTTCTTTGAAACTACGTGTTTGCAGTGGTTGTACGTCGGTAATGCCGGGCAGGGCAGTGAGTTGACGCATGAACTGTGTTGTTTCTTGCTGTGCAATGGCCAGTAGAGCAATCAGCAGGAATGTGGTGACAATTGTGATTCGTTTCATGTTGTGAGTAATTATGATGGTGAGCTTTAGTCGGGTGGAGGGGTGGGGCTTAGTATGCCTTTGCTACTATTACCCTGTACTTTGCAGGTTTGCCGCTTACCATGTCGGTACCTGGTGTCTGCTCGTATCCGTATGGCACACAACGTATGGTTGCCTGTGTGTCTTCCTTGATTTTTGCCTCTGTCTCGGCTGTGCCGTCCCAGTGGCAGAGGAAGAAGCCTCCGTCTTTGATTCGTTGTTTGAATTCGTCGTAGTTGTCGCACTCGTAGATGTGTGCATCGCGATAGTCGAGAGCTTTTTTGTATATGTTGGCCTGTATGTCTTCGAGCAGGTTTTGTACGTATTGTTCTATGCCTTCGATGTTGACGGTCTCTTTTTCGAGTGTGTCGCGTCGCATCACTTCGACAGTCCCGTTTTCGAGGTCGCGTACTCCGATGACGAGTCTTACAGGGATGCCTTTTAGTTCGTAGTCCGCAAATTTGAATCCTGGCCGTTTCTGGTCGTCGTTGTCGTATTTTACGCTGATGCCCATTTGTCTGAGATTGCCGCAGATGGCCGACACCTTATTATTTATTTCAGCAAGTTGTTCGTCGGTTTTCCATATTGGTACAATCACTACTTGTGTTGGTGCGAGGCGTGGTGGCAGCACAAGTCCGTTGTCGTCGGAGTGTGTCATGATTAGAGCCCCCATGAGCCTTGTGGAGACGCCCCAGCTTGTTGCCCAGGCATATTCTTGTTTTTGTTCCTTGTTGAGGAATGTAACGTCGAAGGCTCGTCCGAAGTTTTGCCCGAGGAAATGGCTCGTTCCGCTTTGGAGTGCTTTTCCGTCTTGCATCATTGCTTCGATGGTGTAAGTGTCGAGTGCTCCGGCAAAGCGTTCGGTTTCGCTTTTTGATCCGCGTATGACAGGCATTGCCATGTATTTCTCGGCGAAGTCGGCATATACGTGTAGCATCATCTTTGCGCGTTCTTCGGCTTCTTCGCGTGTTGCATGTGCGGTGTGTCCTTCTTGCCAGAGGAATTCAGATGTGCGCAGGAAGAGTCTTGTGCGCATTTCCCACCGCATGACGTTACACCACTGGTTGCACAGTATCGGCAGGTCGCGGTATGATTTTACCCAGTTTTTATATGTGTTCCAGATGATTGTCTCTGATGTCGGGCGTATGATGAGTTCTTCGTCGAGTTTGGCTTCGGGGTCAACGACAACGCCGTCGTGTGCTTCGTTGGTTTTCAGGCGATAGTGTGTGACTACTGCACATTCCTTTGCGAAGCCTTCGACGTGTTCTGCTTCGCGGCTGAGGAATGATTTCGGTATGAGCAGTGGGAAGTATGCGTTTTGCACGCCTGTCTCCTTGAATTTCTGGTCGAGTACACTTTGAATTTTTTCCCAGATGGCATATCCGTATGGGCGTATCACCATGCATCCTCTCACGTCGGATTGTTCGGCCAACTCGGCCTTTACTACCAATTCGTTATACCATGCAGAATAGTTGACACTGCGTTTTGTCAACCCTTTTAGTTCTGTTGCCATTTTCTTGTATTCCTAAAAAATCTGTTTTATCAGCTTAATCTAAAATCGAGTACAAATTTACGAATTTATTCCCTAACAGCGGTCATGATTGAAGTAGAAAAGTGAAAAAAGCATGTTTTTTATTAAAAAACCATGTCTTTATGCCATTGGTTTGAAGAAAAAAACCGATATTTGCATCGTGATATGTGGATTGTCACATACGAAAGTCTCATGTATTTTTTACAAATCAGTTATAAACAAAAAAAACAGAAGGAACAATGAAGAATTCAAAGTTTGTTGCAATTTCACTCAGTGCAGTGTTGTTGCTTTCGGGTTGTAACATGAACAACACTACCAAAGGTGGACTTATCGGTGGTGGTAGCGGTGCAGCTCTTGGAGCTATTATTGGCAATATTATTGGTAAGGATGCAAAAGGTACAGCCATTGGTGCTGCTATTGGCACAGCGGTGGGTACGAGTGCCGGTGTTCTGATTGGCAAGAAGATGGATAAGGCAAAGGCTGCAGCCGAGGCCGTGAAGGACGCTAAGGTTGAGAGTGTGGCCGATGCAAACGGCCTGCAGGCTGTTAAGGTTACTTTCGACTCGGGTATTCTCTTTGCTACCAACAAGTCTGACCTCAACGATGCTGCCAAGTCTTCTCTTCAAAAGTTTGCCTCCGATGTGCTCAATGTCAACAAAGATATGGACGTTGTAATCGTGGGTCATACCGACAGCACTGGTACCGATGCAATCAATAATCCTCTGTCTGAGCGTCGTGCCCAGTCGGTTGAGACTTATCTGAAGTCGTGCAACGTAAGTGCATCACAGATTAAGTCGGTTGGTGGCGCCGGTTCTACTCAGCCGGTTGCTGATAACAGCACAGCTGCCGGACGTCAGCAAAACCGTCGTGTAGAGGTTTATCTCTATGCTTCCAAGGCAATGATTGAGGCTGCACAGAACGGAACTCTTCAGTAATGAAGTTTATTCGTCGGACATTGAAACTGCTTCTATGGGTGGTTATCCTGTTTCTGGGTACATCCATAGGGGCAGTTGTTTTATATAAGTATGTGTCGGTGCCGCTGTCTCCGCTCATGGTCATCCGTCTTGCCCAACAATTTCGTGCCGGCGAACCGTTGAAGCTGGCCCATCGCTGGGTGCCGATAGACAGTATCAGTCCGGCTCTGCCTCAGGCTGTATGGGCAAGCGAAGACCAGAATTTCTTCAGCCATCATGGGTTCGACTTCAATGCCATAGAAAAAGCCTTGCAGGAGCGTGAGACGAGGGGCCGACTGCGTGGAGCGAGCACAATAAGTCAGCAGACAGCCAAGAATGTGTTTCTTTGGCCGCAGCAGTCGTGGCTCAGGAAGGGTCTGGAGGCATACTTCACCGTGTTGATTGAGACCTTATGGTCGAAACATCGTATAATGGAGGTGTATCTCAATACCATCGAGATGGGACGTGGCGTGTATGGTGCCGAAGCCGTTGCGCTTGAGCACTTCGGCTGTCATGCGCTCGACCTCAACCGCAACCAGTGTGCCCTCATTGCCGCATCGTTGCCAAATCCGCAGAAGATGGACAGCAGCCGTCCTTCTGCATATATGTATAAGCGACAGAGTGCCATCCTGAAGCAGATGCGCAATGTGGGCCCGTTTCCTGACAAACCATAAAAAAAGGCTACTCTTGATACTTCACGTAGAAGAGTAGCCACAACACAAACACAAAATAAAACACGACAAAACTACTGTTGCTGTGGAGTGCGCCTTGTCGGGCTCTGTTGCCAGGACCCGCGACGCGTCCTCGTTCCGGTATGTCGCATACGAGTCGGAGGAATCATCCACGCATGTAGTACATTGTTGCATGTATTTTCTCGTTTACATGACCCGAAGCCTGTCTCCAGGCATCAGGGCATTCATGTCCGCTCCTTGCTCTGTGCCTTACGCTGTTGGCCGTAAGCACTGTTTGCGGGAGTGGGATTGCAAATGTAGGTGTTTATTTTTAATTGACCAAACATTTTGCAAAAAATATTCATTTTCTTACCCTTTTATTTTCCTGTGTGCGACTACAGCCCGTTTTTCGCCTGCCCTACATGCCGATTTCTCATCTCATATTGGTATAATCAGGGTGTGGTGGTGTTAATGGCAGCAAATACTTCCAATTGTGAGAGTGCGCAGTCGCGACCTAAAGAGTGCGCAGTCACGGTGCCGAGAGTGCGCACTCACGACCTCAAGAGTGCGCACTCGCAGATACTCTTTCAGACATACGTCTATTTGTATAAGTGAAAACACACTATATGGTGAATGGACAAAACCGGGAGATACAGTCAAATCCCTTTGTCTCACATTCTGCTGACGACATATATTACGCATAGCGGCGTGTATTCGTTAGTATGATGTTTCTTTACTTTTTTACAACTAAACAGCAGCGAAATTGTGTTAAAATGGATGTGTCAGGTCGATTTTTGTTACTTGAGCGTCATTATGTGGATTTTTTTTTGTAAGTTTGCATCTGATAACAGGTATCGAATCATTAAAAACCGACAACAGCCTGAAAAGTATGAATCACTTAAACCATATTGACATGAAAACACTCGTTTCGTTTCTAATTCTCTTGTCGTCGTGCATGTTTTGCAATGCACAGGGTAGGGGGATGGGGCGTGTGCGCACTGGCGTCCCAACCGATTCCATCCGTCTGAGCGACCCCTTTGTCCTGGCCGACGAGGCAACACAAACATATTACATGACCGGCACCGGTGGCTCGTTGTGGAAGAGCCGCGACCTGAGGCGCTGGGACGGTCCTTACAATGTGATACAAACCGACCCCGACTCGTGGATGGGTGCACGCCCCATGGTGTGGGCGGCCGAACTGCATAAGTATAACGGCCTCTACTATTATTTTGCGACGTTCACCAATCGTAGTGTGAAAATCGACACCGTGCGCGGCAATGTGATTGAGCGTCGTGCCTGTCATGTCCTGCGCAGCGACAAGCCCGACGGCCCATACACCCCTATGGCCGATGCCACGTTCCTGCCTGCCAACCAACCCACACTCGATGCTACGTTTTGGGTCGATTCAGACGCAAAACCATACATGGTGTTCTGTCACGAATGGCTGCAGAACTGGAATGGTACAGTAGAGAAGATACAGCTGAAGACCGACCTCAGTGGCTCAATCGACGATACGCGCAAATTACTCTTCCGTGCCTTCGACTCGCCATGGAGCCGCGAGCGCGACTCGGCAGGCAACGTAATTCCCAACAAAGTGACCGATGGTCCGTTCCCGTTCCGCACCCAGACAGGCAAGTTGGGTATGCTGTGGACAAGTTGGGTATATGGCGACTACACACAAGGCGTTGCTTACTCCACCAGTGGAACCCTCGACGGTCCGTGGGTGCAGGAACCCGAACCTGTCACACCGCCTAACTATGGCCACGGAATGATGTTCCGCACATTCGAGGGGAAGCTGCTGCTATGCTGTCACTCACACTACAACAACAACGGAGCGTACATACGTATTCCTGTGTTTTTCGAGGTTGACGACTCGGGCGACAAGATAAAGGTGGGTAAAATCGTTAAGTAGATGCAGTCTTTTGCGATGTATGAATCTCTATGCATATAGACCCCCGTCATCGTAACAAAGCAGATGAACAAGACATTTGACATAAGACACCACTACTTGCCAGCCATTGCAGCACTGGTAATGTATGCCATATCGGCAACCTCGCAGACACACCGCCTCATCATCAACGAAGTCATGGTGGCCAATATCGACATGTATATAGACCCATCCTACAACTACGGAGCATGGATAGAAGTCTTCAACCCAACTGGACAGACACAAGGCCTGGTTGGCATGGAAGTGCGCCACACCGACTCTGAAGGCAACGTGAAAACCTTCCGTCTCACGTCGCAACACGGCACCGTAGCACCCCATGGATTCAAGAATCTGTGGTTTGACCACAACAGCGCCGACGGATACTATGGCAGCAATGCAGCCGCACAGATAAGATACACCCTCGATGCCGACGGAGGACTGCTCGAACTTGTTGACGCCGGCCAAACGACCATCGATGCCGTGTCATATCCGGCAGCCATTGCACGCTGCTCGTGGGCACGTGTTCAGGATGGCGCTGAAGGGTGGAGCTACACTTCCGACCCCACACCTGCACACTCCAACGATGATAGCCGTTTCGCAACACTCCGCACGGAGGCACCGACGGTAAGCGTCGAAGGACAGATGTTTACCGAACCCTTCGGGTTTGACGTGTCAATACCCGAGGGACAGACGCTGTACTACACAACCGACGGGTCGGTACCGGCTGTGGGAAAAAGCAAGAAGTCAGCTACAGGGCATTTCGACGTGTCGCAGACAACAATCTACCGATTCATGCTGGTGGAAGACGGAAAACTGAATAGCCCGGTGGTCACACGGTCGTTCATCTGCTGCGACAAAGACTACTATCTGCCAGTGCTGAGCCTCACGTCACACCCCGACAATTTCTTCGACAACACGATAGGGCTCTATGTGCGAGGCACAAACGGCCGTACATGGAACAACTCAAAGACACCGGCCAACCAGAACATGGACTGGGAACGTCCCGTGAATGTGGAATACATGGTACCCGACCATGAGGCCAACGTATATCAAGTGATGCTGAACCAAGGGGCAAACTTCTCAATATTCGGCGGATGGACCCGATTTAATGACGGCGACGATTTCTGGGAACACAAATCATCCTTCAAACTGAAGGCCGACAGACTTGCCGACGGAGCAAACTACTTCACCGGTGCCATATTCGACTGCAAACCATACATAAAAAACAAACACATACTCGTGCGCAACGGGGGACAAGACCAGTATGAGCGAATATGGGATGCAGCCCTCCAGGAGATGCTCCGCACAAGCGGCATCTACATCGACTGTCAGGCATATCAGCCCGCACACGTGTTCATCAACGGCAAGTACCTCGGTATGCTCAACCTGCGCGAAGCCAGCAACCGCAAGTATGCATACAGCAACTACGGGATAGGCGACGACGAGGTTGACCAATGGGAAGACGAGTTCATAGTGAAAGCAGGTACGGCACAGGTGTTCAACCAGTGGATTACACTTTGCAACCAGCTCTCACAACATCCCACCGACTCTGTCATCTGGCAACAGATTGCAGATATACTCGACATCGACGAGTATTGCAACTACATGGCTGCCGAAATCTACCTGGGAAACCTCGACTGGCTGCGTGTCGGATTGAAGAACATAAAAGGATTCCGTGCAAAGACCGACGATGGAAAGATACATGTTGTCGTGTTCGACCTCGACGGATGTTTCGGAGCTACAGACATGATCAGTCAGATAATGACAAAGAACGGCAAGCTGCCTCTTATATTCAGAAACATGTTGTCATACGCACCATTCCGCAAGCAATTCGTCGATGCTTACTGTCTCATGGGAGGGTCGGTATTCCTGCCCGAAAGATGTGTGCCTATAGTTATGGAGATGACCGACACGATTGCACCGGCACTGAAATTCGAAGGTCTTGAAAACACTACACGTCGCGACAGGCTTATCAACACACTCACCGACCGCAAGGGACATTACCAGAATGCGATGAACAGCCTTCAAAAGACATTAAGCCTAAATAATCCTTACAACCTGACAATCGATGCCAACACTCCGCAGGCACGACTCGTATTCAACAGCCAGGAGATACCGACCGGCCGTTTCGACGGACGGGCATACCCGCCAATACGACTCACGGCTCTTGCGCCCGAAGGCTATACATTCACCGGTTGGCAGATTGACGGCGAAACGGTTGGCACAGATGCAGAACTCAACCTTTCTGCAGGTTATGCTGCCGGTACATATGCAGTGACTGCACTTTTCGATTCCATCACCGATGTCGCAGAACGCATGAAGGCAGGTGTCGCTCCCGTCAGAATAAACGAAATAAGTTCTGCTAACGACATTTATATCAACGACTATCAGAAGAAGAGCGACTGGATTGAACTGTACAACACCACTGATGAAGTAATCGACCTGGCAGGTATGTATCTAAGCGACAACCCTGGCAAACCGCTGAAATACCGGATACCGGCCGAAGGGAACACCACGATACAACCTCATGGATATAAGCTGGTGTGGTGTGACGGACGTAAAACCGTCAGTCAGCTCCATGCGTCGTTCAAACTGGAAAATGCAGACAGCGCTTACATCAGCGTCACTGCAGCCGACGGGTCGTGGACTGACGAATTGTACTACACCGCACAAGGCCGGTGGCAGACCTTTGGCAGATATCCCGACGGAGCCGACAACGCAGTATTGCTCGACCGCATTACCATCGACTCAACCAACAGAGGTGTGACGTCAACCCTGAAACAGGCAAACATACAAAACCCGGAACCGCCAGTGGCAATCACACCCCGGCTTGTGCCGAAAGGTGCCGGCGTGGTCAATGTCGCCTATTTTAACCTGAACGGACAAATGATAACCGGGCCGGCAGACGACCGCATCATAATACAAAAAATAACCTACGACAATGGATATACAGAAGTTCGTAAAGTTATGCAGACAAGGTAAAACGGCATACATCGTCAGCATGTTATACACGCTTATGCTTGCCGGCATATCGTGTACCGACAGTGCATACGATGACGTGTGCCGTGAGGTCGATAGCCTCAACCGGCTTGCATACCGCACACGGTACCTATGTATCGACACCACGGCATATTATGCACAAATGGCATTCGACCGCTCGGCCGATTATGCCGAAGGACACGCAACCGCCTGCTCCAACCTTGCCTTTGTGCAATATATGCTGATGGATTACGACAGCGCACAGGTGTTGTACAGACAAAGTGCCGACATGTCGAAAAGCTTGCTTACCAAAGCCGTTGCCGATGTCGGAATGATGAAAATCTGTCATGTGACAGGCCGTAACGAAATGTTCCATGCCTATCGGAGCGCTGCCGAACAGAAACTCTACCGCATCGACGAAGAACCGGTTCCGCTGTCACCCTTACAGACAACAATGCTCAACTATGCAAAGAGCGAGTTTCACATGGCCGCGAGTGCATACTACAACTATATTATGCAAGACAGCATGAGCCGTGACGAACTCAATGCCATAACGGCAGACATGAGTGTCGTGAGTTCCGACCCGGCACAGCTGGCCAGATACTACACACTCGTGGGCAATCTTCACGAAGCGATGGACGTGGCACGTCGGGCCAACCTTGTTTACATGCAGGCAGGTGTGCTTCAGAAGACGGCACAGGGCATGATTGACTCTATGGGCGAGCAACGTCTCGACTCTGTCAGCCCGTTTGCGCTTGGCTTGGCACAAAACGCATTATGGCTGTTCAGACAATACGGGTCGATTTACAGCAGGGCTGTAACCTACCTCACCATATCCGATTTTTATCTACATGCCAACATGCCCGAGGTTGCACTCGACACTGCGACCAAGGCCCTGGAGTTTGTTAATATACAACAAAAGCATGTGTATGGGCAGGATGCCGAGTTCCTCATGCCGTTCGACTCTATGCCCGATACCATTTCGACCGAGATGGCATGGATGCAACGAGGCGACATGAATACCGCATGGGAGTGGATTGCTACCATACGCGAGCACCTGAGCATGATTTACAGCAGCTTGGGCATGAAGCTCCAATCCGACTACAATCGCAACATCTATCTCGACATACTCGATGCAACACGGCAGGACCGTCAGCTCGAACACCAGGTATATGTGCTCGAGCGCGAACGACGAGGCCAAAACATACTGATTGTATTCGTCGCACTGCTCTCATTCGTACTGATTATGGGAATCTACCTGGCTATCAAACGCCTGAAAAAAATCACCGAACGCAACTACGACAAGGAGATGAAGCAGGTGAACGACTCGTTCCGCCGATGGATGAACGACAACGAGCGGCTCTACACGTCGATGGAGGAGGAAGAGAAAAAACTCGACAGTGCAACCTATCTGCACGAGCAACATATTGCAGAAAACAAACGCAGCTATATCGATAAGGCTACAAGCCTCTCGTTGGTGTACAGCATAACACCGTTTCTTGATCGTGCCATCAACGAGCTGAACAAACTTCAGACAGCCGATGAAACAGGGGAAGTCAGAGCCGGACGTGTGGCCTACCTGCGCGAACTCATTGCACGCATCTGTCTGTACAACGAAGTGCTTTCACATTGGATTAAAGTGCGACAAGGCATGGTGAGCCTCAATATCGAGACTTTCGAACTGCAACCGCTACTCGACACTCTGGCAAAAAACCAGAAATCGTTTACCAACAAAGGGCTTACACTCACCCTTACACCTACACAAGCCGTGGTGAAGGCCGACCGCGCACTCACTTTGTTCATGATAAATACCCTGCTCGACAACGCACGTAAATACACACCGTCGGGCGGAAGCATCGGTGTGAAGGCCGACGAGACCGATGGATATGTGGAGATTTCAGTTACCGATACGGGTCGCGGACTCTCAACGGAGGATATCAATACAATATGTAATGAGAAGGTTTACGATTCGAGCCGTATAGGCAATGCTGACGGGAGTGACGACGAACTCAGACAGCAGAAGGGATTTGGTTTCGGACTGATGAACTGCAAGGGAATCATCGACAAATATCGTAAGACAAACGCCATATTCTCAGTATGCACATTCAATGTAGAGAGTCGGCTGGGCGAGGGTAGCCGTTTCTTCTTCCGTCTGCCAAAGGGTGTGATGCGCATGTCTGCCATCTTGTTCATGATGCTCATGTCGGGGTTCGACGCATGGTGTCAGACTCAGGCGTATGATGAGCCGGATGGCTACGACCACAATCTCTCTATGGCTGCACAGTATGCCGACTCGGTATATTTTGCCAATGTTGACGGGTTCTACGGCAATGCTCTTGTATATGCCGACTCAACCATCAGTTATCTTAACGCATACTATACGTCTCAACAGCCGGAAGGCACGCTCCTGTTGTCGCTCACACCTGCAGGTACAACCACCGATTATGCTGATATACAGTTGTGGCGTTCGGGGTTCATTACCGACTACTTCGTGATATTGGATGTGCGAAACGAAGCCGCCATCGCTGCGTTGGCTTTGAAAAAATGGGACGTTTACCGATACAACAATGACATATATTTCCGTTTGTACAAACTGGTGACACAAGACACATCGCTTGCCAGCGTATCGGCATCCATCAGAAAGGCCAACATAACACGTCAGTCGCTCATCGTACTTGCAATAATGCTGCTGGTTGTAGGCATCATCACATTCCTCGTCATCTACTATCGTATCCACCTGTTGCCTACGTTCAATATGCGACAACTCATGCAATTCAGTCGCAGGCTCTTCTCTTCAGCCGGCGACGATGTCACACAATTGGCATACGAGGGAGTGAACGACATTAAATCCATCCACGGACTGGCACTCGGAGTGCGTCAGGAGGGTGGGGCTGCAAACATGAAAATCACCCATAACAGAGGCTGGCAGATGCCCGACGAGATGAATGCCTTCATGACACAGACGCTGATATCAGGTTCTGAAATGACGGCTTCCGACGGACACATACGTACATATCCGCTCCATACCGAACCGTCAGACGAATCGCCTGCAGTCAGTGTCGGTGTGATGGCAATGGTTCAGAGCCAGCCCGCCATATCCCAATCCGACCTCAACATCATCCGCCTCATGGGACGTCAGCTTGCCACATATATATATCATACACAGACACGCATTGATCGTCAGCGCACATCAATCGAACTGAAAGCCGACGAACGGCTTCGGGCCGAGCGCGAAGAACAGTCGATACACATACAGAATATGGTGCTCGACAACTGCCTCTCCGCCATCAAACACGAAACGATGTATTATCCGAGCCGCATCATGCAGATACTCTCTGACATCGAGGGCGAACCCGACAGGGCCCGGATAGAAAGTCTGGGCGAACTGGTATCGTATTACAAAGAGGTATTCACGTTGCTGAGCTCGTGTGCCTCGCGCCAGCTGAGCGATGTCATGTTCCGTCGTCGTCAGGTTGATGCCACGTCGCTTCTCAACTACGCCCGCAAGTCGATGGCCCGTCGCACGAGACACATGTCGGCACGCATAGACTTCCTGGCAACGGCCGATGAGAACACAACACTGACAGGCGACCGCCAGATGCTCGAATACCTCATCGACAACATCATCGCAGCGTCGCTACACTACGACACTGACGGACGCATCAGTCTGCACATCGGTCGCGAGGGAGACAATGTCAGCCTTGTCTTTCACGATGAGCGTGTAGAGATGTCGGCCGATCAGCTCTCACACCTGTTCTACCCCGACAACCTGCAGTTCGACGAAGATACCGACAGACTTACAGGCGTGGAATATCTTGTGTGCCGGCAGATTGTGCGTCAGCACGACGAGCACGGCTTGCGGCGCGGATGCCGCATCGTGGCACAAACCGCACAGCCAGGGCATAAGATTGTCATATCCCTGCCCGTCGGTACTCCCCCTTAACCTCTAACCCTTAACCTTTAACCCTTTAACCTTTAACCCTTAACCTTTAACTCTATTTTCGCAAGTATATGTTTCATATGCAGATACACTCCTACGGTATTTCATACCTCC
>CALGGJ010000096.1 GCA_937915745.1 uncultured Prevotellaceae bacterium | reverse complement strand
GTCGCTCAGTATGCAATGTTCGCTTGGCAGATGAGGAATGACCCGACGGAATACGTCGAGTGTGGACTTCAGCGATACGGCGTTGATGACGAGGTCGGGACGGAAGGAGTCAACCTCATCGAGCGAGGTAAAGCGCTGGCAATTGTATGTGAACCGCAGGCGTCGAGGGTCGATGTCATATACGGCTACTTCGTGGTCGAACGAAAGCAGGTCGGTGAAGAACGAACCCATCTTGCCTGCACCCAGTATCAGTATTTTCATAGTTCTGTGTTATTTCATCACTTCAACCTGTTGACGCACAGATTCTTCATGAATTGATTCAAAAATATGTTTTATACATTCTGCACCTATTCCCATGAGCGAACCCTGCGCGCCACGCTTGTCGAGTATCTCACCGTAGCGGCTGGTTTGCACGATGGTCATTCCGTGCTCTTTCTTATACTGACCGATTTCGCGGCTTATTCGCATACGTTTAGCCAAAAGGTCGATGATGCTGTCGTCTATCTCGTCAATCTGTTTGCGAAGGGCCACGATGTTTTCGGTACTCACCACTTGGTCGCGAATAATCAGGATGCTCAGTATGTAGTCGAGGATATCGGGAGTCACCTGCTGGTTCGCATCGCTCCAGGCAGCGTCGGGGTTGCAGTGGCTTTCTACAATCAGCCCGTCCATCCCCAGGTCCATGGCCTGCTGGCACAAGGGTGCGATGAGGTCGCGCCGTCCGCCTATGTGGCTCGGGTCGCAGGCAATAGGCAGAGCGGGAATACGGCGGTGCAGCTCTATCGGAATTTGCCACATGGGCAGGTTGCGGTAAATCTTCTTCTCATAACTTGAAAAACCACGGTGTATCGCCCCAAGCCGTTTTATTCCGGCACTGTTGATGCGTTCGAGGGCACCTATCCACAACTCCAGGTCGGGATTCACGGGGTTTTTCACCAACACCATGGTATCTACTCCACGCAGAGAGTCGGCCAGTGCCTGCACAGCAAAAGGATTGGCCGTGGTGCGTGCACCTATCCACAGGATGTCAATTCCGTATTTCAGAGCCAGTTCAACATGTCCGGGTGTAGCCACCTCGATGGCAGTGAGCATTCCGGTCTCCGCTTTCACACGTTGCATCCAGGGCAGGGCCTTTTCGCCGTGACCCTCAAATCCGCCCGGTTTGGTGCGTGGTTTCCACACGCCGCCCCTGAACATGTGGCATCCTTTCTTTGCCAGCTGAGTGGCTGTGGCCATCACTTGTTCTTCGCTCTCGGCCGAGCACGGGCCTGCTATGACAAACGGACGCGGATTGTCGCTCGGCAGGTTGAGTGGTTGAAGTTCTAGTTCCATATTACTTTTTGATGAGTTTGTTCGTCTTTCCTATGTATTTATCGGTATTTCCGTATGATGTATTCGTTCGTCCTCTTATACGGTGTATCCGACTTCCTATACGAGGTGTATGCCCTTCTGTATGCGGTTATTTGATGGTTTGGCATATCCGTCTCAGTGCCTCTTCCATCTTGTCTTCCTTAGCACACAGCGATATGCGGATGTATCGTTCGCCGTTGGTCCCGAAGATGAACCCCGGGACTATGAACACACGTGCAGAGTGCAGCACATGCTCGGTAAGGTCTTCCACGTTGGGGTAGGAGTCGGGTATCCGTCCCCATAGAAACAGGCCTTGTTGCTGTGGGTCGAATCGGCAACCCAGTGCCTTCATGATGTCTTCAGCAATGTGCCGTCGGTTTGTATAGGTATCGATATTAGCCTGGATGTGCCACTCGTCGGAGTTGTCGTAGGCCGCTGCAGCAGCCAGTTGTAACGGACGGAACGTACCCGAGTCGATATTCGACTTTATCTTCAATATCCATCTTACAAACTCGCTGTTAGTAGCCAGCATGCCTACTCGCCAGCCTGGCATGTTGTGACTTTTCGACATTGAGTTGAACTCTATGCAGCAATCCTTGGCTCCGGGAACTTGCAGTATGCTCAGATGTTCGTCGCGGTTGAGTATGAACGAGTAGGGGTTGTCGTTGACTATTATGATGTGGTGCCGGCGTGCAAAATCAACCAGACGTCCATACATCTCGCGTGTTGCCCTTCCGCCGGTGGGCATGTTGGGATAGTTTGTCCACATCAGTTTCACACGGCTCAGATTCATCGACTCCAACTGTGTGAAGTCAGGATGCCAACCATTGTCCTCGCACAGGTCGTAGTTCACTATTTCTTGTCCCAGAATGCGGCTCAATGCCGTGTAAGTAGGGTATCCAGGATTGGGCACCAGTACTTGGTCGCACGGGTTGCAAAGCGCCAGTGTTACATGCAGTATGCCTTCTTTCGAACCTATAAGCGGCTGAATTTCTGTCTGTGGGTCGAGTTCGACACCATACCACCGCCGGTAGAACCGTGCCATGGCCTCTCGCAGTTCGGGTATTCCTATGGTGGGTTGGTAGCCATGCGTGTCGGGGCGCCTGGCTTGAGTGCACAGTGTCTCTATAGTTGCGGCCGATGGAGGCATGTCGGGGCTGCCTATCGCCAGGCTTATGATGTCTTTGCCTTCGGCATTGAGTCCTGCAACCTCCTTCAGCTTGCGGCTGAAATAGTATTCGCTCACTTGTCTCAGGCGCTCGGCCGGCTGATATGTGGTTTCATATTGTTGACTTCCCATCTTCGTATTCTCCTAATATTGACAGATTTGTGGTCAGTGGCCGTGTGGCGTCGATTGACTGTCGGTAGCGTTGGTAGTCTTTGAATGTGATATCTACGTAGAACATGTATTCCCATTCTTTGCCGATGATAGGCAGCGACTGTATCTTCGTGAGGTTGATTTGGTAGAATGAGAATATCGACAGCACTTGCGACAGTTGTCCTTCGGTGTGAGCCAGCGTGAATACGATGCTGGCCTTGTTGATGTTGATGTGCCGGGTGAGTTGTGGCGCGGTAGCGGGATTGGCAATTACGAGGAATCGGGTGAAGTTGTGTTTGTTGGTCTCGATGCCTTCTTCGAGTAGCTTCATTCCGTATATTCCGGCCACGAACTTCGAGCAGATGGCTGCGTGTCCGCCCAGTTGGTTTTCACTTATGGTTTTAGCTGCACCGGCTGTGTCGTCCGTCTCCACCACCTTGAGGCGTGGGTGGCGTTTGAGGAAGTCGCGACATTGCATCAGTGCTACCGGGTGTGAGTTGACCTCGGTTATGTCATCCCAGTCTTCATCGGGCAGGCACATGATTGAGTGTGATATCCTGAGTTTGTGTTCGCCTACGATTTGCATACCGCTTTCGCGCAGGAGTTCGTAGTTGTGTAGCAGGCTTCCGGCAATGGTGTTTTCGATGGCAATCATGCCTATCACGTCGGTATCGGCTTTCATGCTGGCAAACACCTGCTCGAAAGTGTCGCAGCAGAGGAGGCTTACTTCTTCATGCTCGAAATATCGATGGCTGGCTACATCATGGTATGAGCCTATCTCGCCTTGTATTGCTATCCGTTTCATGTTTATGTGTGTCGGTTCTTTGGTATATGTGCTCAGTGACTGTTTGTGTCGTTGGTCTGTTGGAGTTGTACCAAAGTTTGTATTTGTTTTGTTGTACTAATGTGTAGAAGTTTTGTCTGTTTAGAAGAGTCGTGTGTTGAGACCCTGTTGTCTTTGAATAAGTGAAGTCCCGCCCTCGGTGTGAGAGCGGGACTTTCTTATCTTCTTATTTTCTATTCTGCCATACGTAAGCACAAACGATTACCCGCTCTCACCTTCTCTGAAAGTAAAAGTAAAAATAAAAGTATGAAGCGAAATATGACATAATGTGTGGTTTGTCGTTTGATTTCGGGTGCAAATGTATAGCTTATTTCCGACATGACCAAACTTTTTGTAGGGAAAATGCGTGTCGGCAGTTAAAAAGTGTAGGCCGACACTCTGTTTTGTTGGCTGTGGACTGGAAATCGGCATCAGTTCGTAGGTCTCACACAACAAAGGTGTTCACCCCCTACCCCAACTATCACACTCAGTCATGACGAACCGGTATCACTCAACGAACACGATTTTAGGGTCGTACAAAAAACTTATGTGATGATAGTGCGTAATTCAGTTATTTTTCGTAACTTTGCAGCAAGTTATGAGACTAGCCTGACCATCGGCAGATGGACACTTTTATAACACCTTGCAGATTGGAATATATGCAACCACTGGCAGAACGTATGCGTCCACAGACGCTGGATGAGTATATCGGACAGCAACACCTCGTGGGGGAGGGCGCTGTCATCCGTCGCATGATTTCTCAGCGGCGGATTTCATCGTTTATCCTCTGGGGACCGCCTGGGGTGGGGAAGACCACCCTTGCCAACATCATCGCCAAGACACTGGAGGTGCCGTTTTACACACTCAGCGCAGTCACGTCGGGGGTGAAAGACGTACGTGAGGTGATCGACCGGGCCAAAGCCAACAGCGGACTCTTTTCCAAAGGCACGCCCATCCTCTTTATCGATGAGATCCATCGTTTCTCCAAGTCGCAGCAGGATTCGCTGCTCGGTGCTGTGGAGAAAGGTATCATCACGCTCATTGGCGCTACCACGGAGAACCCTTCGTTCGAGGTGATCCGGCCGTTGCTCAGCCGTTGCCAGGTCTATACGCTCAAATCGCTGGAGAAAGACGATTTGATGACACTCCTCAACCGTGCTGTCACCACCGACAAGGTGTTGAGAACCAAAAATATAGAACTCAAGGAAACTGGAGCTGTCATGCGTCTCTCAGGTGGCGACGCCCGCAAACTCCTCAACATCCTTGAACTCGTGGTGGAAGCCGCAGAAAATGAGGGTGGGGGGAAAGGCACCCTCACCATCACCGACGAGCTTGTCAACGAATACGTGCTGCAGAACCCCCTTGCCTACGACAAAGACGGCGAGATGCACTACGACGTGATCTCCGCTTTCATCAAGTCTATCCGTGGCAGCGACCCCGACGCGGCTGTCTATTACCTGGCCCGTATGATTGAGGCGGGAGAGGATCCCCTCTTCATTGCCCGCCGTCTGGTGATCAGTGCTTCTGAGGACGTGGGATTGGCTAATCCCAATGCCCTGCTGCTGGCTAACGCATGTTTCGACGCGGTGTCGAAAATCGGTATGCCCGAAGGACGGATTCCGCTCGCTGAAGCCACCGTCTATCTGGCTTCCTCTCCCAAGAGCAACTCCTCTTATCTCTCTATCGACAAAGCACTGGCATACGTGCGTCAGACGGGCAACCTCCCTGTGCCGCCCCATCTGCGCAACGCACCTACCAAGCTGATG
>CALGGJ010000095.1 GCA_937915745.1 uncultured Prevotellaceae bacterium | reverse complement strand
ACTAACGTAATATATTAATGTGGTCGGACTGTCCGACTTTTTAAAGTGGATTCATTCTTTCATTTTTTCATTTTTTCATTTTTATTTGAACTTGTTGATGCAGTCGATGTATGCCTCGACACTGGCTGCGATAATGTCTGTGTTTGCTCCGAAACCGTAATACACCTGGTTGTCGTATTCTACTTGCATGTGTACTTTTCCCATATCGTCGGACCCGCGGCTGATGGCTTGTATGGTGAATTCGCGCAGGGTCATCTGTCTGTTCACAATCTTCTTGAGTGCTTTGATTGCAGCATCGACGGGGCCGTTGCCGCAGGCACATGCCTCGAAGTGTTCGCCCGCGATGTTGAGGCCGAGGCTGGCAACCGGTTTCACGCCCACTCCGCTGGTCACCTGCAGGTAGTCCATCTTGATGCGGTGGTTGGCAGTGCGATCTACTCCGGCCAAAACGAGTATGTCGTCGTCGTTCATGTCTTTCTTCTTGTCGGCCAGGCGCAGGAAGTCTTCATACACCTTGTCGAGCTTGTCGGAGTCGAGTTTCACACCAAGCACAGCCAGGCGGTTTTTCAGTGCGGCACGTCCGCTGCGGGCAGTGAGCACGATCGAGTTGTCGTCGATACCTACATCGTGAGGGTCGATTATTTCGTATGTCTGCACGTTTTTCAGCACTCCGTCTTGGTGTATGCCCGAAGAGTGTGCGAAAGCGTTCTTGCCCACAATGGCCTTATTGGGCTGTACCGGCATGTTCATCAGGCTCGACACCATGCGGCTTGTCGGATAGATTTTGGTGGTGTTGATGTTGGTCTCGATGCCAAGATGCTTGTGACACTTCAGAATCATGGCCACCTCTTCGAGCGACGTGTTGCCGGCACGCTCACCGATGCCGTTGATGGTCACCTCTACTTGTCGCGCACCGTTGATGACTCCGCTCATAGTATTGGCTGTAGCCATGCCCAGGTCGTTGTGGCAATGGGTGGATATGATGGCGCGGTCGATGCCATCTACATGCTCTGCCAGATATTTTATCTTAGCTCCATACTCGGCTGGCAGACAGTAACCGGTGGTGTCGGGTATGTTGACCACAGTGGCTCCGGCCTTTATGACAGCCTCCACCACCCGGGCCAGATATTCGTTTTCCGTGCGGCCTGCATCTTCGGCGTAGAACTCAACATCGTCAACAAAGCGGCGGGCATACTTCACCGCAGCCACTGCACGTTCGATGATTTCTTCACGTGTTGAATTAAACTTATACTTGATATGAGGGTCGCTCGTACCGATGCCTGTGTGTATTCGCTTGTGTTTGGCAAAACGCAGGGCTTCAACCGCCACGTCGATATCCTTCTCTACGGCACGGGTGAGTGCACAGATGGTAGGCCAGGTCACTGCCTTAGATATCTCGATGACCGAATTGTAGTCACCGGGACTGGATATAGGAAATCCCGCCTCAATCACATCTACACCCAGCAGTTCAAGCTGTTTGGCCACCTGAATCTTCTCTACCGTGTTGAGCTGACACCCAGGCACCTGCTCACCATCGCGCAGGGTAGTGTCGAAAATGTAAAGTCTGTCCATCGTTATATTATCTGTTGTCCTAATTTATACGTAAATCGTCTATTACACACAAAAGCCTCTCTCGCTCGGAGCAAGAAAGGCTCATTGGGTTGACTATAACTGTTTGTTTTCAATTCTGAATGCCTGCTTTCCCATCAACACGAGACCTCTCTCACTCCGAGCCTTCTAAGTCGCAGTGCGAGAATTAAGCCTATGATGTTGATAGCATTTGTCATGTCACAATGATTTCGAGTGCAAATTTACATCATTTCCTGCAAACAGCAAAATAAAAAGACAGAAATCTATTGCAAAACATTGCATTTTGTCACTACACATACCACCCGATGCCAAACCGAGAGCTAAACAACACTCCAACGAGTGCGCAGTCACAGAGCCGAGAGTGCGCAGTCACAGAGCCGGGAGTATGCAGTCACCGGACATGGAGTGCAGACAAAATAAACGATGCCGCAACACAAAAGTCGCGGCATCGCACCTATTTAGCTGTAAATATAGCGAGCTATATCTGATTTACCTTGACGGCAGCGGCAGATACCACTTGCCACCAAGCAGTGCATCGGCACGGCTGTCGTGCTCGGTCGAACCCTTACGCCTTGCCACCTCGCGAGCAATGAAATCAGGGTCGCCCTTATACATGGCCCAACGCATGAGGTCCCAGAAGCGCTGACCCTCAAACATACCCTCGAGTGCCTCCTCGTCAAGTATCATCTTCTCAACGGCATCCTGCCAGATTGGGAAGTCGTGGGTATAGGCTGCATCATAGGCATTATCGTATTCTCTAGTAACACGCACACTGTTAGAAGATAGTATCAGCTCTATATCCTTTATTGACATTGTATCCTCGGTAAAGATAGCAAGCAGCACAGAGTCTGCGTCGGCAAATATATCGGACACGGCAACGAAGGTTGTATCAGAATAATGATAAACGAATCTGTCATACACATCATGGTAATTGTAGATGGTATCAACTATCTCATTGCCGTAACCATCAAAGCTTCTTTCAATAACCCGCTCATAAACCGTATCTACATGAATGGTGTCAACAGTTGCGTAGTCGTCCCTGAACTGATTATAGGCCTGGCGCAATATAGATTTCAGATTACTGAGCGAATCGGACCTGGCCCAAAGTGCGCTGTCGCGAGGCACATCGTAGAGGTCGTTGTAGCGACTGTCGCCACTTCCGCGCGAGTGGATACCCAACATGTTCGCAGTACCGTTAACGGCATTGTACGACTGATCTGATATAAATGCCTCTGTATCCCAAGCACCGAGGTTGCCACGGAAGAATGTGCGAACCCGACGCAAACGACTCAGTTCCTCATCTGGAACGTAAAGCGAGATTGTGCGGTTGTCGAGACCATACTTCAGGATGGTGAATGCAGTCATAGGGAATCCTGCACGGCAGAGAGCCTCGGCAAAGTGCAACCACACGATATTACGACGGAAGAGGTTGAGATGTTGCAGCTTGGTGTCGGGACCTGAATTTCCGGTTTCGGATGCAAACTTCATGATGTGCTGACGTTCCAATGCATAGATGTCGGTGTACATGTTGCTGACATATGAGCGGTTGTAAACTACTGAAAGACGGAGGTCGCCCTTCTCGAGCGAGTCTTCCCACTCTTCCTTCTGAGTGCTGTAGATTGTATCGCGACGACCGTTGACATTTGAATAGTAGCAATAAATCTGTTCGCGGGAGATTTCGCGAATGCGCTCAGATGGATATACCGGCACATAATAATTGTTTTCGTATTGCGAATTGAAGATAGCATAGAGCTGACTCCACGTTCCATCGTACGCACAAGTGTCGAGCGGAATGATAGTGATGGCATCGTTGTCGAACGAACCTGAATAGCTGTCGCTGCGTGAGGAGAGCATCTGGTTTGTCCAACTGGTGCGGGCCGTACCGGTGGTAACTTCCCTGCCTGTGTAAGAGAAATAGTCGTGATAATAGCGGCAAGCCTCCAGATAGTCGTCCTCACTACGGTTGAAACTGCCTCGCCAGAGATACAGCTCGGCCAACATAAGGCGCGAAGGGATGAAGAACGAAGTGCTCTTGTAACCTCCAACAGTACTATAGTTAGGCGTGTCGATGGTCTTCGATGCGTATGGCTTAAGATCCTCGATGAAGTAGGTACAGATGGTGTTCATATCGGCACGATTGGACGTGCTGGCCAGTATATCGTCGGCTTTGGCAGACGAGAGAACCGGGTCGAGAATGAACGGAACAGTGCCGTAAATCTTAGCCAATTCAAGATAGGTCCATGCACGGAACACCCTGGCTGCCTGGATTTCCTTCTCAAAGAAGTAACGGTTATGGGACTTATAGGTAGAGTCGGCATAAGCCAGATAGATGTTGCAGGCATTGATTACTGCATAATAGTCGGCAACCTGATTGTACTCGTTGTCAGTTGTGATGTTGTTGTCCATCACTTCCTGAAGCGATGTCTTGGCAACATCAGGGTCAACATCCATGAGGTCGGCACGCAACTCGCCCAATACGACTGTGCGGTCAACCAGACTCTGGATGCGATTGATGATACCGAACATCTGATAGACAGTGTCTTGAGGAGTAAGATTGGTTGTATGCAACTCATCATCCACTTCAAGCATGTCTTCACACGACGTGGTGGCTGCCCCTAACATAGCAAGGAGCAAAGCCGAGAATATGATTGATTTTGTTTTCATATATTGTCTGTTTTATTATCCCTGCCGGCCCGGCCCGCTGTGAGCGAGGCCGGCATGTGGGGAATAGTGTTACAAGTTAATCTTAACTCCTATAGTGAAGCTGCGTCCGGCTGATGTATAGCCTGCATCGATGCCCTGGAGCAACGAGCCATTGCCACACGACACCTCCGGATCGGAACCGAGGTACTTGGTGAAGGTGAGCAGGTTGTTGGCAGCTGCCCAGATGGTGAATCCCTGGAAATACTCGTTGGTGATAGGGAGCTTGTAGCTCACTGTCACGTTCTTGAGCTTGAGATAAGAACCATCCTCAATCCAGCGGTCGGAGAAGCGGCTGTTGCCCATAGGGTCGTTATATACTGCCTGTGGGATGTCGGTCTTCTGACCCTCGACAATCCAACGGCGGTTGAGGGCTGTAGTCTGGTTGAGGAATGCATTTCCACCCTCGCTGATGGCACGCTGATAGTTGTAGATATCGTTACCGAGGCTGTAGTTAAAGTTGATACCTATGTTCCAGTTCTTACCGATGAAGAAGTTGGCATTGATGTTTCCATAAATATCTGGATTAGGGTCGCCAATGACTACGCGGTCGTCGTACTTACCATCGCTACCGTCGGAGATGAGACCATCACCGTTCATATCAACAAACCTCATATCGCCGGCACCGAAGTTTTCCTTGTTGCCTGCATCATTGAGCTGGCCAAGGTCGGCTGCGGCGGCCTCGCTGGTCGTAGAGAAGACACCATCGGTCTTGAATCCGTAGAACTGACCCAATGGGCTGCCTACCTTTGTGAGAACGGTTCCACCATAGAGCGAAGTCTCTACCGACGACACATTTTCAGGCAACTGAGTAATCTTGTTCTTATAGTGACCTAAGCTGGCACCGAGAGTGAACTTGAAGTTTTTGTTGTTTACAATCTTGCTCTCGGCTGCCACATCGAAACCACTGTTCTTCAAAGCTCCGTCGTTGGTCCAGTAATCCTTCAGACCTGTGACGTATGCAATCGTACCAACTGTTACGAGGTTGTCGGTCTTGGCTGTGAAGAAGTTGAACTTGAGGTTGAGACGGTTGTTGAAGAAGTTACCCTCAAGGCCTGCATTGAAGCGGTTGGTGGTTTCCCAACGCAACTTGGTGTTACCAATGTTGGTGATACCGAGGGCTACTCCTGTCTCGCGCAGGAACGGACGGCTCGACATGTAGGTGAATGCAGCATTGTTGTCGTAAGAATCGTTTCCTACCGACTCAAAGCCTGCATTCAGTTTCAACATATTGATACCACCCCTGCCTGCCTGGAACCAGTCTTCGCTGCTGATGACCCACGAACCCTGGATTGAAGGGAAGAGGCCCCATGTTACTCCAAACATGTTGAGACCAGCTTTGGCATCCTTACCGAAGCGTGAAGACGACTGGAGTGCAAACTGTCCCTGGAGATAGTATTTCTCACGGTAGTTGTAATCGAGATTGCCATACCATGATATTGACTTCCAGATGTCGTTGACACCATCGGCACGACGCTTACCGGTAGAACTGCTGAGTGCAGGAGTCTTATCGTTACCTGTGCTGAATGAGTAGAGGTAAGAAGACTTATAGGTGTCGTTCATGTAGCGAACTCCCGCAAAGAAGTCAAAACGATGAGAACCAAGCGGAATAACCCAGTCAAAACGGGTGTCACTCTGTACGGAGTGATGCTTTGAGAAGTTTGAACCCACGGTGTTGGTCACCGTACCTATGTCCTCGATATAGTAGTTTGGCATACCGACGATTGCTGTATAGTAGTTTTCGTCGAAACTCTGTGAAGAGTAGCTGAACTGTTCCTGAATTGTCATATCTCGATTGATGTGCCATACAGGGGTTACGACGATGTCAACCGTGGTATTGTCAACACGGTTCTTGTTCAGACCATCACCATACACAAGGAGTCCAAGAGGGTTGGCAACCGATGCTATTGAACCGAGAGCCTCGTAGAGATAGTCGTCGGCATCGGAGATGAAGCCCGACATGGTTCCGTCGGTAGCAAAGTCGTAAGGTGCCACGAACGGCGACTTGACGAGTGTCAGCACATTTGGCGAAGCGATGGCATTGGTCTGGAAGGCAGACGAGAGACCATCGTCGCGAAGATTTCGTGTGATGTTTGAGTATGCCACGTCGAAACGTGTAGTAAGCTTGTCGGTGAGTACAATGTCGGAGTTGAATCGGATGTTGAAACGTTCCATTTGATTCTTCTTCAGTGTTGACTCTGACTTCATGTATCCAACAGAAAGGTTGTAGTTAGCCACTTCGTCACCTCCCTGGATGTGTATGCCATAGTTTTGGCTCATTGCCTCGCGATAAGCAATGTCCTTCCAGTCGGTGTGGTTGTGATACATATTATAATAATAGTAGTTAGGGTCGGTCTTCAAGAACTTGAAGTCCTCAAGCTTACTGCCTGCAGTCTTTAGCAAACCAGAGGCATAAGAGCGGTACTCGTCGGCATTCATCACGTCAATGGTAGAAGGAGTGGTCTCAATGCCGGCACTTAAGTTGACATCGATACGTGTAGTCATCGAGGTGTTGCGCTTGGTGCTGATGAGTATCACACCATTGGCTGCCTGGGCACCATAGATGGCCGTACCATTCTTCATAATCTTTACCTCTGAGATATCATCCATACTGAGTGCCTCGAGCTGGTTGTTGTAGTAGCCGTTGTGAAGCATTGTGGACGAATACATCTGATCGTGGATAACTCCATCGATTACAACGAGCGGCTGAGATGTCGCATTGATTGAGTGGAAACCCTCGATGAACATGCTGACACCTTGTCCAGGTATTCCCGAACGTGAGGCTGAGCGCACGTTTCCGCCCAGACGGTTTTGGATTTCCTGGTCAACGGTGATAGACGCTGTGTGTTCAAAGCCGCGGGTGCCGACTGTGCGGGCGGCAGAAGTCTTTGCTTCGTAGTCGCGGTTATATACGTCGGAGAAGAGTTTGATATCAACTCCCGATGAACGACCGTTGATGGCAACCTGCGAGATGTTATAATCTTCGAGGTCGGCAGAGAGCGAGGTGACGAACTCGGGAACACTGATGCTGTAAGCACCGGTAGAGTCGGTCATGGCTGCATAGAAACTGTTGTTGTAAGACTTAATCTTAACACCAGTGAGTGCCTCGCCAGTGGCTGCATCATAGACGTGACCCTTGATTTCCTTCATGGGATATTGCTTTATCACCTTCTTTGGTTGCTTCTTGGCAACAGGAGCATCAGTCACTTCGACCGCCTCGTCATCAAACTGTGCAGATGCGGGTAATACTCCTATGCTGAATATCAGAGCGGCAATTCCTGCCTTGCAGAAAAGCTGCATATTATTGTTCATATATCTTTTCATACAGTTCATTGTTTAGGAGTTATTCTTGCTCTTCATCTTGCCCATCATCTGATTCGTCCGAATCTGCAAGCTCGGCATTACGCGCCTCTTTGCCACGCTCCGGCATTCCTTTAGGTCGGAGCAAGATGCGGTCTAAAAGCATACGACGTGAGTAGTTCTTCGTCTGAGATGAAGATACATAAGACTGAACCTGAAGCATCACACCGACCTGTGGAACCTGGTAGTAGCACTCGGTGAATGTGAGTTCACCAAGGTATATTGTATCGATTTGCTCCGGATTGCTGACAAAGTTGTTGCCGTTGTCGGCTGGGTTCTTCAGTCTTACGCTCGAAGAAGGCCATGAAGCATTGACATCAGTTGGACGGTTGGTACGTGTAAACAGGTTCACACGGAATTGGTAAGGTTTGAGCGTATCGGCATCCTGCACGTTACGTCCCATCTTGAGAGGTACGGTAACGATGTATGCTTCGTATGTTCCCGAAAGTGTGTTCGGTATATTGAATCCGATGTAAGGCTGTGCCGAAGAGTTGGATGGCTGAACATCAAGGTATGAACGGTTAGACACCGCGCTGTTGTTGATTACAACCGACGAATAGCTACATGTACGTGTGAAGAGTGCGTTACCATCTTTGTCTTGCTCTACGTTCACATTTCCTGAATTCTCACACTCCAACTCTATCTCGCGGAAGAATGCATCGTAGATAGTAGCTGGATAGCGGTCGGTTGTATAAGCAACACCATTACTGCATTCAATACACTCGTTGTACGTACCCGGCTCAAGAATTCCTCCACGCTCGAATGGCTTGTAGAATACATTGTATTTTGGATCCCACTTGCTGTATGTCGTGGTTACGAGCGAGTCTTCCTGATGCAGGTTGGAGTTGTTGTTAAAAATCAACGGATTGAGCGTGTAGTAGTTTGAAAAGAAGTTCTGAAGTGAGTCGCGGTCTTCTTCGTGAATATTGTACACGAAATACTTGCGTGTCTCTTCCAGACGCTCGGCGATTGCATCATTGGTAGGAACGATGATTGTGTAGTCGGAGTCTTCGCGGTGGATGTATCCCCTCAGACGAGTCATAAGGTCGTTGGTATGGATAAGCACAGAATCCACATATATGCGGTTTCCATCATCGTCAACACCACGATATACACTGCGATTGATATCGAGCGAGTCTTCGTCGTAATATGCGAACAACTGATAGATTGAATCCATATCGGCGGTTGTCTCCATGAGTTCGTATATGTTGGCATGGAACGGAATCTGTGACTTTATAATGTGTAATATACCATTAGTACATTGTATGTTTGTCTCGAGTGTCTGAATAGAGTCTTGACTTACATAACCATTTGATAGAGATGTGACCTTCTTATTGAGAAGTTCAACATCCTGCTCTTTCTCATTCAATGAATAGTTGTAACGCGCAATGTGATTCTTGATGAATCGGGTGAGCACAACATCTCCGTTGCCGTTGTTGATACCATCAATGAGTGTCTGCTTGTCGAATGTACCGTTTACGGGTGCGAATACAGTCACAATCTGGGTTTCATCGAGCATGGCCTTGTATCCTGACGCATCGATTACATCGACAAAATCAGAAAGATTAGGCTGCGACTTCATGTACTGATATATGGTGGCGTCAACAAGGTTTGGGTTCTCTGCTGAATCCTTGTAGTGTTCGTCCCATGTATCGGAGCAGGAGTAGCAGGCAAGCAAACCTGCCACTGCTACGAGTCCTGTACGAATTAATTTATATGTTTTGTTCATAACAAATAGTTTTAAGAATTATAACCTATCTTCAGGATAGTATTCGTTGTTGTAAACAGATTTTGGACAAAGTTCTATATAGTCGAACGCAAACGTACCGTTGGTTGACTCCAACTTCTGCTGTACACGAATCCAGTGGTCAGTCTTTCCATCGGAGTGGAATGTAGTGAAGACGCGTCGCAGTGTGTTAGCGTAAGTGCGGAAGTAGCTTGCCGGCGATGTTCCGGCGGAGTCACCCGTATTACGATAAGATGCGGGACCCTTCATCCATCCGCGGTTGTGCATTGCCTTGTCGTAAGATGCGATGGCCTCTTCGTCGCCGAGGTCATTATCCGAACGCCATCCGACGATTGGGTTGGTACCGGCAATACGCATATCTACCGGTATTCCGCATGGTTGGTCATCAAGATATACCTGGATGATACCACGGTTGGAGAAGTCAATACAAGTAGCTATACGGAACTCGTAGTCGCCCTCTGGTACTGGAGGGAGCTTGAATGTGACATCATACATACCGCAGATTGTCACTTCGTCGCCCTGGTAAGACCAGAATGTGAGGTAACGGTTACGCACGTGGAGGTGTGTCTGGATGTCGGAGTACTTGAAGTTCTTAGCCGAACCTGCCTTGAAACCGATACATGTGTTGATATTCTGCTTAGGATCGGTGATAGCCTGCCATATACCATACTTGTGTGGATTTTCAGGGTCGCCACCTACACTACCTATGCCGAATGCTCCTACCTCGTGTCCACGAGCACCACTGGTCATGAAGTCGGGCGAGAGGGTTGATGCGTCGATACGCATGCGCTCGTTGAGGACTACTTCCTGCGTGTTGCGTCCGTAGTCTATGAGGTCGTTAATGTAGTGATATACTCCGTTGGTTGCTTCGGTATGACGTCCGGCTTCTGATGGAGATGAAATCTTGGCACCTGCCACGAACACGCCACGTGTATCCTTGCGGTTCTGCACACCACGGCGGTTGACGTAGCGTCCGGCCTGTGTTCCTGAAGGGAACGACACTTTCATTATAGAATAAGGTAACATGGTTTCATACCAGTCGGCCACATCCCAGTGACGACGGTCGAAACATTGCTGCAACATCCTGTTGTCAACAGTCAGCTCGTCGTAGTGGGCACGACGGTCGAGGAAGTGGTATGACACCCAGCGGTTGAGCGAATTGCGCCGGTCGGTCTCGTCGGTCACGTCGGCATCTTCCGGATACATATCGTCGTAAACCTCCTTGGCGTGTTGACGGAGGTCGTCGATATCATAGATTTCATGCTCGGCATATACCGAGTTAGGCTCGATGAAGCCGGTGTATCCATAGTATCGGTTCTCCATGTAGAACACGTTGTCGTATTCCGAGGCAGTTGAGAAGGTGTGTCCCTCTTCGAACGAGTCGGGCGAGCAGACGTAGGTCTCGTCCTTGTAGAGTCGCATTGAGTCGTCGAGGTGGGTCAGTTTCAAAGCCTGACAGAAGAGCGAGATGGTGCTGTCCTTCAACATGAGGTCAGGCAGCATCTGGGTCGTAGCGTCGATGATGCGGTCAACGGTGTGTACCACTCCGTTTTCTACCGAGTCGTCATAAACTATGAGCCTTGAGTAGCTGTTGATGTAATATGCGATTTCTATTGTTCCGGTTGTTGCAACGGTATCAGAGTCGCAGGTGATGGTGAGATAACGGTCGAGCATGTTCATCGTTGGCATAGTGCCGTCAGACAAGTCGGTCGTGAAGTATGAGCTCTCGATGATGTGTGTAGCTGCGATGGTGTCACAATCTGCTACAGACAACTCATCGATTGAAGTCAGGCCACGTCCATCAAGGAAGTTATGCACCGCATCGTTAGTAGGAGCAAATACGGTGTAAGAGCCGTAAGTACCGAGCAGGTCGAAGTTGACCATTTCAGAGCGGTTGATAATATTGATAAACTCGCTGAATTGGTCAGACCGTGAGGTGAGATATGTGCTTGCCATATCTCCCTTAGCAGTATAATAGTTTTCTACTCCTGGGTCGTCATCACAACCAATGCTGAAAGCACCCAGAGCTGTGAGAATTACTGCAATAATATTAAATTTCTTCATATTCATATCCGTGCTTAATCATTAAATCCTGTTCTGTTATTCTTCTTTTCCTTGTCGAATGCAGGATTCTGCACCAAAAGCGGGTTACGCTTAAGCTCATCTTGTGAATAAGGCATATAGAGGAATTCAAGCATTGACATCTTGATTCTCATTGCCGCAGCATTTGTAGTGTATTTGCTGCTCAACAAGCTTACAACAGATGACGTGGATCCCTCACGACGTGCTCTTCGCACAAGGTCGTAATAGCGTTTGCCTTCGAACATGAGTTCGCGACGTCGCTCGGTGGCTACCAGTCCGTCGTATGATGACTTCGAGGTGAAGTTATTCTGTAGAGGGCGTGCCTGTGCCGATGAGTTAGGGGCAGAACGTCTGTAGATTGCAGATACTATATTGAATACATCATTATAGTATTCCTCGGATGTAGTGTAGTTGTTTCCATAAACCTCTATGCGTGTCTTCACGCTATTCGTGTCGGGAACGTGTGTGTCAATGAAGTCAGCAATCTGCACTTCGGCCTCAGCTTTCATGAGCATAATGTCGGTCAGACGATATATTATCCAGTTGGCATAGTTCTGCTGCCGATAGTTGGTGTCCTGAACTTTCCATTGTGTATTTGTTCCAACAGCCACAGTCATGATGTCGGAAGCATACTTACGGATATTGAATTCTTCGCTGTCGCTGTACTTGAACCACTCTTGTGAGCGGAAGTCGTATGATGTGAAGAGTGTTGTGTTGTTGTAGTCGTACTGAGCCGGTGGAGTGACAGACATCATAGACTGTGTAGCCGACAGGTAAGCACCGTTGTCGCCATTGCTGTTATTACCATAGAAGCTGGAAACGGCGCTGTTCGTAGTGCCTTGTGAGGCTTGGTTAGACGAGAACGACAGTTCGAATATACTCTCGAATGAGTGTCCGGAACCGAATATCAGGTTGTATGCCTTGGCAGTGTAACCAGACGTTGAAGCCTGGTCGGCTTCGTTCCATTCTTCGATGAGTGGATATCCGTACTCTGCATATATATCGCGGCTGATTTGACGGTGCAGGTTTCCATATCGGTCTTCCTTATACTCATCTATCTTTGCTGCGATGATTCGGTCGCAATATTCCACACACTTTCTGTAGTCGGCATCGCGTTTCACAGGGTCAACATTGGCATTCGAGGCACGCCAGAGGTAGAGGTCGGCCAGGAGTGCAAACACTCCGTTACGGCTTATCTTGCCTGTCGTTTCGTTGTCGATGACATAGCGTTTAGGAGCGTACATCATGTATTCCTCGAGTTCGGTGATGAGTGTGTCGAGGATGAGTTCCTGCTTGGTTGCAGGTATGACGTAGTTCTGTGAGTCGTCGATTGACGGAGTGCGTGTGAATGGCACGTCGCCAAATGTGCGGATGAGATAGAAGTAGCACAGTGCGCGGATTGTCTTGATTTCAGCCATTGTCTGACGCAGGTCTGACGTGGTGAAGTTAGGGTCGCGCGATTGTACGATAGGAGCATACATCTCGCAGGTGTTACACCTATTTATTATTACGTAGAAGCTCGACCAGTCGCAGTAGCTGTTTGTCTCGAGTGTGTTACCGTTGAGCAAGTATTTGATGTCGTTTCCGGCATCTGCCACTCGCTTTCCAGCTTGTACGTTGTCAGACCTGAGCTCTCCCCACACCAGCATGCGGCTTACTACATCGCTTGTGCAAAGTCCAGCATAGCAGGATGTGACCACACTTTGTACGTCGTCCTTGTTTGTCCAATAGTTTTCAAGGATGACAGTGTTTAATGGCAGGAGTTCTACATCGCAAGAAACCATTGTCATGCTTGCGACAACTGCCAATCCTATTGCCTTTATTTTATTATGTCTTTTCATCTTCTTTTCTGTTTTAGAATTGGACACTTAAACTGAGAGTGAATGACTTCGAACGTGGAGTACGTCCATTATCTTGAGCTGCAGCATAACCACCCTGCGGGTGTTCTGGGTCAGCACCGGAGTACTTGGTGAGTACGAACACGTTGTTGAAGTTGAGGCTGGTGTTCACGTTCTTTATACCGACGTGATTGAGGAATCTTGATTTCAGGTTGTAAGTGAACTGAATGTAGTTCAGACGGAGGAATGTTGCCTCTTCCATGAATCGGTCTGAACCGAGCCAGTTGTAACCGTAGTCGTAGAGGGCACGTGGTATTGGAGCGACATCGCCTTCGTTGTGCCAGCGCCAGTTGACCGCGCGCGACTGGTTGTTGTTGTTGTACATACTCTCGGCATTCATACGTGCCAGGTTGAGTACCTTCTGTCCGAGACGGTAGTTGAACTGGAAGTTGGTATTGAAGTCACCGTAGCGGATACGGAATCCGAAACCACCGGTGAGTTTAGGAAGTGATGAACCTAGATAGACGATATCGAGTTCGTTGATGTTACCATCGTGGTTGATATCTTCGTATTTGGCATCACCGCCTTTAAACTCGTAGTTCTGACCTGCATAGTCGAACATTATTGGTTTGGTACGTCCGTTTTCGTTAAGTATTACTTCTCCGGCGGCATTGCGGGCAACAGGTGCATCTGGTCCGCTTACTCCTGGTATTTCTTCTTCGCTGTATTCGCTGTATGCATATACGCCCTTGTGACGGAATCCGTAGATTGAGCCTACAGGGTTGTGTACTTGTACACGGGACAGATATTGTCCGTTAGAGAAGTTGAACTCGTCGTTGTAACGGTCGAGAATCATCTCGTCCATATCGAGGATTTCGTTACGGTTGTTAGCAAATGCGAAGTTGAAGTCCATCGAGAATTTGCCTCTGCGAAATACGCGGTTGGCATTGATGTTTACTTCCCATCCGTTGTTACGCACACGGCCGATGAGCTTGGTAGGTATCTGCTTGAAACCTGAAGATGTCGGGATTGGATATGCAGGGTCCTGCTCCGACTTGTTGGTGTAGAGGTGGATATCACCGGTCACCTTGTTTTCGAAGAATCCGAAGTTAGAACCGAAGTCCCATGTATCCTGGTTTGTAGGTCGGATGATTGACAGACGGATTTGCTGTGGAGAAACGCCTGTAACTCCCATGTATGAACCGCTCGAGCTGTATGTGCTATACATTGATGTAGCGCCACCCGACACACGTCCTGAACGTCCCCAACCAAGGCTCATTGACAACATTGTAAGCCAGTCGAGTTTCTTCATGAACTTTTCGTCGGTGATGTTCCAACGTCCTGAGATACCATAGTATGCACCCCATTTCTTTGGGTTGTTGTTTGACTTATCGAAACGTCCGGTGAAGTCGAAGATGTACTTTCCTCTATATGCGTAGTGTGCTTGTGTAGCGAAGTTTTCGTTCTTTGACCGTCCAACGCTTGAGCTGAAAGTTGAGATTACACCTCCGGCAAGTGCCGATGTGATGTCGCCTGTAGGCAGCCATTTACGTCCGATTGCCTGAGATGAATTGTTTCCTGTTCCATATTCAGCACGTACCATGAACTGGAGTGAGTGGTTTTCGTTGTTGAAATGTGGGCGGAATGTGAGGCTATGACGTGTATTGAAGCTGTGGCTCTTGCTTTGGTTGGTGTTTGCCACGTTTGAGCTGCCGCCTGTCCATCCGTCGGTCTGGAGTATTGATGGAGCGAATGTGCTTCCGTCACCATTTGAAATGTTGAAGGTGACTTGTCCTTGATACTCGAGTTGGTGTTGGTCTTGGCGTGTGCCGAGTACCTGATAACGGATGATGAATTCAGGAGAGAGCGAGAGGTGATTGTCGTGGTCTTTTGCCAAGTATGCGTTTGCCACCGGGTTGGCAATACCTAACTGGTCGTTAAGTTGTGATGACGTGTATTCCTTCTGCATGATGTAGAAGTCGCCTGTTGAGACTTCGTTCTCGTCTTCCTCGTAGATTGCCACGTTTGGCATTTTCTTGTATGCTACACCGAGCAGATCGACGCCGTAAGTACGTTGGTTTTCCGAATAAGAGAGGTTGAAGTTGGTAGAAACACGTATGCGTGTTGATACGTTGTAGTCGAGGGCCACACGCGTGGTATAGCGGTTGTATTTCTGTTTGAGTACGGTACCTATCTGATGGTCGTAACCGCCCGACACACGGAACTGTGCTTTTTCACCACCACCTGAGAGTGCTACATAGTGTTGTTGGTTGAGACCAAACTGCCTAACTTCGTCTTCCCAGTCGGTGTTGTTGTTGAACATGTGATACTGAGAGTAGTTAGGGTCGTAGTTGATTTCAGGTATGTAGCTTGATGATGTGTTATCTCCAATCGTACTGTTGAGTGTAGGGTTGAAGTAGGCTTCTTTCAGATACATGGTGTAGTCGTCGCCATTGAGGATTTTCATTCCTGCCGGTTGCCATGTACCTGTTGCACGGTATGTGTAGTTGACACGTGTCCTACCGCGCTGTCCGCGTTTAGTCTTGATTTCGATTACACCGTTTGCACCACGCGAACCCCATATGGCGGTTGCGGCAGCGTCCTTCTTTACGGTGATTGTCTCGATATCTTCTGGGTTTACCTGGAGGAGTTCGGCGAATCGCTCTTCGGTTGCGTTGTTGTAGTCGAAGTTGGCATCTACCTCTTCTGTCCAGATGTTACCGTTGACAACGATGAGTGGTTCGGCATTGCCGAAGATGGTGCTGACACCACGCAGACGCATTGTTGTACCTGATGCCAGGTTACCGCTGTTCATCACGATGTCGAGACCGGCGATACGTCCTTGCAGTGCTTCATCGACTGATGTCATTGCAAGTCCTTCAAACTCTGTCATGCTGATGGTCTGCTGTGCAGTGGAGATTTCTCTCACAGGGATTACAAGTCCCTCGCCTTGTGACATCTTCTCGCCGGTGATGGTTACGAGGTCGATTACGGTGTTGCTTTGCATCACAATCTTGAACACCTTTTTATTTATAGGGAGGTTTTGTGTCTTGTATCCTACGTAAGAGATCTGGATGTGGTCCTTTGGATTCACGCATTTGAACGAGAAGTTACCGTTGATATCTGTAACTCCGTGGGCGACGATACGCTTGTTGGCATCTATCTCGACTACGTTCACCATCATGAGCGGTTCAATGTCATCTTGTACTGTACCCGAGATAATGTCGCCTGCCTTCACCTGTGCCTGTGCCATTGTACAGAAACAAGCTAAGAGCGTTAGCATTGATATTATTTTTTTCATACTCTATGTTTTTATTTTTTACGCGATTTAACTGCCTCGTCTTCGATTCCAGAGTAAACCTCGAAAGGAGAATAGATGAACTGGTTGTTTTCAGGCAATGTCAAGTCTGCCGTGTTGTATTTGTAGAGGAGCGGATGGTCTATCGCATGTACAACTACGCTTGATGTAGTCTCTATCAATGTTGCATTGTTGACGGTTGAGTTGTTGAGCCAGTATTCACGGCCGATGACGTTGTACATTGCGCTCTTGTTTACTTTTTGAGCCGCCTCTGTCTGATATGGTGACTTGCTGATACCTTCTACCTTGAGGTCTTCTGAATCGACGGTAACGGTAAGTTTGTATGAACGTCCCGTCGTAGGATTTACTTTTGCTGTTTCGTATCGTCCGTTTTCAAATCCCTCATCTACGAATATGGCATTATCTTGTATGTGATACTTCACAAAGTCGAGCATTACCTTGCGCAGGTGTGCGGCAGAGTCGGCAATGTCGGCATAGAATAGTGTGTCAACGTAGGTGGTGTCGCCGGTGGTTATGATGCGTTCCACGAATGTGGAGTCGTCGTCGTCGATTGCTTCTGCCTCTTCAACCATTTCCGGTGTTGGAAGTCCGAGTGCATAGGCTTCTGCCATTGCATCGTTTGTCGGAGCATAGATGGTGTAGTGGTATGTATTGAGGAGGTAGTTGATACTCTCTGTATTGCGTACCGGAATATATATAAGGTTTCCGTTGTGGGATGTTGACGACCATCCGATGCGGCTGCTTCCGGTAGAGAGTGCTCCACAATCGTTGAGGAGTTCGTAGAACATGCTGAAGTCCGGATTTTCGGCCAGGATGTCGGATGTTGCCCTATGTGATGTGTAGAGTGGGTTGTTCACAACATAGGATTTTCCGTTTTCCATGTTATAGATTTGGCTCACTGTCTGTGGTGCATTTTGATCAATCTGCCATCCACCGGCTGCAACCATGCTACCCTCTACATCGATTTGGCCATCTACCCATACGTAGTTCTTTCCCTTGGTCTGATAGTAGTGTTTGCCTTGCTCGAGCAGCCCGATGACGATGATGTTGTCGAGGATGTCTTCGAGTCGGTCATACACTCGGTCGGAAGTGGAGCTTCCTGTTACTGTTTCCAGCGAGTCGGTCTGTAACCAGGTTCCGTCTTCCTGCAGTTCTGCCTTGTAGATTGTGGCACGGATGCGCGCTGCTGCCGAACGTCCGTCAGGGTTGTAAGAGAATTTCCAGATATGTGTCTCAGACTGTCCGAGGGATACTGGGTCGATGTATGTAAGCATACCGTCGTTCAGAGGGATGAAGAAGCTGTAGCGCGACACCATTGAGTTGAGGTATGCGTCGAACTGGAGCACTTCGATAGCGTTGTAAATGACAGTCATTGCTTCTGTTACGAGTGCAGGGAAGAGCACTGAAGAGTATTCTGTTGGCGAGAACACGCGGTTGGTCTGATATATGGCTCCATTGCAGGCAAGGAACACGCTGTCGAGGTCGGCTGTGGTGATTCCCATTACTCGTGCTGAATTGTCGAGGACTGTGTGGAACTTGGATGGCACTGATGCCACGAACGAGAGGAGCATGAGGTTGTTGATGAATGGTGCAACCACCTTGTTTGGTACGTTGTCCCATGTGCCGAAGTTGTCTTTCAGTACTTTTCCTCCACCGTTGTCCCACCAGTCTTGTATTGCTTCGTCGGTTGGTACAATCATACAACCCATGTCTTCCATCACTTCGTCGCGGCTTTGGTCGAGTATTGTGCCTGGGTGGTAGCGGTTCCATCCCGGGTCGAACTTGAGGAGTGCATCGACTGCATTCTGGTCCTTGTCGGTACTGCGCTCGATCGATGTTGTTCCATTGCTTGCACTACCGCGTTTTGCGAAATACGACTTCTGGAACACAGAGTCGATCTCAAGTTTGTATATCTCGTTGTACCTGCGTGTGAGGTCGAAAGAGTAGATTGGTGCTGCAAAACGCTCAACGAGCTTGCTGAACTGTGAGAGTTGTGGTTTGGTGCGAATTACTTCGGCCATGTTGTCGAGTGGCAACATCACTTTATCTACTTTGTGGAGGAATCCGTTTTTACAGAAGATGTTTGCTTCTGTCACCTTACAGCCGTTGACGAATGCATCGTCGCTCTTGTGTGTTCCGACTGGCAGGTTGTAGAGTATGTCAACATCGTTTCCTGTAATCATGTTCTGTTCGAGGAAGCGTGGCAGGAAGTGAATCATTGGCGAAGCACCCGAGCCGTCCTTGAACAGTATGATTGTGTCGTGATCCTGTGCAATCGTAGTCCAGTAGCTGGTTTGTGGCAGCTGCGGGTCGTCTGTACGGAGCACGAGTACCGAGTCGTAGGGTTGGAGCGATGCGGTACGACGCATACACTCGCCCTCAATCGGGCCTTGCACGCTCGACATGAGGCTGATTGGATAAGGGTTGTCAATCATTGACGAGCGCAGAATGAGTTTCTTTTGCGCCAGTGTCAACTCTTCGTACTTATTCACTCCCCATTGATTGTTCCGATAGAACACATCGAATGCGTCGTCATCGGCAATAAACAGGGTTTTCGAACCTGTCTTCGAGAGGGTTTCCTTCTCGCCCAGGTCGTCAATTAACTGCAGGAAGTTCTTATATTTGCCTTCTTTGACCATATACCCGTAGATGGTATTCAAGCCTGTTGGCTGTTCATCATCGAGGTTATAGCCATCGGTACAACTATAGAACCCGAGAGCTGCAGCACACAAAGCACCTCCTACCAGAAGATGTTTGCGCAGTTTGTTACTCTGAAAGTTAAACAACATAAGTTTTTAGATTATTAATTATTGAACTGTTTAGTTTTTGTTTCTCGTTGGATATTATGGGTTGCGGCCTTTTGGCCGTGCGGTGTCGGAATGGTTTGATGTTCATCCAGATGTGGGGCCGCGGGTTACGTAGTTTCTTTCAATCGTTGCTGTTTTTTTATCCATGCGCAAAGGTTTTGATTAATGTATTATTTAACTTAATTTTTTAATTGAGTATGACATTGAACCTGAACCGGTAGTAGTATTTGTCGGCATACACGAGGAATACTGATGCTGTACATTCTGACCCGCTTGACGGACGTTGAATGTCGGCTGTGTATGCGAAGTCGAGTGTAGATGACGACTTGTTGTAGCCTATCTTGCACTCGCTCTCACCCCATTTCACTGCTGTACCGTCGAACATCATGTAGAATCCGTTCGACGAGGTGAGTGTGGAGGTCAGTTCTCCGGTCTGGATGTCGGTGCATGTCATGAATATCAAATCGTTGACACTTACTCCGGCGGGAAATTTTGATTGTATTTCCGACAGGTTGATTGATATTTTTTGTTTGTCGTAGGCTTTGAGTGTATTGAGGTCATAAGTCAGGCTTATGGTTTCTTCGCCTACCGACTGCATGTTGCGCCATGAATAGAGTGATGCATCTACGTTAACATTGTCGTAGGTGCCCGACGGTATGCAATCAATGCCGAAGTGTACTGTGACGGTGATGTTGGACGTCTGGCCTCCGAGGGTGATTGAGTAGCGCATGCGCGCTGTATGTTGCTCGCCCGATTTGCAGTTATCGGGATGGCAGCCGTAGTTCCATGTATATACGTCGCTTGTGGTTGTGTTGGTCGGCTCGATAAATACGTGTGCACTTCCACCCCAACTCACCACATCGCCGTTGGCGTCGAACCACGCACCCCATGTGCCGTTGGCGGTCTTGCGTCCTTTAGTGCCGTTGGAGTTGAGCGATGTGAGGCTTACTGTGGCATTGTTGATTTCTGCTTCGCTGAGTCCGAGCATCTCAGCCAGCGTGGCCGGATCGATGGTTATATGGTCGGCTTGTGAATAGCCATCGGCCTGAATCATGTTGACATATATATCGATATTTGTGCCGCTGATGTAGGTGTTGAGTACTCCGTCTTCCTGCTTTTCGTCATCGCCTTCGGTGCCGGTCTGAGGATAGGCGTTGATTATCTTGTCGAGGTATGCGGTGCGTCCTATGAGCCATGTGCGCATTTTGTCAATTTCGTCGGCTACAACATAAGGCACTGTCTGGCGGCCCCAACCTCCCCAGCTTCCGCCTGAGGTCTGGTAAGTGATTGGCCAGCGTTGCATGTCGCGGTCGTATGCGCCCTTGCTGAGTTGGTTGATATAGAGTTCCATCTCGGCCCAGTTGCGTGTGAAGATGGAGTCTTTCACCGAGTTCCACAATGCCTTGAACTCGCGTGTATAGCGGTCGGACTTGAACATGTCGGTGAAATAGCGTGGGATGCCACCGCGTGTTCCACGACGGTTGGCAGGGTCGGTACCAAGCAGGATGGTACTGTAGCTGTCGAAGAAATGGTGGCCGGTGTACATGTCGCTCCAGTCAAAGTCGAACCCTGCATCCCAATCCCAGAATGGACCCATGGCCCACTTGCCGCCTGCGTCTTTATACATGAAGATGCTGCGAGGGGCTGCTATCTCAACATTGTATGAATATTCCTGAAGCAGGGCCATGGTCATGAACGAACGCATGTCCATGAGTGAGTCGAGTGTTTCGTAATCCACATTGCGGATTGCGGTTTCGAGCTGCGCCAGCAATGCCTGAATGGAGTCTTTTGTCTGGGCATCTACATCTTTGGGGTATTTCACACACATCGGCATGTTATACACCGTTGACCAGAAGTTGTCGGTTGCCGAAGGGCTGAGGCTTGGTCCGTCGTCGAGGTCCATAGCCAGAAGGATGCCACCGTCGTCGGCCACATCGACACGGCTCTTGCCTTGCTCCACCTGTTCGGTGAGTTGGTAAAGTCCGCGGTAGTCGCCATCAAGGAACAGCTCGACGTAACGTGTATGGTTGCAATATGGCATGCCCATCCAGCGTGCCACTTCAAACATAAACGTATTCATGAGGTCGGTCACATCACGATAGTTGGCCAAAAGCACCCAGTCTTTGTTTGAGTCGAGACCGAGCATCTTATGTTTCTTGTCGAGCTTGATGCGGTACGGCTTCTTGTCATACCATTCCCAGGTGGAATTTCCACGACCGCGGATACGGCCTGTGCCCGAATACATGTTGTATCCGTCGCCGCCGTCGAGCGAGATGTAACAAGTAACATAATCGTCTTTCGACTGAACACCTACCGAGCCGTCGGTTGTGATGTAAAGAGCATAGACCTGATACTTGTTGTGAGTCTGCTCAGCCTCCGGCAGGTCGTCAACAAACGTGATACTGTCAACGCTCGACACATTGAAAGATACGTAGTTAGCCACACCTTCAGACTCATCCACACGATGAGCACGAAGCTGATCGCCTTTAGCAGAAAAATCAAAATGGGAAAAATGTTCGGCTTCGTAAGGGAAACTCCATTCGAAGTCATAATTGGATTCATGCACGTTAATTTTTAACCACTCTTGTGCACAAGCAGAGCCGACCATCGCCATGGCCAGCATTAGTGAAAGAATTCTACTTGCAAGCGTCATTTTTCAATTCTTGTTAATAACCTGTGGTACCTTAGGTAATTTAATCGGCTACAAACTTACGCATTTTTTTTGATATGACAACAACTTTTAACAAAAAAAAGTCATTCACTATCTATTTTATTTATAAAATAGCCTAAATAAGTTTTAACAAACACTAAAAAGGAGTAAAAAAACACTATGTCTCACTTTTGACAGGCCTTACTGGCAAAAAAAAACAGACCTCAACACCCAATCATCAAATCACCCGCAAGACCGCCCGCAAAATAATGACACACAACATTTCTCATGAAGCAACGATGCGATTTTCATGAAACAATGAAAGAAATATCGTGAAGCAATGAAATGAAATTCATGCAGGAACGAAGTAAACTCGGCATGACATAAAATCCAAACCTGCACATTCACTGCAGCGCGACCACGCACTCACTGCAGCACGACCACGCACTCACTGCAGCACG
>CALGGJ010000094.1 GCA_937915745.1 uncultured Prevotellaceae bacterium | reverse complement strand
GTGATGTCTCTATGTATTTTCGGCTGATAAATTTCCACGCTCTTTCACGGTTAAACATAGTCCACCATCATCTTCACCACCCACGACGGTGTGAACACCTCAGCCATATCCTTTACCCTGTCCGACTGCTCGGCCTTAGACTTCAACACACGCGGACGAATGATGGTACCGTGTTCACCCGTAATCAGTTCGTGCCGTATCTCGTCTGCATACTGATAGCCCTCGCCACGCGATTCATAGTCGTGGGTACACCACAGGATGTTCCTGCCTGTGGTGTGGTCACACAGCAGTTGCGCCAGAATCTCTGGCGAAAAGTCATTCCACTTCGTGGCACCTTCCTCACGCTCGGCAAAACGAGCGAGCTCGCTTTGCTCTCGCTCAATCGGAAGCTTTTCCAGTATGTCTGCCACATTCTCGGGCATCGGTCAGCAGCAAAAACATTCTGACTGATACCCATACGTCAGAAGGTTCTAACATTATGCGAACAACATACAAAAAGCGGGGTATCCTCATCTGCTCGTCCCCCGTTTTGGCCTATCACAGCCATCTCAATGGAACGAACAGAGCGAACACCCACGCTGGTCAGTATATAATACACCCTGAAAAGTGTGCGTGACGGCATGGGTAGCCGTCGCTGCACACTCCGGGCTGTATATACTACACCCGTAGCATTCACCTCCGCATTTGTCTTTGATTGAGATTTGATTGTGGTAGTTCAAACGGTCAAAAACAAAGCATCAATGACGCTTCTCAATATGTCGTTGTCCTACCCATACGCCCGAAGGCATGGGCAAATACAGGTGCAAAGATACGAAATAAAATCAAAACGATATAGAAAGTGGCTATTATTTAGGTCGTTTTTTAACTCTCACGGAGCAAAGGGAGCATTGTAGATAACAAAAAGGGATGATTTGCATAACAATTCTTACGCTGCTTTGCAGATCAGAAAGCATTGCGAACAGGGGGGAAGGTACGGGCGAACAGGGAGAAAGGTATGTTGTGGCTCGTTGCGACCGTGCGGTCGCACGAATAGGGGTGGGCGTCCTTATATCTTGGAGCACCCACCCTTATATGCTGGAGTGTTCTGCCGAAACGGAGTTTAATTCGGCATTGATTGCAGTCTTGTCAGCTCACCTGGCTGCCGGCTTTCACCTTGTGTATGGTTGTTGTGACAGCGATTGAGCCGTCGTAGTCTTCGGCCGAGAGTATCATGCCCTGGCTCACAAGTCCGTTTTTGAACTCGCGCGGTGCGAGGTTTGCGATGAAGAGTACCTGCTGTCCTACGAGTGTCTGCGGTTCGTACCACTGTGCGATGCCCGAGACGATGGTGCGGCGCTCGAGTCCGTCGTCGATGAGGAAGCGCAGCAGTTTCTTCATCTTCGGTACACGCTCGCATTCAACGACGGTTCCTACTCGTATGTCGAGCTTTGCAAAGTCGTCGTAGGTGATGGTTTCCTTCACCGGTGCGGCCTTTGCTTCGGCAGCCGCATTAGCCTTGACAGTGGCTTCGAGCTTGTCTGTCTGCTGCTTTATCGTCTCGTCTTCAATCTTCGAGAAGAGCAGCGACGGCTCGGACAGTTGGTGTCCGGCAGGCAGGAGGTCGGTCTTTCCAAGGTCGGCCCAGCTGAACGACTGCATGCCCGACATCTGGCGCAGACGCGCAGACGAGAATGGCAGGAATGGCTCGAACAGGATTGAGAGGTTGGCTGTGAGCTGAAGCGACACGTATATTATGGTCTTTACACGCTCGGGGTCGGTCTTTATCAGTTTCCACGGCTCGGCATCGGCTATGTATTTGTTGCCGATACGTGCCAGGTTCATAGCCTCTTTCTGTGCTTCGCGGAACTTGAAGTCGTCGAGCAATGCCTCAACCTTTTCCTTTACCAGGGCAAACTGGTCGAGTGTCTGGCGGTCGGTATCAGAGAGCTGGCCACACTGGGGTACGACTCCGTCGTAGTATTTTCTGGTGAGTTGCAGGGCGCGGTTGACGAAGTTGCCATATACAGCCACCAACTCGTTGTTGCAGCGTGCCTGGAAGTCGGCCCACGTGAAGTCGTTGTCTTTGGTTTCGGGTGCGTTGGCAGTGAGCACGTAACGCAGTTCGTCCTGACGTCCAGGCAACTCTTCAAGATACTCGTTGAGCCATACTGCATAATTCTTTGATGTAGATATCTTGTTGCCCTCGAGGTTGAGGAACTCGTTTGACGGCACATTATCGGGTAGGATATAGTCGCCATGTGCTTTGAGCATGGACGGGAAGACTATGCAGTGGAAGACGATGTTGTCTTTGCCGATGAAATGTATCAGCCGGCTCTCGTCAGACTGCCACCACTGTTGCCATGTACCATACTTGTCGGGGTTGGCGTCACACAGCTCCTTGGTGTTGCTGATATATCCTATCGGAGCATCAAACCAGACGTAGAGTACTTTGCCTTCGGCCCCTTCGACGGGCACAGGTATGCCCCAGTTGAGGTCGCGTGTCACGGCACGGGGCTTCAGTCCGCCGTCGAGCCACGACTTGCACTGTCCGTACACGTTGGGACGCCATTCTTTGTGTTCGTTCAGAATCCACTGCTCCAGCCATGGCTGATACTTATCGAGTGGCAGATACCAGTGACGGGTGCTGCGTTTCACAAGCGGATTGCCTGTCACGGCGTTGTAGGGGTTGATGAGTTCGTCGGGGCTCAGCGTGCTGCCACATTTCTCACACTGGTCGCCATAGGCTTCGGGCGCATGACACTTAGGACATTCGCCACGTATGTTGCGGTCGGTGAGGAATTCGCCCGCCTGCTCGTCGTAATACTGCTCGCTCTCTATCTCCACGAACTTACCCTCGTCGTAGAGTTTGCGGAAGAAGTCGGCAGCAAACTGATGATGAATCTCAGATGTGGTGCGGCTATATATGTCGAACGAGATACCAAAGTCTTCAAACGACTTCTTGATGATGTTGTGGTAGCGGTCAACCACATCTTGAGGCGTGCATCCCTCCTTGCGTGCACGTATGGTGACAGGAACTCCATGTTCGTCGCTACCACCGACGAAGAGGACCGGACATCCCTTCAGTCGCAGGTACCTCACATAGATATCGGCAGGCACATAGACTCCTGCCAGATGTCCGATATGCACAGGCCCGTTGGCATAGGGCAGTGCTGATGTAACGAGTGTACGTTTATATTGATTCACTGTGAATAGATAAATAATATGATTTTATAAAAAGACATTAATGAATAGCCGGTAACGTATGGCTGCCAGATTATACCCGGAGTCTCCGAGGCTTTCGGACCAATCAGATTGCCCGGAGGCTTCAGAATATCGTAGGGGTAGGCTGGATGTGCTGATAAGGCTCTGCTTATTTATGTACCCAGGTTCCTATGTCTTCACCCTCGATTACTTTCTTCAAGTTGCCCACGATGTCCATGTTGAACACATATATAGGCAGGTTGTTGTCTTGACACATGCAGATGGCAGTGAGGTCCATTACCTTTAGTCCCCGTTCAAGCACTTCGGTATAAGTTATCTCCGAGTACTTCCGTGCCGTAGGGTCTTTCTCTGGGTCGGCAGTATAGACGCCATCTACCCGAGTTCCCTTGAGCATCACATCGGCTTCTATCTCGATGCCCCTCAGGCTGCTGCCTGTATCAGTAGTGAAGTAAGGGTTGCCGGTGCCAGCCGAGCAAATCACGACTTCGCCACGCTCCATGGCCTCGATAGCCTTCCATTTGGTATAGAACTCGCCTATGGGTTCCATGCGTATTGCCGTGAGAACGCGGTTTTTGCAGCCGATGGCTCCGAGTGCACTCGACAGTGCGAGCGAGTTGATGACGGTGGCGCACATGCCCATCTGGTCGCCTTTCACACGGTCGAAACCGCGTCCGGCTCCGCTCAGGCCACGGAATATATTACCGCCACCTATAACAATACCTATCTCTACACCCATATCGTGTATTTCCTTAATCTGACGGGCATAGTCGTTGAGGCGCAAGATGTCGATGCCATAGCCTTGCTGACCCATAAGGCTCTCACCGCTGAGCTTTAGCAGTATTCTTTTAAATCGCATAGTTGTATGTCATGTCAAGAGACCCTCTCATGTGGAAAGAGGGTCTCGTCAGTGGGTTATTATATGTTTCCTTATTGTTTTATGCTTTTGGTTATTTGCTTACACCATTGCGTTGGCCTCCAGTCCATGTGTCGGTAGTTGCACTGATGGCTGTAGCTGCCGAGTTGTTGACACTGATTGTTATGTCGCCGGCAGTCTGTGTCAGTGTCTTGTCGGCTATGATGCCGTATGATTTATTACCGGTTGATGTGTCGGTGCCTCCGCTAAGGGTGAGGTTTATGTCAGTTCCGTTAAAATTGAGGTTGCCGCCCAAACGTACGGTGCCTGTCACCTTAGTCACATTCTTGCCACGTATGCCCCGGGTACCATTGGCTGTCAGCGACCCGCTGATGGTTCCGCCTTTGAAGTTGCCGGTGTATGATGTGCATATACCTTCGGATGCAGCACCTGTGATGTTTAGTATTATCTCTCCGCCATTAACTGTCAGTATGCTGTCGCACTTCAGTCCTTTGCCGTCGGTTGCCGATATATTTAGGTTCAGTGTCCCACCCTTAATCTTGGCACATCCGTAGTCGTCGGAGTCGATACAGTCGCTTCCGCATTGGCTTATTGTTACGTTGCCTCCATTCATCTGGAAGTAGTTGTGTCCGCTGCCTTTCTCTCCTCGTCCACAGTGTATTCCGTCGCTCACGGCACTCAGTATGTTGAGTGTTCCGAACGATGCCTTTAATATCAGGTATTCCTTTGCGGCGATGGCGTGTTTGAGGTTTCCTTTGACATTAAGTGTGCCTCCACCCTTAAATTCGATGTGTCCCTTTGTGTAGAATGCCGCTTTCTGCTCGCCGCTGGAGTTGTCTGAGAGGGTGTTGACAGTTCCGGCTTTCACTAAGCAGTCGATGCGTTTGCCGCACTCTATGTCGATTGCTGCTCCTTTCTGTGATATGAGTTTGAGTCCGGCCAGTTGTACCGTCAGTTTGTACGACCCGTTGAGTGTGAACGAGCCGTTTGTGGAGTTGCCCGACAGGCTGTACATATACTCTGTCGTGGTGTTGGTCGATGTTATGACCACGTGTGAGCTTGTACCGCTTGAGCATGTCACACCGGTGATACTTGACGGTATGTTGACTGTGGCTGTCGTACCGTCATATACGATGGTAATCATCGGAAACTGCGGTTCGCTGAATGTGATGCTGTCGATGTCGGACACATCGTATGTCTCGCCGGCTATATCCACGGTGGTTTGGTCGGCCGAGAATGTCATGTCGCCGATATCGGCAACGGAGTATGTGTCGTATCCATATCCGTGGCACACGTATGCGTTCTGTCCATTAACGCTGACACTGGTGAGGCACAGTGCGATGAGGCTTATCAGTGTTTGTTTCATATCGTGAGCTTGTGTCAGTTGTTTTGTATGTCTTCGTAAACATTCAGTACATCCTGTGTATCGACGTCACCGTCGGAGTTGACGTCTTCGTTTCCGATGACTGAGTCGGATGTTTTATTTTGCATGAATTCATAGATTGCCAACACGTCTTGGGTATCGACCACGCCGTCTTGGTTGACGTCCTGTGCGGCGTATGCAGCAGCGAGGTCGAAGTACATGCGGCTCACGGTGCTGATGGCGGTTGACTGCTTGGTGCCGTCCTTGAGGTTTACCACTACGTTCCCGTTTTCGAATGTCAGTTTCTGCACTTTACTCAGAGTGTAGTTGGTTGTTGTGTTAGCCACGATGTAGAGTGTGTAGTCGTCGGCCGAGGCTGTGATACACATCATTGATGCTACGGCTATTGTTGTCAATTTCTTCATAATATCCTGTTTCTTATGTTGGTTTGTGATTATTTATAGTGTTTGTTGATTCTGACTGATTTATATGGGTCGGTTGGTTTTGGGGTTATATATTGGGTGATAGTTTGTTCAGAATTCAAATTTGTAGTTTAGTCCCACCAGATGCCCGTTTTGTTCGTCGTCATCGTCATTTGTGTTGTAGCGGTAGTAGAGGCTGATTTTGTTTGTTTTGTTGATTTTGTAATCGTATCCTGCCGTGAACTTCCATTTGTTGGCTGTGTAGTTCAGGCCGCATCCGTAGTCGGCCGATGCAAAGATGTCGATTGGGAATCCTTTGATATCGTAGCTTACGGTGACTTTTGAGCGCAGTGTTGTACGGTCTTTGCGTTGTTTGCGGTCGGTGTCTTGGTTGAGTGTGCGTCCTATTACGTTTCCGTCGGAGTCGGTGTTGTCGTCGCCGGTGTATGTGTTGTCGTCGTATGTGTATGGCGAGTAGAGCGGGTTGATGGTGCCGTCGTCGAGCAATTCACTGTTGTATTCATCTACCCGGTATTTTGTGCGGGTTGGTGTTGCGGTGTAGTAGTGTGCATGTTGCACGGTTTCTTTCAGTGTGAACGACCATCGTTTGTTGGGTGTGTAGTTTGCCGAGATGGCTGCATTTGCACGCAGTCGGTTGCGCCAATAGTTGTCGGTGGTGTTCCATCCCTTGATGTCGCCTGCCTCGAAGAATCCGTAGTTAACGAGGTCGTCGTTGTCGTCGAAGTATTTCATGACGGTCTCGCTGAGTCGGTATGTCCACAGCCATTCGACTCCTGTCGATGCTTTGGTGCTGAATTTCTTGTCGGCCGACTGGTATAGTCGTTTTGATATTGCAGCCCCCAGTGTGAATCGGTCTATCTTCTTTGCGTCGTCTTGTGTGCGCATTGTTCCTTCGACTGCGAGTTTCAGCCCTTTTGCCAGTTTGGTCTCGCCTTCGGCTGCGAGTTCGTATCCGAAGTCATCAGACTGTGCAAATGCGTTGCTTATTGCTGTCATGGCGACCAGGACTGCTATGATTGTTCGTTGTGTCATGGTAGTTGGGTTGCTTTCCGGTCTGGTGTCTAGTCGTAGAGTTTTGGCATTTTGCGCAGCGAGTCATCGTTGTCGTGGTTGTCGTCTTCGGTGTAATATACTTTGACGAGTGCCATGTCTTTGAGGAAGTCGATTGAGCCGATGGCCACGTCTTGTATGTTGAGTCCGGTGCGTTGTCGCAGGTCGGCAATGAGTTCGGTGCGCTTGTCGGGCGAAATGAGGTCTATCTTGTCGTATTTGATGTATTTTGTGCTGAGGCTGGTGACCCATTTACCTCCTTCTGCAACCCAGATGACGAATATGAACAGTAGGTTGGTGACTATGAGTTCAATCATCGCGGTCAGTTCGGGTGCCAGGAATTCCGGGTGTTTGTCGCTTATGTCGGCCATCCATGCGAGTCCGTTGATTGCCGCGAGCGATATGACGAGGAAGAGGTATGTCATTTCGCGTATAGGTACCGACTCTGTCCTGTATCGCATGATGCAGAATATGGCAAAGAGTCCCATTGCGATACCTGTCTTGAGTTTGGCATCGCCCATGAGGTGTATGAGCATGAATATTCCAAATCCCACAAGCACGTATGTGAAGAAGAAATCGATGCGGCGGCTTTTCGGGAAGTAGAAGCAGCGTGCGATGATGACCGTGAATACGGTGTTGATGAGTAGCCTGTACAGTAGGTCGAGCAGGCGGTAGCTGTCACTGGTGATGAGTAACATGAAGTCGTTGAGTGATTCCATAATGTCTGTTTCTATTTCAAAAGGTTATCGTTAGGCCACATGACCGGATGGACTGTCTTCCCCTGAGAGGGGTGTGGGATTAACCCATGTGCGTTCGTCGCTGTTTATCTTTGCCAGTTTCCGTATTTTTGCCTTGAAGTTGTTTTGTTTGATGTCGGGGTCGGTCCACACCATTCCGATGCAGCATTTGCTGAATCCTGTGGGATGTATGTGCAGGTCGCGCAGCAGCGAGCAAATCGGTGAATAGACGTTGCCGTCGCGTTTCAGCTCAATTATCACGAGCTGGTCACTGTCGGCATCGCGTCCTGTCTCGAAGTTGTGGAAACGTATGTTGAAGTCGATGGTGAGCCGTTCGGTCTTGGCTGTGTTGACCAGTGTGATGCGGTCAAATATGTTTTGCACCACCTGGTGCATCGACTCGAACGGCATGTGTGCCTTTTTCTGCACTAGCTCGGACACTCCTTCGGCTTGCATGGCTGTTTCAAGCGAAGGCACCTGTATGCGCTTTTTCTTCGTGCGGCCGTGGTTGTTTTTGTTTTTCACCTCGAGGAATGTCAGGTCGCCGCTGGTGAGGTATGTGCGCACCCTCACTTTCACCCTGCGGGCCCTGCGGTTGTGGTGCATCATATACATGGTGTGCTCGGGGGTGTCAAAGTAAGTTGTGCGGTATGGGCATATAGTGGTCTGGCCGATGGTCTGCACGTAGTATTTTCCTACAGCCAGCTTCAACAGCTCGATGAGCTGACGCTTGGTTGCTACGTATTTTGTGTCGAGCCGGTTCATCAGCTTTATCGACTCCATCTGCTCCAGAGTGATGGGTGGCAGCGTGTCGAGCATCGACTGTATGGTCTTGTCCTTATCGTCTGTCATGCGAAAAATGATTCTCTGTTGGGACGTATGCCCACTATTCGCTCGCAAATTTATGCTTTTTATTTCATTCCGTTGTCAATATGTCGCGTTTTTTTGTGATATAAGTGCGTTTTTGTATAGCATTCGACCCTCTTTTTCACATTTACACACACATATCAGTGCTTTGCGCAGCCGAATGTTGTGCATTTATGAAAACCATGCAGGGTTTGTAACGGCGGTTTTGTCCATCCTGCGCCAGTTATCCTATCCGTCCAACTACGCCCAAAATCGTTGATATCTAACCCAAAAATAAAATCAATACCTTAATTATTTGGCCGGTTTTATATAAAAACGTATATTTGCAGTGCCGAACTACCAATAAAACACAACCATGAGGTGGCTTATGACAGCACAACCAAACCATCAGACACATACCCACCGGAGTATCAATGCCCGACCCGGAGTCGGACTTACGTGCCGGAACCTTTACTTCTGTGAGTGCATGGTCTCGGCCTCGTGAGTGCGGAGTCTCGGCCTTGTGAGTGCGGAGTCTCGGCCTCGTGAGTGCGCACTCTCCAGAGCGACTATTCGCACATACATCGACCGATGCCATGATGACAGGACCAACCAAAAAGTTAAATAAACAGAACCCACCTTAGGAGTTCAAAAATTACTACAATGAATATGAAACGAATCTTCAGCGTTCTGGCTTTAGCACTAAGTATGAACGCGGCGGCCCAGAAAGCCACAGATCTCAGAACTGAGGGAATGAAGGAACCCTTGGGCATCGACAACGTTCAGCCTCACTTCAGCTGGAAGATAACTTCGCAGCAACCATTCAGTCAGGAAGCTTATGAGTTGCAGGTGGCGAGTAGCCCCAAATTGCTCAGTGACGGGAAGGCCGACGTATGGGCCTCGGGGCAGGTGAACTCGGCGGAGCAGGTGATGGTGCGCTACGCCGGGACTCCCCTCAAGCCAAGGCAGCTGTACTACTGGCGCGTACGCAGCCGGGACGGCCGGAAGTGGACGGCGTGGAGCACCGTGCAGCGTTTCGGCATTGGCATCGTCGGGCCGGAAAGGATGCGGGGCGAATTCATAGGTCTTGGCCTCGGAGAAAAGCAGAGCATACTCTTGCGCAAGACGTTCCGGGCAGAGAGTAACAAGGGCACGGCCCTGCTGCATGTGAACTCCCTGGGCTACCACGAGGCATACTTGAACGGGAAGCCGGTGAGTCAGGCAGTGCTGACTCCAGCCGTTTCTCAGATGGACCACAGAAGTCAGATTGTGACCTACGACGTCACGCCGCTCCTCAGGAAGGGAAACAACACGCTCATCATCTGGGCTGCATCGGGATGGTACAAGAAGGAGACTTTCAGTGCCGCATTCGATGGACCACTGGTATGCGCCAACCTGGACCTCCAGACAACCGAGGGTGTCACGGCCTTGACAGAGACAGACGATACCTGGCAGGGACGTGCAGGAGGCTATGAAGACACTGGCAGCTGGAGCCCGGGGCAGTTCGGTGGAGAGCGGATAGACGCAGCTCTGGTTCCCACCGATATGGCTGTGCTGGCAGAGGAGAAGGACTGGCAGGCAGTGCGCACCGCTAACATAGAAGGCATAGTAGCCACGCCGCAGATGTGTCAGCTCAACTGTATCAAGGAAACTATCATGCCTGCGAGCATCGAAGATAAAGGAGACGGACGATGGATGATAGATATGGGGCGCGTGGTGAACGGACTGTTAGAGGTAACACTCCACGGCCTCGGGAAAGGACAGGAGGTGAAGGCTACCTACTGCGACCACATGATGGACCTGGAGAGGTTCGGAGGTCCAAACTGGGGAGAGGATATATATGTAGGAAGCGGGAAAGGAGAAAGAGAAACGTTCCGTAACCGTTTCAACCACCACCTCTTCCGCTACGTCTTGCTCAGCGGACTGACGTACAAACCGGAGGTGAAGGACATACGGGCCCACCGCATCGGCATGGACATAGACCGTACGGGGACCTTCGAAAGTTCAGACGCCGACCTGAACAGCATCTACGACCTGACAGTCTATACAATGGACGGACTGATGTGGGGTGGATATATGGTGGATTGTGCAAGCATGGAGCGCCTGGGTTACGGAGGAGACGGTAACGCATCGACCCTGTCACTGCAGAACACCTTCGATGTGGCACCGCTCTACACGAACTGGCTTCAGGCATGGAGAGATGCCACGCGGCCCGACGGCAGTGTGCCACACACGGCTCCCAATCCCTATGGCGCCGGCGGAGGACCATACTGGTGTTCTTTCGTCGTGCAGGCACCTTGGAGAACCTGGTGGAACTTTGCCGACGAGAGGCCCATGGAGCGTGGCTACGAGACGATGAAGCTCTGGCTCACCTATGTGGACAAGTACAGCCACGACGGACTGCTCTACCGGTGGCCCGACGTCAACTACCGCCACTGGTATCTGGGTGACTGGCTGGCTCCGATGGGCGTGAACGTACTCAACCAAGAGAGCGTCAACCTCGTCAACAACTGCGCACTCAGCCAGTGCTACGGTGAGCTGATACAGATTGCAGAGCACCTGGGAAAGGAGTCCGACAAGCAGGAGTTCGTAAGCCGACGCGAGGCACTGAACCGCCACATACACGAGGCCTTCTACCATCCCGAGAAACATGAGTACGGCTCGGGTGCCCAGCTGGACATGGCCTATCCTTTGCTTATCGGAGCTGCACCCGAGGGCGTTCGGGATACGGTACACAGAAAACTGGTCGAGGGCAGGGACCACCTGGGTGTAGGCCTGGTGGGCATACCTGTACTGACCGAGTGGGCCACCCTGAACCATGAGGCAGACTTCATGTACCGCATGCTGAAGCAACCCGACTATCCAGGCTATCTCTATATGATAAAAAAGGGTGCCACAGGCACATGGGAAGACTGGTACAATCCCCGCAGTCATTTCCACAACTGTTTCAACGGCATCTGCAGCTGGTTCTACCAGGCTCTGGGAGGCATTATCCCCAACCAGCCCGGATATCGCTCCGTTCGTATCGACCCACAATATCCGCACGGACTTGAGTGGGTAAAAGTGATGCGACAGACACCATACGGCACCATCCTCGTTCACTGGAGGCTGGAAGCGGGAGTCTATAAGCTGCATCTGGAAATTCCAAATGGTGTAACCGCTGTTGTGGGGGACATAGAACTTGAAGCCGGAGTGCATGATTTGTAATTCTTGGCACAAACACCAATCGGTCATTTGACTGATTAGTGATTACTGACATTTTCTATGCACTGCCACCCTGAATGATGAAATAAATGTTAATTTATTTTGCCGTTCCGTTTCTTTGCTGTAAATTTGCAACTGATTACAGCAAAGAAGCACATTACGCACTTTATTTATATATATGGTATGAATTTCCCATTGAAATACCCTGCCAACGACGGCGGGATGAACGACCGAATTAAGCGTCTGCACAAGCAGAGCCTGGAGACCCCTACTACTCTCACTATCGAACGTGCACTGATTGAAACCGCTTTCTACAAAGAAAACGAGGGCAAGTGGCCGACTTGTGTGCTGCGTGCCAAGAACTTCTTCGAGATATGTAAGAAAAAGACAATATACATAGGCAACGACGAACTCATCGTGGGCGAGCGTGGCCCTGTGCCGAAGGCAGTGCCTACTTTTCCCGAACTGACATGCCACACGGTGGAAGACCTGCATGTGCTCGACACCCGCGAGCTGCAGCCTTACCATATCTCGCAGGATGATATCGACACCTACGAACGCGAGGTGATACCTTTCTGGAAGGGTAAGACACAGAGGGAACGCATATTCAACCATGTCTCAAAGGAGTGGGAAGAGGCATATCATGCAGGCGTGTTTACCGAATTCATGGAGCAACGTGCAGCCGGACATACTGCCATGGACGGCAAGATGTATCACCGTGGACTGCTCGACTGCAAGCAGATGATAAAAGAGCAGTTGGAGAAACTCGACTACATAAACGACCCCGAAGCAACCGACAAACAACAGGAGCTGGAGGCCATGGACATATCGTGCGACGCTGCGATACTCTTTGCAGAACGCCATGCCGAACTGGCCGAACAGATGGCCAAATCGTGCAGCGATCCCGGACGCAAGGCCGAACTGGAGAAGATTGCCGACGTGTGCCGATGGGTACCGGCTCATGCTCCGCGCGACATGTGGGAGGCCATACAGATGTACTGGTTCGTACACCTCGGAACTGTCACCGAACTCAACGGATGGGACTCAATGAACCCGGGACACATCGACCAACACCTCTATCCGTTCTACCAAAAAGAAGTGGAGGAAGGAACCATGACGCGCGACCGTGCCAAGGAACTCATAAGCTGCCTCTGGATAAAGTTCAACAACCAGCCGGCACCACCGAAGGTGGGAATCACGGCTCTGGAGTCGGGCACATACAATGACTTTACCAACATAAACATAGGCGGTATCACACGCGACGGAAAAGACGGCAGCAACGAACTGTCGTACATGATTCTGGAAATACAGGAGGAACTGCACGAACTGCAGCCAGGCCTCTCAATACATATAAGCAAGGTAACTCCCGACGAGTTCCTGCTGGCAGGATGCCGTGTCATACGCCAGGGACACGGATACCCATCGGTATTCAACCCCGACATCTACACCAAGGAACTCATGCGCCAAGGCAAGAGCCGCGAAGATGCCAACGAAGGAGGATGCTCGGGTTGCATAGAGGTAGGAGCCTTCGGTAAAGAAGCCTACCTGCTCACAGGATACCTCAACACACCGAAGATACTGGAAATAACGCTGCACAACGGTATAGACCCCGTTTCAGGCAAACGACTCGGACTGGAAACCGGAGACCCACGATTGTTCACTACATTCGAACAACTGTACGACGCATGGCACCGGCAGATGGTATATTTCGTCAACATGAAACTGGCCGTGAACAACTACATCGAGCGCATGTTCTCGCTCTATGCACCAGCCACATTCCTCAGCCTGTTCATCGACGACTGCATAGTAAAAGGAAAAGACTACTACAGCGGCGGAGCACGCTACAACACAACATACATACAGTGTACTGGCCTCGGAACACTGACCGACTGCTTCACCACAATGAAGAAACATATATTCGAGGATCACCGATTCACCATCGACGAACTGCTACATGCCATCGAGGGCAACTTCGTGGGTGAAGAGAAATTCCGCCAATACATAGTCAACCACACACCATTCTTCGGAAACGACGACGACTACGCCGACTCGATAGCAGTACGCATATACAACGACCTGGTTTCAGCCATAGAGGGACGCCCAAACACTCGTGGCGGCAAGACACAACTCAACATGCTATCCACCACCTGCCACAACTACTTCGGCAGTGTATGCCAGGCCACACCAAACGGACGCTTCGCCAAGTTTGCGATAAGCGACGGCACAAGCCCTTCGCATGGAGCCGACACCAGGGGACCTACATCGGTCATAAAGTCGCTCGGCAAACTCGATCAGACAAAGAGCGGCGGCACACTGCTCAACGTGCGATTCGTGCCAAACCTCATGAAACGCGAGGCCGACCTCAAGAAGCTGGCAAGCCTCATACGAACATACTTCTCGCTGGGCGGACACCATATACAATTCAACATCGTAGATACCGAGACACTGCTCGATGCACAGAGACACCCAGATCAATACAAAGACCTGCTGGTGCGTGTGGCCGGATACAGCGACTACTTTAACGACATGACCTCTCAGCTGCAGAACGAAATCATCGCACGTACAGCCAACGAAGAGTACTAAACAACGCATATGACGTATTCCGGCATCATATTCGACATAAAACGCTTTTCGATAAATGATGGTCCTGGCATCAGGACCACTATTTTTCTCAAAGGATGCCCGCTGCGCTGTGTGTGGTGTCACAATCCCGAAGGCATCAGCCCGCAGCCACAGCGTATATATACACGAAAGAAATGTATAGGATGCCATACATGTGTCGATGAATGTCCGGTCAAGGCACTCTGCCTCCATCCCGAAGGCATCGTTGCCGACGAGGAGCGGTGTACGCTGTGTCGCCACTGCGAAGAGGTGTGCCCAACATTGGCAATGAAGTTCGCAGGCAGACAATGGGCAATGCAAGACCTGATGGAAGAGATAGAGAAAGAACGTAAGGTGATGACCGACAGCGGTGGTGGAGTGACCCTCTGTGGCGGTGAACCCCTTATGCACCACACTTATCTCATGGAATTGCTCACACAGTTGGGACAACGCAACTTCCATAGGTGTGTAGATACCACACTCTATGCCAGCAACGATGTTGTGAGACAAGTGGTACAGAACTGTGAATTGCTGTTGGTTGACCTGAAACACATGGATTCAGACATACACCGCAGATACACAGGTGTGCCAAACGAGCCGATACTGCAAAACCTGAGAATGATTGCACAGATGGGGGCAGACTTCTTCATACGCGTGCCACTCATCGAAGGGGTGAATGCCGACGAAACCAACATCGAGGCCTCTGCCCGCTTCCTCGAATCGTTGCCGTGGACCCGCAAGACCGTCAACCTGCTGCCATACCACGATATAGGCAAAGGCAAACATGAAAAGCTGGGTACCCAATACAATCCCGATGACCTCGCCATGGCAACCCCCGGTGAAGCTACAAATCAGCGGTGCATCAGCCAGTTTGCCGCACATGGCATAAAGGCCATTATCGGAGGATGACTATGATTACACTCAGAAACCTGACTACAGGATATAAAGACAAGACGGTGAGCCGATGCCTTAATGCCGAGTTGCAGCCAGAACAGCTTACATGCCTTATCGGGCCTAATGGTACTGGCAAATCGACCCTGTTGCGCACAATTGCCAACTTTCAGGATGCACTCTCGGGCGAGGTGATGATAGCAGGCAGAAACATTACCGGCTACAGCAGCGAAGAACTGTCGAAACTCATCAGCATAGTGCTTACGGACAACACCCATATAAAAGGGCTTACAGCCTACGAAGTGGTGGGAATGGGACGCAGTCCCTACACAGGGTTCTGGGGTCGCCTCAGCAGTCACGACCATGAAGTGGTGGAACGTTGCATACAGTTGGTAGGGGTGGAGAACGTGGCACGGCAGCAGATACAAACGCTGAGCGACGGTGAGCGGCAGAAGACCATGATAGCAAAAGCCATGGCACAAGAGACGCCAATCATACTGCTCGACGAACCGACTGCCTTCCTCTACTACCCCAACAAGGTAGCAGTGATGCTCATGCTGCGTGAGCTGGCACACAACATGGGAAAGACCATACTGATGTCGATACACGATATCGACCTCGCACTGCAAACCTGCGACAACATCTGGCTTTTGGATGCCGATGGCGGACTGATGAGCGGCACTCCTGCTCAGTTGTCGGAATCGGGAGCAATCGAACGGCATGTGGTAAACGAAAATATAGAGTTCGACCGTTCGAGGATGACGTTCCGCATTAGGTTGTAAGATATAGGCTCTTCGTTCAGATTATTCCTCAAATTCATAATTTATATTTTCAGATACAGATATGAGACGAACATTATGTACATACATCCTGCTGATGATAAGCACCCTGTTGTTGGCTATCCCAGCCATCCGTCGGCCATTTACCCTTACTCAACCCGACGGCACGACACTCACTGTTATGTTGCGTGGCGACGAACACTTCCACTATTATGTCAATATGTCGGGCCAGCCGTTGGTGCTGATGGCCGATGGCATGTATCGCGAGGCAACTATGTTTGAAGTGAAGAACATGTATGCCAGATGGGAGGCCAAGCAGCGCGAAACCAACAATCGTCGTCTGCGCCGCAGTGCCCGTCATCGTGCGAAGGGCGATTATACGGGCGAGAAACGTGGTCTCGTCATTCTTGTCAACTTTTCTGACAAGGCGATGAGTGCTAACGGCACGCAGTCGGCATTCAACGACATGTTCAACAAGAAGGGATACAGCAAAAACGGCCATATAGGCAGTGTTCGCGACTACTTCTACGAACAGAGTTACGGACAGTTATCCATCGATTTCGATGTGGTAGGTCCCTATACGGTTAGCAATAAGATGAGCTACTATGGTGGTAACGACAGCGAAGGCAATGACAAGCATCCTGCCGAAATGGTGATTGAAGCCCTGCGGCTGGCCGATGCCGACGTAGATTACCGCAGTTACGACTGGGACTCCGACGGTGAGGTAGAGCAGGTTTACCTGATTTATGCAGGATATGGCGAGGCAATGGGTGGTGCAGAAAACACAATATGGCCTCACGAGTGGGATTTGGTCAGTGCAGAGGAGTATTCAGACGGTACGGGAGCTGTTTATCTCGACGGTGTGATGCTCAACACCTATGCATGTGGAAGTGAACTGCTGGGTGGGAGTGGCAGCACACTCAATACCATCGGTACGCCCGTACACGAGTTTTCACATTGTCTGGGACTGCCCGACCTGTACGACACATCTGAAGAAGGTGACAACTTCGGCCTCGATACATGGAGTGTGATGTGTGCCGGTTCGTACAACGGCCCTGACGAATGGGGTGAGGTGCCTGCCGCATATACCAGCTACGAACGCATGTTTGCAGGATGGCTCACACCTGTTGAGCTCGATGCACCGCGCATAGTAAGCGAGATGCAGCCACTCAGTTCTGCATCCGAGGCTTACATCATCTATAACGATGCGCGCAAAGACGAGTATTACCTGCTCGAAAACCGCCAGACCGAGAAGTTCGACTCATATCTCTACGGACACGGATTGCTCGTGCTGCACGTGGATTACGATGAAGATGCGTGGTATGAGAATACGGTCAACAACGAGGCAAACCATCAGCGTTGCACCATCATTCCGGCCGACAACCAGTTTATGACAGGGAAATATATGGGGCTGCGCTATGCCACAAAGTCTGACTTGGCAGGCGACCCCTATCCGGGAACATCGGCCAACCACGAGCTGACCACTACCTCAACACCAGCTGCCACTCTGTACAACCGCAACCTGTCGGGTACGAAACTCCTGGACTGTCCGCTGACCGAAATCAACGAACAGGGCAATACTATTGGGTTCGTAGTCATGGGCGGCATAAAGATTGATACCCCCGAGCTTACCGACGAGACCGATGTTACCAACACTTCGTTCACAGCCAACTGGGATGCGGTGGCCGCTGCCGACTCCTACACCCTGGAGTTGCGTTCTGTCAGTGGTAACAGTCTGGTCATAGCCGACTGCCTGATTCTGAGCGACGACTTCAGCGGATTTGACTCATTCTCGCGCGACGGCACCAACGATATAGGTCAGCGACTCGACAGCTACATGCAGTTTGAGGGGTGGACCGGCACCAAGTGCTTTGCATCCGTTTCAAAGCTCAAGATGGGGTCGGCATCGACCAGTGGAGTACTCACGTCGCCACTGATTGAAAATGTGGCGAGCAGCGGTGTTACCATCGCATTCAGCGAACAGGAATTCAACAAGACATCGGGTGGCGACATTGTTGTCGAACTGCTCAACAGCAGTGGTAAGACCGTGCAGTCGGTTACCGAGAAGTCGGGCGGTACGGCCCACGTCGTTTCGTTCGACAATGTAACAGCACCGCTATACATACGCATCACAGCTGTCAAGCGCATTTACCTCACTGCCATAGCATTCTACGATGGGGTGTTCACGGCCGCACAAATAGAAAGCGGAGAGGCCGAAAATGCTGAAATAACTACATATACCACAACCTTCACACACTACACATTCACCGGTCTCGACCCATCGCTGTCGTACTCCTACCGAGTGAATGCCACTGCCGGTGAGGCATGCAGCAAATGGACGTCATGGCAACATGTGACGCTTGCCGGGCTGACTGCCAGCTCTGCCGACGTCAACGGCGACGGCCAGGTAAACTCGCAAGACGTGTTGCAGGTGTATGAATACATGCAGCAACACACCACATCGGTTACATCTGCCGCCGAAGATGTCAATGCCGACGGACAGGTGGACGTGCAGGATGTTCTGTGCATCTATGCCACCATGCAGGAAAGCTGACCGCGCACTCACGCCCTCACGACTCCGCACTCGCGCCCCCGCGACTGCGCACTCATGACCTTGCGAGTGCGCAGTCGTATTTGTTTGTCGCTCGCGGCACGCTTCGCTATTGTTGAGTCACATGTAGAGTTTTTTTGGTATTATTAGTACACATCTGAAACTTTTTTCGTACCTTTGTAGCCAGAACCATTTACATAGAAACAAATGACACGTAAGAAGAAGATATTGATTCTGAACGGTCCCAACCTGAATCTGCTGGGCCGACGTGAGCCTGAAATGTATGGCACAGAGGGTTTCGGGCAGTACCTGGAACGGCTGGCGAACCTCTATCCCGACGTGTGTCTGGACTATTACCAGTCAAACCACGAGGGACAACTCATCGACAAGATACACGAGGTGGGATGGGATTGCGACGGCATAGTGTTGAACGCCGGTGCATACACACACACCAGCATTGCACTGCACGATGCAATAAAGGCCGTGCCCTGCCGGGTGGTTGAGGTACACATATCCAACGTGATGCGACGCGAGCCGTTCCGCCACGTCTCTATGATTGCTCCTGCATGTGCAGGTATCATCACCGGCTTCGGTCTCGACTCTTACCGGCTGGCTCTTGAAGCCCTGCTGCACGACGCTGAGGTATGACTATCGACGAATACATAGAAGCACATATTGACCCCGAGGGCGACTATCTGCACCGCCTCTATCGTGCCACACAGGTGAAACTGCTATATGGGCGCATGGCCAGCGGCCATGTGCAGGGACGGTTGCTGAAAATGCTGGTAGAGATGATAGGCCCGACCACCATACTCGAAATCGGCACATTCAGCGGCTACTCGGCACTGTGTATGGCCGAAGGACTGAAGGAGGGTGGCATGGTGCATACCGTAGAGATATTCGACGAGCTGGAAGACTTCACCCGACCATGGATTGAACACTCGCCATGGGCCGACCGTGTGACACTGCACATAGGCGATGCTCTGGAAGTAGTGCCCAGGTTGGGGCTGAAGTTCGACATGGTGTTCATCGACGGCAATAAGCGCACATATCCACAATATTACATACTGGCCAAACAATATATCAACCCGGGAGGTTTCATCGTGGCCGACAACACACTGTGGGACGGGCATGTAGTTGACGACCTCCATGGCATCGGCCACGGACACAAAGACGAACAGACCCGCGGAGTGATGGAGTTCAACGACATGGTGGCGGCCGACACTGAAGTAGAAAAGATAATACTGCCACTGAGAGACGGACTCACGATAATAAGAACCCACCACCACTCCTGACACCTTAACCCCCTAACACGAAAGCAAGACATCAAATGGAAACGACCAGACAAAACAAGATAGCACGCCTCATACAGAAAGACCTCGCAACGATATTCCAGGCCCAGACACGCAAGACACACGGTGTTCTGATATCGGTGAGTGTAGTGAGAATCAGCCCCGACCTGAGCGTGGCAAAAGTATATCTGAGCATCTTCCCGTCGGCACGCGCCAAGGAACTAATCGACAATATCAACGCACAGACATCGCAGATACGCTACGAACTGGGATGCCTCGAACGACACCAACTGCGCATCATACCCGAACTGAAATTCTTCATCGACGACTCGCTCGACTACATAGACAACATCGACAACCTACTGAAACGGTGAACTTCACGTTCTACATAGCACGCAGGTATCTGCTCACCAAAAAGTCACACCATGCCATCAACATCATCAGTGGCATATCGGTGATTGGAGTGGCTGTGAGTACAGCCGCACTGGTGTGCATACTGTCGGTATTCAATGGTTTCCAAGGAATGATTGCCAACCTCTTCACAGCTTTCGACCCCGAACTGAAAGTGGTTGCAGCCCAAGGAAAATTCATCGATGCCGATACCGACCCAATAGCCCGGCTCAAGGCCGACCCACGCGTTCAAGCATATAGCGAAGTGCTTGAAGACAATGCGCTGCTGGTGATGCCCGGACGCCAGGTGATGGCAACGATAAAGGGCGTTGACGACAACTACATCAACCTCATCGACTTCGACCGCATAAAATATGGCGACGGAGAGTTCCAGCTACATGCCGACGTGATAGACTATGGCGTGTTTGGCGTCAACCTGCTCAGCAGCCTGGGTGTGGGCAGCGACTTCCCAAGGCCGATACAGGTGTATGCACCACGCGGCGGCGAACACATAGACCTGGCCGACCCCAGCGACAGTTTCAACCAAGACGAGTTGTACTCGCCACATGTGGCATTCTGTGTGAAACAAAGCAAATACGACTCAAACTACGTACTCACGTCCCTGCGGTTTGCACGGCGCATATTCGAGCGCGACGGAAAACTCTCGGCCATCGAACTGAAAACCAAACAGGGTGTGAACCTCAACACAATGCAAGCCGATATACAAAAGATGCTGGGCGAAGACTACGTAGTGAAAAACCGCTACCAACAACAAGAAGACACATTCAAGATAATGAAGATAGAGAAATTCATCTCATACATCTTCCTCACATTCATAATCATGATAGCCTGTTTCAACATCATAGGCTCGCTCTCAATGCTCATCATCGACAAGCGCGACGACGTGACAACCCTGCGGGGCCTGGGTGCCACCGAGCAGCAAATACGCAACATATTTATGGCCGAAGGACGCATGATAGCCATACTGGGAGCCGTCGCAGGCATCATCCTGGGAGTGTTGCTGTGCACCGTTCAGCAACGGTTTGGCATCATCAAGTTCGGACAGTCGGCAGGCAGCTACATCATCGATGCCTACCCTGTGAGTGTGGAATGGACCGACCTGCTGCTAATCTTCTGTACCGTCGTTACCGTCGGATTCGTGTCGGTGTGGTACCCCGTACGTCAATTAAGCCGCAAACTCACCACAGCACTCACTGTAATGGTGGCAGCAACATTCGCATCATGTGGCGCAGACAACGACCACTTCACCATCAAGGGCTCATTTACCGACATGCCAGTAGGACAACTATATATCTACAACACCACCAACCCTGATGCACGATTAGACACCATCGCCATCAACGGGGGCTACTTTACATACAGCGGCACGGCCGACGAACTGACACCATTCATAATCGTCTTCCCCAATGCACTTGAACAAGTGGTGTTTGCAAAAAACGGCGACGAGATAAAATACAAAGCATCAGCCAAAGACCTAAAAAACTATACCACCGACGGCAACGACGAAAACCGACTGATGAACAACTTCAGACGTGAAACAAAGGAACTAAACACCATACAGACACAAGAAGTGGCACGACAATACATACACCGTCAGCCTGAATCGCTCGTGGCAGTATATCTCATCACCCGCTATTTCATGCAAGAAACAGCAACCACAGCCGACGACGTTACAGAAATGATTGATACTCTCGTGGCTGCACAGCCCGCAAACCAGTTTCTCATGGCAATGAAAAACATACAAACAGGACTCGATGCAGGAGACATCAGTCACACAATGCCCGATATCGAAATAACAACCAATACAAAAAACAACATCAACCTCGCCAGGCTCGATGCCGACCGCACCGTCATCGTGTTTTGGGCATCATGGATGCCGTACGCCTACGATTTCATAGACAATTTTGCCATCCTGACCAAAGAATATGCCACTCCACACCAGGTGGAATTCCTCACCATATCGCTCGATACCGAGAAATACCGATGGGAAAACTACATAAAGGAAGACTCGACCTACAGCCAACACGCGTGCGACGCCCTTGCGTGGGAGTCGCCTGCCGTCAAAGCCCTCGGAGTGTCGGACGTACCATCGTTCATCGTGGTTGATGGCCATCACAAGATTGTGGCACGCGGCAACACCATCGACCAGATGGAAGACATATTATCAAAATAAGACGACACCCCACCATGCGCAAACTCAACATACTCGAGATGAACCGCATCAGCGCAGAGCAATACAAGCAAGTGGCAAAGACACCACTTACAGTAGTGCTCGACGACGTGAGAAGCACCTACAATGTAGGTAGCGTGTTCCGCAGTGCCGATGCCTTCCGCATTGAGCGCATCTGCCTTTGCGGCATCACACCACAGCCCCCACATCCCGAGATACACAAGACCGCATTGGGAGCCGAACTATCGGTCGAATGGACATACAATACCAACACCCTGCAGCAGGTCACACAACTCAAAGCCGAAGGCTATACACTCTATGCCGTAGAACAAGCCGAAGGCAGCATCATGCTCAACCAGCTGGCACCCCAGCTTCCGGCCAAATGCGCCATCATATTGGGCAACGAAGTAAAGGGTGTAAGGCAAGACGTAATAGACCAGTGCGATGCCTGCATCGAAATACCACAATACGGAACCAAACACTCCCTCAACGTGAGTACCGCCGCCGGCATAGTGATGTGGGAAATGATGCTCAGGCTGAAGATGTAAATGACACCTACCATGACTTCCGAATCATTAAACTCTTAAACTCTTAAACCCTTAAACCATTAAACAGATAAAAACTCAAACGATTATGAAAACAAACTATGAAATCCGCTATGCGGCACATCCCGAAGATGCCAAGCACTACGACACCGCCCGTTTGCGCCGCGACTTCCTCATCGAGAAAGTCTTTGGTAAAGACGAAGTAAACCTGGTTTACTCCATGTACGACCGTATGATAGTAGGCGGTGCCATGCCGGTAGATGAATGCCTCAAACTCGAGGCCATCGACCCACTGAAGGCCCCATACTTCACGACCCGTCGCGAAATCGGCATATTCAATGTAGGTGGAGCCGGACAAGTGCGTGTGGGCGACGAGACCTACGACCTCGACTACAAAGAAGCACTCTACATCGGCCGTGGTGACCGCGATGTAGTATTCTGCAGCTGCGACGCAGCATGTCCTGCCAAATTCTACATCAACTCTACCACCGCTCACAAGGCCTATCCAACAAAGAAGGTGACCAAGGCACAGGCCGATGTGCTGGTGCTGGGAAGCCTTGAAGACAGCAACGACCGGGTCATCAACCGCATGATTGTGCAGAAAACACTTGACAGCTGTCAGCTGCAGATGGGCATGACCGAGCTGAAACCTGGCAGTGTCTGGAACACCATGCCTGCACACATACACTCGCGTCGAATGGAAGCCTACTTCTATTTTGAAGTACCCGCCGACCAGGCCGTGTGTCACTTCATGGGCGAGATAGAAGAGACACGACACATCTGGATGCGTGGCGACCAGGCAGTGCTTAGTCCTGAATGGTCCATACACTCGGCTGCAGCAACCCACAATTACACCTTCATCTGGGGCATGGGAGGCGAAAACCAAGACTACGGCGACCAAGACTTCTATAAGATAACCGACCTGAAATAGCCCTCAGGCCCTTAACTTTCAAACAATCAAACAATCAAATATTATGGCAAATATGTTTTCACTCGAAGGTAAGAATGCCTGGATTACAGGTGCATCTTACGGCATCGGCTTCAATATAGCACGCGCATTTGCAGGAGCCGGAATAAAGAATATAGTGTTTAACGACATCAATCAAGACCTCGTCAACCGTGGTTTGGCAGCATATCATGAGGCTGGCATCGACAATGTTCATGGCTACATTTGCGACGTGACCAAGGAAGACGACGTAAAAGCCTTGGTCGAGAAAATACATGCAGAGGTAGGTCCTATCGACATACTCGTAAACAATGCCGGAATCATCAAGCGCATACCTATGCACGAGATGAAACGTCAGGAGTTCCAGCAGGTGATTGATATCGACCTTGTAGGCCCATTCATCGTTTCGGCGGCAGTCATTCCTGAGATGATGGAACGTCGTGAAGGCAAAATCATCAACATTTGTTCGATGATGTCGGAGCTCGGACGTGAGACCGTGAGTGCTTACGCAGCAGCCAAAGGTGGTCTGAAGATGCTCACCCGCAATATATGTTCAGAGTATGGCGAATACAACATACAATGTAACGGCATCGGCCCCGGATATATAGCAACACCTCAGACAGCACCGCTGCGCGAGCGGCAGCCAGACGGCAGCCGCCATCCGTTCGACTCGTTCATCTGTGCCAAGACTCCAGCCGGACGATGGCTCAACCCTGAGGAACTGGGTGGTCCGGCTGTGTTCCTCGCATCCCATGCCTCAGATGCCGTAAACGGACATATACTCTATGTCGATGGCGGCATACTGGCTTATATAGGCAAACAACCATAGGACTTGCCGAAGACCACGTATCGGTACGTCGTCATACAGGAAACAGAGAAATCGCCGCAGTGGTGTCATACCTGCTGCGGCGATTTTGGTATGCTCGGCACGAGCATTGTCTGATAGGTGCGCAAGGCCTGAGTGAAACCTGATAGCGGGAATCACACAGCCAAGAGCGGGGGAGTCCGTCGTGGGTAGGAGTCCAAAAGAAGCTGGCGGCAAACATCTGGTCTGACGTACCAGCCACAGTTTCATGCACCATGTCGCCACAGCAGATAAACCCAAATCGGTCATTAGACTGTTTTGCACTTTGAAAACTTTCTTTTTGGC
>CALGGJ010000093.1 GCA_937915745.1 uncultured Prevotellaceae bacterium | reverse complement strand
CGGGAGTGCGCGGTCACAAGCCCGGGAGTGCGCGGTCACAAGCCCGGGAGTGCGCGGTCACAAGCCCGGGAGTGCGCAGTCGTAAAAACAAAAAAGGGATATCATTATGGACATCATTCAGAAATACTTCCCAGATATGACCGACGAGCAACACCGACAGTATTCGATGTTGCAGGAACTCTATGCCGACTGGAATGCAAAAATCAATGTAATATCACGCAAAGACATCGGAAACCTATACGAGCATCACGTGTTGCATTCGCTTGCAATAGCAAAGGTCATCCGATTCAAGGCAGGAAGCCGGGTGATGGATCTTGGTTGTGGAGGCGGATTTCCAGGTGTACCGTTAGCCATTATGTTTCCAGATACCACGTTCCATCTTGTTGATTCGATTGGGAAAAAAGTGCGTGTGGCGCAGGCAGTATCTAGTGCAATAGGTCTGAAGAATGTGACGTTAAGTCATGCACGCGGCGAGGAAATCAACACACAATACGACTTCGTAGTGACACGCGCCGTGATGTCGCTGGTGGAACTCATGAAATGTGTGAGGAAAAACATTGGCAAAACCCAGCAAAACGCATTGCCCAACGGCATCATCGCACTGAAAGGCGGTGAGATTGATTGTGAAATAGCTCCGATGCGAAGCCTCTGTACCACATGGGAGCTGTCCGACTATTTCGATGAGCCATACTTCGAAACCAAGAAAGTAGTACACGTTACCGTAAGAAACCGATACTAAAGCCCCCGCTCCACGACATGATAGATATAAAGACATTCACCGTAAACCCATTGCAGGAAAACAGCTACGTAGTGAGCGACCCAACAGGCGAGACCTGCATCATCGACCCTGGCTGTATGGCCGAGTCGGAATGGGAGTCCATCAAAGCATACATCGACTCCAACCATCTGAAGCCGACACACATGCTGTGTACCCACCTGCATTTCGACCACATCATGGGTTGCGGGTTTGCCCATCGCGACTATGGGCTTGACATCGAGGGCAACATGGCCGACTTCAACCTCTACAAGCAAAACCATATATACATGGCAGCATTCAACCTGTCGGCCGACACACTCCCGGCCCTGCCACAGGTGAAAGATATAAGCACGACCGATGCCATCAACTTCGGCAACCACCAGATACAAATCATACCGACCCCGGGCCATACACAAGGCGGAGTATGTTACTACATCGAAGACGAAGGAGTGTTGTTTGCAGGCGACACCCTGTTTCAAGGGTCGATAGGTCGCACCGACATGGCAGGCGGCGACTATGGACAAATCATACGTTCCATCCGACAGAACCTGATGAACCTACCACCATCTACCCATGTATTCACAGGGCATGGCCCGTCAACCACCATCGATTACGAAAAGAAATTCAATCCATACATATAGAAGTCGAAAGCAAGAAGCACACATGAACGAATCTAACTTACAAACAATAAAACAACGATATGGCATAGTAGGCAACTATGTCGGTCTGAATCGTGCACTCGACATCGCTGTACAGGTGGCACCCACCGACTTGAGTGTGCTCATTCAAGGTGAGTCGGGAGTAGGTAAGGAAGTCATTCCGCGCGTCATACACGACAAGTCATCGCGCAAGCATCAGAAATATTTTGCCATCAACTGCGGCTCCATACCCGAGGGCACCATCGACAGCGAGCTCTTCGGACACGAGAAAGGAGCCTTCACCGGTGCAGTGGGCGAGCGTGAAGGCTATTTCGGTGCAGCCAACAAGGGGACACTGTTCCTCGACGAAGTGGGCGAACTTCCACTAAGCACCCAAGCCCGCCTGCTCAGAGTACTCGAAACGGGCGAGTACATACGTGTAGGCTCGTCGGAAGTACGCACAACCGATGTACGCATCATTGCAGCCACCAACGTAAACATCACTAAGGCTATAAGCGAAGGAAAATTTCGCGAAGACCTCTACTACCGCCTCGCAACCATACCAATCAGCATGCCACCACTGCGCGAACGCGGACGCGACATCGAACTGTTGTTCCGTAAATTCGTGGCCGACTTCTCCGACCGCTACATGTTGGAGCGCATCAGCCTCACTGACGACGCGCGACAACTGCTGCTGAGCTATAAGTGGCCAGGCAATATACGCCAATTGAAAAACGTAGCCGAACAGCTGTGTATCATAAGCCGCGAACGCGAAATCACGGCCGACACCCTAAGGCAATACGGAATAACCGACGACTCGGCCACGGGTCATGGCCTAGTGCTGGCCGGAAGTTGGCAACAAGGCAACACACACTCATACGAAAGCGAACGCGAGATGCTATTCCGCCTGCTCACCGACCTAAGCAAAGAGGTAAAAGGGCTGAAGGAGATAATAAACAGCCATGGCATCAACCCTGCATACAGCCCTCAGCAACACATCATCCAAGATGCAGAGTACGCCACCATCGACTCAACCCCACTCATCCAGGCACCGGGCGAACACGTGACACCGGTGACACACATCGACATGCAGTCGGATGTGCCTAATGCCGTGGAATATATCGATACCACCCCACGGTCGATGAAAGAAATCGAAGAAGCCAACATACGTGAAGCACTGCGCCGCAACTCCTACAACCGCAGCAAGACGGCACGCGAACTGGGAATAAGCGAACGCACACTGTACCGCAGGATTAAAGACTATGGACTCGAGAAAAACTAAATACAGCATCATCCTTATTGCACTCGCAGCAGTTGCCCTGACCGTTGCCTCATGCAGTGTGAGCTACTCGTTCAATGGCTCGAGCATCAACTACGAAAAAGTAAAGAGTATATCGCTCAGCAAGTTCCCGATACGTGCATCATACGTGTGGGCACCGATGGAAAGCATGTTCTACAACAGCATAAGCGATACATACTCGAAAAAGACCAAGCTGAAGGTGCTGAAAAAAAACGGCGACATGCAGCTCACTGGCGAGATAACCGAATACAGCCAGACCAACAAGTCGGTAGCACGCGACGGATATTCGGCACAGACACAACTGAAGATGACCGTCAACGTGCGCTTTGTGAACTCCACCAAGCACGAAGAGGATTTTGAACGCAGCTTCTCGGCCACAGCCGACTACGACTCAAAGCTGCAGCTCAATGCAGTGCAGGAAGAACTCGTGCAGCAAATGATTAACGACATCGTTGACCAAATATACAATGCAACAGTTGCAAACTGGTGAACCAAGATACACACCGACCATAATCCACAAGTGCGCACTCACAAGCCCGAGACTACGCACTCACCAGACCGAGACCACGCACTCACCAGACCGAGACCACGCATATGAAACAACGGAATCGGCTTCAGGCCCCACCTCAAAATATGCGCATACACGCAAGGAGTATGCAAAAAAGTACACCTGAGGCAACTCTTAAGGGAATATTTACAAAAAAAAACGCACATAAACTTGCACAATTCAGAAAAAAGCAATAACTTTGCGTCTGAATTCTGCTTATACCATGCCCAGAGGCATACTGTAGCAAAGGCGGGCGGCAAATCCAAACAAATAAAACTCAAATAACAAAACATAAAACAAAGAAAAAGAAATGCTGTACACATTAATCATCGTACTCATCATTATCGCATCAATACTTATGTGCGGTATCGTACTCATCCAAGAATCCAAAGGCGGGGGTCTCGCATCAGGATTCTCGTCATCCAACCAAATCATGGGTGTGCGCAAAACCACCGATTTCCTTGAAAAAGCCACATGGGGCATAGCAATCGCCATGGTAGTGCTGAGCGTCGTGTCTGCCGCCTTCTCACCAAAGGCTACAATCGAAGAACAGCCACTGGTTGCACCGATAGTCACCACAACCGATGCCAACAACATGCAGTCGTTCCCGGCTGCTACCGACCAACCAGAAGCACCAACAACCGAGACACCGGCAGAAACACCAGCCGAATAAGCACATTCGGCACCAACGTACATCAACCCGCATCTTGGCAAACCAACAGAGATGAAAAGAGTACGCTGTCCCAAATGCGACACCTTCATCGTATTCGACGAAACCCGATACGATGAAGGGCAGGCGTTGGTGTTTGCCTGTCCCACATGTAAGAAAGAATTCAAGATTCGCATCGGAACCTCACGCCTGACCGCCATTCACCAAGAACGACACATAGACGAACGGGCATACGACCACGACCTAGGAAGCATCACAGTGGTGGAAAACATATTTGCCTACAAGCAAGTAATACCACTCGACCTGGGCGACAACGAATTCGGCCGCTACGTCAAAGGCACCAACATCAACAAGCCGATAGAAACCAGCGACCCAAGCATCGACACATTCCACTGCGTCATACATGTAGAGAAAAAGGCAAACGGCGACATCAAATACACACTGCGCGATGCACCAAGCGATACAGGAACCTTCCACATGAATCGTATCCTACGCGACAAGGAGAGGGTGAGACTCGCCGAAGGCGACATCATCACAATCGGAGCAACAACACTGATACTGCACACCGCAGGCAACGAAACAAACCGATGAGAAAGAGGAACTCAAGCAGCCCGGTTGCCTAAACACAGCCGGCACACTACTTCCTACTAAACCTAAACAACACTATCAGCACCACACACAAAGCAATAAGCCAGGACAATCAAAAAAATAACAGAAAAGAAAGGTAAAATAACATGCAAGAAACAAGGGACACACACATAAGCAACAATAAATCACTGGTTGAACTATGCTCCTACGGAGACAAGTTCTATTGCACAGACAACATAAAACTAGCCGAAGAATCCAAAATCCAGAACAGCGACAAACTCTACAACAGCCAACACCGAGGAGTAATAATAGTACTTCAAGGCAGCATGAACCTGACAGTCAACAACACACAACTGAAACTCAAAGCAAACGACTATCTTGCCATCATGCCACACACCAGCATCGAACTGCTCCCGTCACGATGCAAGATGCTAAGTCTGAAAGTCAGCTCATACATCATGCACGACCTCTACGAGCAATTCGGACTTGACGTGGGCATACGCGAAGGATTCTTCACCTTCAACCACTACCACCTCACACCACGGCAGGCCTCAATACTGGCACACGACTACGAACAGATAAAACAAGAAATACTCACCGACTACAAAAGCATGAAAGAATACATGATACAGGCACGTCTGGGAGTATATATTTCACACCAATTCACAATACTGTCTAAACTCGAGCCAGTACCACACAGCGATAACAGCGAAACATACCGCCTCTTCAACGACTTCCTTACACAACTAGACCAACACTACAAGCAAGAACGCTCGGTACAATTCTATGCCAACGCACTCAACGTACAACCAAAGACACTATCGGCAGCGACAGTGAAATATACGGGAAGAACAGCAAGCAGGGTAATCGACGAATATGTAGTGATGCGTATCAAAATAGTGCTCTACAACAACCGACACAACATAAAAGAAGTCAGCGACATGTTCAACTTTGCAAGCCAAAGCTTCTTCGGACGATACTTCAAACGAATCGTAGGATGCTCACCACGCAAATATATAAGTACCGCAAGTAAGAAACTCTCAAAATAAAGAAAAATAAACAATATGGCACGCAATACAAACAGATATATAGAAGACACAACAGAAAGAGTGAAATCAGTAGCCAAAAGCACGGCAAACTACGAAGACTCAACCATCCTGTACGACAGCCAGACACATCGCACAGACATCACGGCACTCTACAACATAGGAAAAACATATCACCTGCAAGACACCATTGTGCTCGTACTGGTGCACGGCAACATCAAACTGCAAGTCAACAACAAAGAGCTGACACTCAGCACACGCTCATGCCTGTACATCCCCGCATACTCTATCATGCGCATCATGATAAAATCAATGGAGACACAGTTCTTCCTCTACCGGTTCGGAGAAAAAGCACATACCCGAAGCCTTAACGACCTCTACATGTACAACGACCGCATATCGGCCGAAAATGTGTATTACAAAAAACTAAGCGACAAAGAGTTCAAATACCTCAAGACACATTACGACGAAACGGTCGAAGGCATCAACTACCACGACTTCACACACCGCGACATATATGTGCGCAGCTACAACAACATACTACATATCTTCCTGGCAAACATCCTCGATATCAGCTCCGAAATCAAAGGCGATGCCATATCACAGCAAGAAAACATCTTCCGCCAATTCATCGAACTGCTAAACAAATATGCAGACAAAGAACGCGAAGTGCAATTCTATGCCCGGCAAATAGGCATCACACCAAAATACCTGTCAACCATCACAAACACTTACAGCGGTAAAAATACCAGCACATGGATTGCAGAATATGTAGTGACATTGGCCAAGCAACTCATGAAGGAAAAACGCTGCAAAATACAAGAAGTGAGCGTAATGCTCAACTTCCCAAGCCAAAGCTTCTTCGGACGCTTCTTCAAGCGCACAGTAGGCATCTCGCCAAAGCGATACATGATGACGGAGCTTAATTGAAAACCCGCCATCGGATAACACGGAATCAGTCAGTCCATACAACCACGAGTAATAGTCATCATTGCGGAGGAAACACTAAAACGAATAATGAGCAACATGAAACTGATACCAACCTACAAATGGGCCAAAAGCGTCCGCGCCCTAAATGCGACGCAAAAATCATTCATAAACCAACCATGGGCATCAGGGGTTGTATTGATTATATCAGTCGTCATAGCAATGTTACTGGCCAACCTCCCGCTGACACGCGAACTCTATAAAAGCATACTCGACACCGACCTCTCCATACATATACTCAGCCCTATAAGAGACGACGGCACACGGGCCATCGACTGGATTTTCCCCGAAGGCATGACCGTAGAGAAGTTCATCAACGACATTCTCATGGTTATATTCTTCTTCACAGTCGGACTTGAAATAAAACGTGAGGTAGTGTGCGGTGAGCTTTCAACACCCAAGAAAGCCATTATGCCGGTAATAGCAGCTGCCGGCGGAATGCTTGTCCCTGCACTCATCTATACAATATTCAACCACGGGACCGAGGCATCAACAGGATGGGGAATACCGACAGCCACCGATATAGCATTTGCAATAGGAATCATGTCTATTCTCGGCAACAGGGTACCCATTTCACTCAAGATATTCCTCACAGCACTGGCAATAGCTGATGACCTCGGAGCAATCATCGTAGTCGCATTATTCTATGGCGGACATATCAACATCGCACTGCTTGCCATCTCGCTCGTCCTGATTATTTTCATATATCTGATGAATCAGCAAGGCGAAAAACGGCCTGTGCACTACCTCATTCCTGCCGTGGCAGTGTGGTTCCTGTTCTATTACGCAGGAGTACATGCAACCATGTCGGGGGTTGTAATGGCATTCCTCATTCCGATGGAAGGCAAATACAATCGCGCATATCTCGAACGCAAAAACGCCGAATATACCAGACGCCTGCACTTATACGAAGACCTCGACAACGACAAAATAGTTGATGAATTCCCTAACGACATGCAACGTCACTGCCTGCGTCGCATGAGCTACATAGCCACCAACTGCATGGGTCTCTCCTATCGACTTGAACACATCCTCAATCCTTGGGTCAACTTCCTTATTATGCCAATATTTGCACTTGCCAATGCTGGTGTAGAGATTCCGGATGTAAGCTACTTCAACATCTTCCAATACACACCGGAACTTGGCAGCGTAAGCATGGGAGTATTCTTTGGGCTGTTGCTGGGCAAGCCTATAGGCATCACCCTTGCCAGCCTGATTGCCATAAAAGCCAAAATGGGCGAGAAACCGAGCGGAAGCACATGGCCAATGCTATTTGCAGTAGCATGTCTTGGAGGTATCGGATTCACGATGAGTATCTTCGTGGATACACTCTCGTTTGGCGAAAATGCCCCGGAAATAACCGAGCACTTGCGTGCAAGCGGCAAAATAGCAGTATTAACCGCATCACTTTGTGCGGGCATTCTTGGCAGCTCACTCATCATTTTGTTCAACAAAATCAAGGCAAAACAACCACAAGTGCAGTAACCGGCAGTGCCCAAATAACATTCCCTTATACACAGGATATTCCGTTATATTCCTTCGCACATTATGACTAACCACCCTTGCACATGTTGGCAATTATTGCTACCATGATGTGTAAGGGTGATTGTGTTTGTTAACAACTGACTTTTGTGGGGTATCAGATCCGAATCACTTGCTTGATATTTGGAATCTTCTTCAAGTCTTTCACAATGGTATGCACCTCGGATGTATCGTGCACGTAAAGTATAATTTTTCCCTCAAAAATACCGTCGTTTGCCTCTATCTCCAGTCGTCGGATATTCACATTGAGAGTTTGCGATATAACCTGGGTTATCTGGTTAAGCATTCCTATCTTGTCAACTCCATTCAGTTTTACAGATACGATGAACTGTTTATCACCCCTCATCTCCCAACGTGCAGCATAAAGCCGATTACCGGAATTTGCCTTCAGCCTGAGAGCCAGCGGGCATTGCAGCAGGTGAACCATCATATTTCCTTCGGGCACTTGGTATGCCATTACGGGATCGCCTGGAATTGGGTTGCAACAGGTAGCAAGACTGATATATTGTTGAAGTGAGTCTTCGTTGATTATTATAGGTTTCTTCTTGTCGTATTTTGGTGTCTCGTCCGGCTGTACTTGTCCCTGTTCCTTCTTTTCTTCGTTTTTCTTGCGCCCGAATGACAAAAGCCGATTCCATGTACGGCTTTGTTTCTTGTTTTTCAGGCACGATTCGTCGTCGTTTCCAAGTATTATCTTTTCCTGTCCTATGGCGAGGAACAGTTCGTCGGGTTTTGTCAATTCATGCTGTCGGCATAGTTTGTCGATGCATGCCGTGTCTTTCACTAACCCGATTTTGGCGAGGAATTCATCGAGCTTTTCTTCTCCATGCTTGCGTTGCAGACGCTCTTCCTTGCGTACAGCGGCCAATATTTTAGCTGTTGCCTTTGCTGTGGTTGCAATATCGAGCCAGTCGCGATTGACCATCGACTTGCTGGAAGCCAGTATTTCGACCTGGTCGCCACTCTGAAGCACATAGGTCATTGGCACCAGTTTGTGGTTTACTTTGGCACCTATGCAATGTGTTCCGACCACGGTGTGTATAGAGAATGCGAAGTCGAGTGCAGTCGCACCTGCCGGCAGAATGCGTATCTCGCCTTTTGGTGTGAAGACGAATATTTCGGATGCGTAGAGGTTGAGTTTGATAGTGTCAAGAAAATCCATTGCGTCGGGCTGTGGGTCATCGAGGATTTCCTTGATGGTGACCAGCCATTTGTCGAGTTCCGACTCGCCTTCTTGCAGTATGTCACCGCCCTCTTTGTATTTCCAATGTGCTGCAAATCCTTTTTCTGCAATTTCGTCCATGTGTTGTGAGCGTATCTGTACTTCTATCCACTCGCCCTTGTTCGACATGAGTGTGACATGTAGTGCCTTGTATCCGTTGGCCTTTGGATGGGTTATCCAGTCGCGGAAGCGGTCGGGGTGGCTCGAGTATATTTGTGTCAGTGCAACGTAGATGTTGAAGCATTCGTTGCGCTCATCAATGTTTTTGCGTGGTGCGAATACTATTCTTACGGCCAGTATGTCGTATATTTCCTCGAATGGGATATGCTTGGTTTGCATCTTGCTCCATATAGAGTAAGGCGACTTTATACGTGCCTTGATTTCGTATTCGATACCCATCTTATCGAGTTGGGTGCGTACAGGTGTAGTAAATTCGTCGAACACGGTATTGCGCTCGTTTTCTGTGGCTTCCAGTTTTTTCAGGATTTGTGCGTATTCGTCGGGATGTTCGTATTTGAAGCTGAGGTTTTCGAGTTCTGACTTTATCGAGTTCAGTCCGAGCCGGTTGGCCAATGGTGCATAGATATATAGTGTTTCGCCCGAAATCTTATATCGTTTGTTTGCTGGCTGCGAACCGAGAGTGCGCATGTTGTGCAGTCGGTCGGCCATTTTTATCAGGATGACGCGTATGTCGTCGTTCATCGTGAGCAGCAGTTTCTTGAAGTTTTCGGCCTGAGCCGAGGCATGGTCGCCGAATATTCCGCCTGATATCTTTGTCAGTCCATCGACTATCTGTGCAATCTTGGGACCAAACATGTTTTCGATATCTTCTACTGTATATTCGGTGTCTTCCACTACATCGTGCAAGAGGGCAGAACATATTGATGTGGAGCCGAGCCCGATTTCGGTACAGACGATGTCGGCAACGGCAATGGGGTGCATGATGTATGGTTCGCCCGAGAGTCGTCGCACGCCTTTGTGTGCAAGTTTGGCGAAGTTGAATGCTTTGCGAATTATTTCGACTCTCTTGCGATGCTTGGTTTTCTGATATGCGTCGATAAGATGCTGGAAGGCTTCTTCCACCATCTGTTCTTCTTGCTGTTCCTTGCTTTTCTCGTCTTCCATAATCTCTCAATAAAGCCAAAATATCGGTTATAACTATTTCTGCTGTGAGCCTTTATGGTGTGTGGCCGGCTCTTTGTGTCAGAAAGTCAAGCTGCATTGCACTCCATACGAATGTCCGATGCCTGGTGTGCGCATGGCTGTCTCGTTGTTTTCACGTATGATTGATGGTCGTACTTTCATCGACAGTTCGCGGGTGATGTCGAAACTGGCCATCTCTGCATCTACGTAGGCATCGATTACAGAGAGTGCATATACTCCTATCATTATAAACATGCTCAGGTCGCGATATCTGCGATAGTAGTTTTTTTTGCGTCTGAACAGGTCTTGAATGCGTTGTAAATTGCGGTTTATGTCGTATCCGCGTGGTATGAAGTTCTCGTAGCTTTTGGTATTAGGATCGGAGTCCATGATGTCGATGTATGCCTGCGAGTAGTCGCGATACATGGTGTTGTTCCAGTTCATGGCATACATACAACCCAGAAAGCCTCCGTATATGATTGGCAGTTTCCAGTATTTGCGGTTGTATATCTGCCCTCCCCCCGGGAATGCGATTGCAAGCCATAGTGCTTTATTGGGTTCTGGAATGAAGAACTGGTCTTTCAATGTCTGTGCCACATCGTTGCCGTTGTGCAGCGTAATGGTAAGGTCGGCTGGTTTGACTGTATCGGTTTTTACAGTCGAGTCGGCCAGCGTCGGTAGGAAGTCGGATAACGAGTCGAGTTCTGCCGTGAGAGCCTCGATGCGTCGCAGGCTGTCGTCGGCAAGCGAATCGGTGAACTGCACTGGTGTCATTTGCCGGCGCAGCTGGGCTTTGGGCACTGGCGATTGTATGGTATCCTGTGCATAGATGCCGGTTGGCAGTATCATCAGCAGTGTGGCCAGCAGCAGTCGGTATGTGGTTCTATTCAGTGTCATTCAACAAGTTCTGATGCCAGACGTTCGAAATCGCCGGCAAGATTTTCTGTTTCGGTTATCATTGAGCTTAGCAGCAATCCTGCATACTGTCTGTTCAGCTCGGCCAGGTTTCGAGCCGTGGCACGCAGTGTTGGCCTCACATGTGTCAGCAGCATTCCGCGCAATTCGAGGGTTTGATTCAGTGTGGCGTTGATATCTGCAATCAGATGCATCATGCTGTTCAGCCCTTCGCTGGCGAAATAGTCGAGTCTTAAGGGGATTATTACCTCGTCGGCCAACGTGAGGGCATTGGTAGTAAGCAGTCCGAGTGATGACGGCGTGTCGATAATGACCTCATCATACATATCTGCAACATCGCTCAATGCTGTTTGCATCAACATCTCGCGCTGGCTGACGTTGAGTGCCTTTATCTCAAACGACACCAGATTGACATCGCTCGGCAGCAAATCTACAGAGTCGGACACATGCATGATACAGTCGTTGACGTTACAACGTCGGTCCAGACACGCATCAAGTGTGCGAGATGGAGTCGGCCTGACTTTGAAGTATGTTGCCGAACCCGACAGGGGATCGGCATCTACCAGCAGAACCTTTCTGCCCATGCGGCCAAATGCACACGCAAGCCCTCTGGCAGTGGTCGATTTACCCACTGCTCCACGATGATTTGCTATGACTGTTTTTCGACCCATCTTTTTCATCATGTAATGTGCCGAACGATATTACAATCGGCACTAATATACGTAACGACACGGAACACACGCCCCGAAACATTGTGAATGAATTGGGGCATCAGCCCTTTGTAACTGCAAAGTTAATATTTTTCGCTGTCATATCACACTATTTAAGTTTTTTTATTATGCATAATAACAAAAAAAATGCAAACAAGATGTAAAGTCTATTATATGACAACAGCTATCCTACAATCACTTCGTATTACTATAGCCATCAGACTTCAGCAAAGCAATCACCTTGTCGCGCAAGTTGCCCTGTACAATAACCTCACCATCCTTCACACTGCCCCCTACCCCACATCTTGTCTTCAGCATCTTACCCAAGACCTTGAGGTCGTCGGCTTGCCCTATAAATCCTCTCACAATAGTCACCACCTTTCCTCCTCTGCCCTGTTTTTCAATGCTGACCCTTAGTTTCTGCTCACACCTTGGCAGCGTATCAGGCTCATCCTCCGCGTTGCTCCTGTAACTGAAGTCGGGATTTGTGGAAAACACAACCCCCAGCCTGTCTTTCCAATCTGACATATACGTTAAACTATGAACATAAAACACTATGATTATTAAAACGAAAAAGAGATTGACATCTCAATCTCTTCGTGGGCGCTGACGGATTCGAACCGCCGACCCTCTGCTTGTAAGGCAGATGCT
>CALGGJ010000092.1 GCA_937915745.1 uncultured Prevotellaceae bacterium | reverse complement strand
GAGCTGATTGAGAAAGTAGTCCAGCTGAGTCCCTCATAAAGAGCCTGTCCTTGCGTCTGCATGTTGAGGTTGATGAGGTATGATGGTCCTTGTATGAGTAGGATGAAGATAGTGAGGTAACGAGTGTATTGGTTCATCTTTCTTCTTCCGCTCTCACCTTCTCTCTGCATCTTCTGGAAGTAGGGAACTGCAATGCCAAGCAACTGCATAACGATAGACGCAGAGATGTAGGGCATGATTCCCAGTCCGAATATAGATGCTTTCTCGAACGCACCACCGGTGAACATATTGAGGAGCGACATAAGTCCCTCGCTTGTTTGCTGCTGCAGACCGGCCAGGTGTGTACGGTCGATACCTGGCAATACAATCTGACATCCGAAGAGATATACGCAGATGAATCCCATTGTGATGAGTATTCTTGAGCGTAGGTCTTCAATATGCCAGATGTTCTTGAAGGTCTTTACCAGCTTCCAATTACTAATTTTACCGAATTTTGCCATTATTCTACAATTTTACAGCATTACCACCTTTTTCTGTGATTGCAGCCTCAGCAGACTTAGAGAATGCATGAGCCTGAACGTCGATCTTGGCGTTGAGTTCACCATTGCCAAGGATTTTCACAAGCTGGTGCTTGTTTACGAATCCAGCAGCGATGAGGTCTTCAACTCCCACTTTCTCCAGTCCCTTGCTTTCGACAAGCGCCTGAATAGTGCTAAGGTTGATAGCTTTGTACTCAACTCTGTTGATGTTCTTGAATCCGAACTTAGGAACTCGGCGTTGCAGTGGCATCTGTCCACCTTCAAATCCTATTTTCTTCTTGTAACCAGAGCGAGCCTTAGCTCCCTTGTGTCCCCTGGTTGATGTACGTCCCTTGCCAGAGCCATACCCTCTACCAACGCGCTTGCTGTTGTGTGTGGAGCCTTCAGCTGGTTTTAAATTATATAATTCCATTTGTAAGTAATTTATACGTTATTCACTTGTTATCACACACTTTTTAGTCGAGTACTTCCACCAGATGTTGTACTTTGCGTATCATACCTCTGAGTGTTGGTGAGTCCTCGTGCTCAACAACCTTGTTGATTCTCGTAAGTCCGAGGGAGTCGAGCGTTCTTTTCTGGTCGATGGGCCTGTTGTTACGGCTTTTGACCTGCTTTATTTTAATTGTTGCCATATTAGAAAAACTCGTTAACCGTTGAACACTTTATTAAGACTGACACCTCTGTTTTGTGCGACTGTCTTAGGGTCGCGCATGTTAGCGAGAGTGTTGATTGTAGCCTTCACGAGGTTGTGTGGGTTTGATGATCCCTTCGACTTAGCGAGGACGTCAGTAATACCGATGCTCTCGAATACGGCACGCATAGCACCACCAGCCACAACTCCTGTACCTTGAGCAGCCGGCATGATGAGTACTCTTGCTCCACCGAACTTACCGTAAGCCTCGTGTGGCACAGTACCGTTGAGAACAGGTATCTTAACCAAGTTCTTCTTAGCAGATTCAACACCCTTAGCGATGGCCGCTGTCACTTCCCCAGCCTTACCGAGTCCGTAACCGACAACACCTTTCCCGTCGCCAACTACGACAATAGCGGCGAAAGTGAAAGTTCTACCACCTTTCGTGACCTTAGTAACACGATTAATAGCCACCAATCGATCTTTAAGTTCGATATCGTTTCCTATCTTTACTCTATTAACCATAATTTCAATTAAAATTTAAGTCCAGCCTTACGGGCAGCCTCAGCCACCGCTTTAATTCTTCCATGATAGAGGTATCCGTTTCTGTCGAAAACGACAGTGTCGATACCAGCTTCGAGAGCTTTCTTGGCAACCATCTCACCGACTTTCTGTGCCTGCTCGCTCTTGTTCATCTTCTCGAGAGAGAGAGAGTTAGCAGCGACCAAAGTCTTTGCAGCATCGTCGTCGATAATCTGCACGTAAATCTGCTTGTTGCTTCTGAAGACAGACATACGTGGACGCTCAGCAGTACCTGAGATCTTATTACGTACTCTATATTTGATTTTGATACGTCTTTCTATCTTGCTTATCATAACAAATCGTTTTTTAATTATTTAGCACTAGCTGACTTACCAGACTTTCTTCTAACGACTTCGCCCTGGAATCTGATACCCTTTCCCTTGTAAGGTTCAGGCTTGCGGAAAGAACGAATCTTGGCGCATACTTGTCCGAGTAGCTGCTTGTCGCATGACTCAAGCATGATGAGCGGGTCTTGGTTTCTCTCTGACTTAGTTTCCACTTTCACTTCCGCAGGGACTTGGAAAACGATGGCGTGTGAATATCCGAGTGCAAACTCCAGCAAGTTACCCTGATTGGAGACTCTGTATCCAACTCCCACGAGTTGCAGTGTTCGTTTGTATCCTTCCGACACACCTACCACCATGTTGTTGAGCAATGCACGGTAGAGTCCATGGAACGCATGTCTCTGCTTAGTGTTGTCGGTCATAGCTGTCTCATTTTCCTCGAGGGTGATTTTTCCATCCTCGACAGAGACTTTGATAGCTGGGTTCACATACTGTGAAAGTTCTCCCTTAGGACCTTTCACTGTTACAATGTCATCCTTATGTGTGATAGTCACACCTGCAGGAATATTAATGGGTAGTTTACCAATTCTAGACATTATAAATCCTCCTGAAATTAATAGACGTAGCAAAGGACCTCACCTCCCACCTTGAGTTGTGAAGCCTCCTTGTCTGTCATTACACCTTTGGATGTGGATAGAATTGCAATACCCAATCCGTTAATAACTCTTGGCATGTCCTTGTAGCCAGTGTATTTCCTGAGTCCTGGCCTAGACACTCTCTTCAAGCACTTGATAGCGCTTTCTTTGGTTGCAGGGTCGTACTTGAGTGCAATCTTGATGGTTCCTTGTGGTCCATCTTCGACGAACTTGTAGTTAAGCACATATCCCTTGTCGAAGAGGATTTTTGTAATATCCTTCTTCAAGTTTGACGCAGGCACTTCCACGACCTTATGCTTGGCCATGATAGCGTTTCTCATTCGCGTCAGATAATCTGCAATAGGATCTGTCATAATAGATTAAATTAATCGGGACACCCCGACAATATTTAATAATAAGGTTTGTTTACCAGCTGGCCTTCTTTACACCTGGAATTAATCCTGCCGATGCCATCTCTCTGAACTGAATACGCGAGATGCCGAACTGACGGATGTAGCCTCTTGGACGTCCGGTAATTTTGCAACGGTTGTGAAGGCGAATCGGATTTGCGTTTGCAGGAATTGACTGAAGTTTCCGTGCAGCCTCATAAGCTTCCATTGGGTCGCCCGTAGCTACAATCTTCTTCAGTGCTGCACGCTTTGCTGCGTATTTTGCAACAAGCTTTGCACGCTTTACCTCGCGTGCTTTCATTGATTCTTTTGCCATATCGATTATTTGTTAGCGTCCTTAAATGGTAATCCAAATGCTTTCAAAAGAGCATATCCCTCTTCATCGGTCTTTGCAGAAGTCACGAACGTGATGTTCATACCCATGATTTTATCGACTTGGTCGATGTTTATTTCTGGGAATATGATTTGTTCTTGAATACCGAGGGTATAATTTCCGCGTCCGTCAAACTTGCTCTCAATTCCCTTAAAGTCACGGATGCGAGGCAGAGAGACACGTATCAACTTCTCGAGGAACTCATACATACGTTGTCTGCGAAGGGTGACCATCACGCCTATCGGCATTTTCTTGCGAAGGTGGAAATTTGAAATATCCTTTTTCGACATCGTAGCAACAGGTTTCTGACCTGTAATCTGAGCTATTTCTTCAATAGCCACTTCAATAACCTTCTTGTCGGCCGTAGCCATTCCAAGTCCTTGGTTCACTACTATCTTCTTCAGAACCGGTATTTGCATCGGCGAAGAATAGTTGAACTGTTTCATTAATGCAGGAGCAATCTGCTCTGCATAAACATTCTTAAGATTTGCAGTTGTACTCATTGAAGCTCCTCCCCTGACTTTTTAGCATAGCGAACTAATTTGCCGTTTGCCCCAATCTTACGTCCGACACGTGTGGCCTTTCCTGTTTTAGGATCTACTACATTCAAGTTAGATATATGTATAGGAGCTTCTTGCTTGATAATACCTCCTTGTGGGTGTTGCGCACTTGGCTTAGTACTTTTCGATACGATGTTCACACCCTCGACTACGGCGCGTTGCTTTTCCACCAGAACCTTCAGGACCTTACCTGTCTGTCCTTTATAGTTTCCGGCATTCACAAAGACCGTGTCGCCTTTCTTTATATGTAATTTACTCATTACTCTGTGTATTCTAAAGTTAAAGAACCTCAGTAGCCAAAGAAACTACTTTCATGTTAACAGCACGGAGTTCACGGGCAACTGGTCCGAAAATACGGCTTCCCCTCATTTCACCAGTATTGCTCAAGAGCACACATGCATTGTCGTCAAATCGGATATATGATCCGTCTGCACGTCTGACTTCCTTTTTTGTGCGCACAATCAAGGCCTTTGATATAGTACCTTTCTTTATCTCGCTCGAAGGAATAACGTTTTTTACGGCGACTACGATAATGTCGCCTACAGTAGCATAGCGACGGCGAGTGCCACCAAGTACACGAATACAGAGCACTTCGCGTGCGCCGCTGTTGTCAGCAACTGTCAATCTTGATTCTACCTGTATCATAATTACTTAGCTCTTTCTACTATGTTAACTACTCTCCATCTTTTCGTCTTGCTCAGCGGACGTGTCTCCATGATGAGTACTGTGTCGCCCACATTGCACTCATTTTTTTCGTCATGAGCATGGTATTTCTTTGTCTTGCTGACAAATTTACCATAAATTGGGTGCTTTTCCTTAAACTTGGCAGCAACTACGATGGTCTTATCCATTTTATTGCTGACAACGACACCCGTTCTCTGTTTTCTTAAATTTCTATCTTCCATGTAGATGCTGTTTTATTTGTTAAGTTCTCTCTGACGCAATTCGCATTTCATACGTGCGATATCACGACGCAGCTTCTTAATCTGAGAGTTGTCCTCTACTGGAGAGACATGGTGGTTGAACTTCATGTTTGTGTAGTTGGCAACCTCTGCCTCAAGGCGCTCTGTGAGCTCGGCAGTTGTCAATTCTCTTATCTCTGCAATTTTCATAACCTTTAAGCGTTTTTGTCGTAGTCGCGTCTTACAATAAACTTAGTTGTAGTAGGCAGTTTCTGAGCGCCGAGTCGCAGTGCTTCCTTGGCTATCTCGTATGGAACACCTTCAATTTCAAAGAGTATGCGTCCTGGTTTGGCAGGAAATACATATTTGTATGGATCTCCCTTACCCTTACCCATGCGGACGTCTGCAGGCTTCTTTGTGATTGGTTTATCAGGGAAGATTCTGATCCAGACCTGACCCTGACGCTGCATGTGACGTGTGATAGCCACACGTGCAGCCTCAATCTGCTGTGCTGATATCCAGCGAGTCTGCAGTGCCTTGATGCCGAAGCTACCAAAAGCTAGTTCTGTTCCCCTGTGGGAAACACCCTTCAAGCGGCCGCGTCCTTTTTGCGGTCTTCTGTATTTTTGTCTTTTAGGCTGTAACATGTTTGTCGAATTTAACGGTTAGGCTTTCTGTTTCTAAATCTTCTACCACCGCTGTTGCCACGGCCGGCATCCTTTGCTTGTGTGAAGTTTGGAGCCAAGTCTTTCTTTCCGAATATCTCACCCCTGCAAATCCATACCTTGATGCCAAGGAGTCCCACTTTTGTGAGTGCTTCAGCCAGGCAGTAGTCGATATCGGCACGGAGTGTGTGCAATGGAGTTCTACCCTCCTTATACATTTCAGAGCGTGACATTTCTGCGCCGTTAAGACGTCCGGAAATCTGCACCTTGATACCTTCTGCACCTGAGCGCATGGTGTTGGCAATGGCAGTTTTGATAGCGCGTCTGTACGCAATTTTCCCTTCTATCTGACGTGCAATGTTGTTAGCAACGATTACAGCATCGAGTTCTGGGCGCTTCACTTCGTAGATGTTAATCTGAACATCTTTGTCGGTGAGTTTTTTGAGTTCTTCTTTCAGTTTGTCCACCTCTTGTCCACCCTTACCGATGATAATTCCCGGACGTGCAGTGCACACGGTGATTGTGACGAGCTTAAGAGTACGCTCAATTACTATCTTGGAGACACTTGCTTTGGCCAGGCGGGCATTGAGGTACTTACGAATCATACTATCCTCAAGGATATTGTCACCGAAGCTGTTACCACCAAACCAGTTTGAATCCCATCCGCGGACAATTCCCAGACGGTTGCTTATTGGATTACATTTCTGTCCCATAGTTAATCCTCCTCTTTAGTTTTAGCGTCCACAAAAACTGTGACATGGTTGGAACGCTTGCGAATTCTGTATCCTCTTCCTTGTGGTGCAGGTCTCATACGTTTGAGTGTAGCGCCTTCATCGACAAAGATTCGGGTGATATACAATTCACCGTTTTCTGCCTTTCGTTCGTTTTTCTGTTCCCAGTTAGCAATTGCGGAACGTACTACCTTCTCGAGATCGTTAGAGGCAGCTTTCGAGCAGAACCTCAGTGTAGCCAAAGCCTTGCTCACCTCCATGCCTCTGACAAGATCAACCACATAACGCATTTTGCGTGGAGATGTCGGGACATTGCGCAGACTAGCCGAATAGACAGTCTTTTTGGCCTCTTTGTGCTTTTGGGCCGTTAATTTTTTTCTTGATCCCATTATTTTGTTTTCTTTGTTTCGCTTTGTTCGTTGAATCTTTTATTTCTTCCTGTTACCTGCATGTCCTCGGAACGTACGTGTGAGCGCAAACTCACCTAGTTTGTGTCCGACCATGTTTTCTGTGATGTAAACAGGGATGAACTTGTTTCCGTTATGAACTGCAATTGTATGTCCCACAAAGTCCGGGGAAATCATTGAAGCTCTGGCCCAAGATTTAATTACGCTCTTTTTCCCGCTCTCATTCATTGCGAGCACTTTCTTTTCGAGCTTTACATTAATATATGGACCTTTTTTTAGTGATCGACTCATAATTTACTTAGTTAACATTGTTACTTTTTACGTCTTTCGATAATGTACTTGTTTGAAGCCTTCTTAGGGGCACGAGTCTGAAGTCCCTTTGCATACAAGCCCTTGCGTGAACGCGGGTGTCCTCCTGACTGGCGTCCTTCACCACCACCCATCGGGTGATCATGTGGGTTCATGACAACACCACGGTTGTGTGGTCGGCGTCCAAGCCAACGCGAGCGTCCAGCCTTACCTGAAGATTCGAGTGCATGGTCAGAGTTGCTTACGCTGCCGATTGTTGCACGGCAAACTGAAAGAACTTTTCTAATTTCACCTGAAGGCAGTTTGATTACACAATAACGTCCTTCGCGTGATGTCAACTGAGCAAAGTTACCAGCCGATCTCACCATCTTGGCTCCCTGTCCGGGGCGCAGTTCGATGTTATGGATAACAGTTCCGACTGGGATGTTCTGGAGTGGCAGTGTATTGCCCAAATCCGGTGTGGCAGTGTCGCCAGACATCAGAGTTGTTCCTACCTGCAGTCCGTTAGGGGCGACGATGTAACGTTTTTCACCATCTGCATAAAAGAGGAGGGCTATACGAGCCGAACGGTTAGGGTCGTACTCTATAGTCTTCACTACAGCTGGTATTCCGTCCTTATCTCTCTTGAAGTCGATGATACGAATGAGCCTCTTGTGTCCTCCGCCTCTGTATCTTACGGTCATGCGTCCGTAGTTGTTGCGACCACCAGTGCTTTTCTTTCCGAAAACAAGAGTTTTCTCTGGCACAGATGTAGTAACATCATCGAATGTGCCAATAGCTTTGTGTCTTTGACCAGGAGTAATTGGTCTGAATTTACGAATACCCATTTTTATTAAATGTTACTAAAGAAATCTATAGTCTCACCTTCTTTCAGGGTCACGATAGCCTTTTTATAGGCATTCCTCTGTCCCTTTATTACACCTGAACGAGTATAGCGGCTCTTACGTTTGCCGGCATATCTCATTGTGTTTACTGAAACTACATTTACGTTATACTTAGCTTCTATTTCCTTTTGAATCTCAATCTTGTTTGCCTTAGGATGCACAATAAAACCGAACTTATTGTTCTGCTTCTCTGTGACAGCGGTCATTTTTTCTGTGACCAATGGTTTGATTATATATGCCATATTGTGTTCCTCCTTCTTGTTAGAATGTTTCGTTGACCACCTTCAGAGCATTTTCTGTCACTACCATCACGTTCGAGTTCATCACCTTGTATGTGTTGAGCAAACGTGCAGCAGACACTTCCACTCTTTGTATGTTGCGGGCCGACAAGTAAATATTGTTATTATTCTCTGGCAAGACAAGGAGCAACTTCTTTCCTTCAATCTTGAGGTTCTTCTGCAAATCGACGAACGACTTTGTCTTAGGAGCGTCAAACTCAAAGTCTTCCACAACGATGATTGCATTCTGTTGTTGCTTATATGTCAGTGCACTCTTGCGGGCCAGGCTCTTAACCTTCTTGTTGAGTTTGAACCAATAGTCGCGCGGACGCGGGCCGAACACGCGGCCTCCGCCTCTGAGCAACGGCGATTTGATGTCACCTCTACGTGCCCCACCGCCACCTTTCTGGCGTATGAGTTTGCGGGTTGAACCTGCAATTTCGCTTCTTTCCTTGGATTTGTGTGTTCCCTGGCGCTGAGCTGCCAAATACTGCTTTACTGCAAGATAAACAACGTGGTCGTTAGGTTCAATTCCGAAGATAGCGTCATTCAATTCGACCTTCTTGCCAGTATCTTGGCCTTTAATGTTTAAAACTGATACTTCCATTACTTCTTGATTGTTACGATTGAACCTTTACTTCCCGGCACCGATCCCTTCAGCAGAAGGAGGTTGTGCTCTGGTATTACCTTAATCACTTGCAGGTTATGTGTAGTTACCTGCACATTACCCATCTGTCCACCCATTCTGAGGTTTTTGAATACCCGTGATGGAGTTGCGCAGGCTCCGATTGAACCTGGTTTGCGCAGACGGTCGTCCTGGCCGTGGGTTGTCTGTCCGACACCGCCGAAACCGTGACGTTTCACGACTCCTTGGAATCCTTTTCCTTTTGATGTTCCCACGACATCTACATAAGGAGCATCATTGAACAGTTCCACAGTGATTACATCACCGAGGTTGTGCTCCTCGTCAAATACGAACTCGGCCAAGTGTCTCTTTGGTGTTGTCCCCGACTTCTGGAAGTGTCCCATCATTGGCTTTGGAGTGTTCTTCTCCTTAGCCTCCTGGAAACCGACTTGCACAGCGGCATACCCGTCTTTCTCTACGGTTTTTACCTGGGTTACAACACAAGGACCTACTTCGATAACAGTGCATGGCAGGTTTTTGCCATCAGCACTGAAAACGGATGTCATTCCGATTTTCTTTCCTAATAATCCTGGCATTTCTTTAATACTTGTTTTTGTTGTTCTCTGAATCCTATACTTTAATCTCTACTTCCACGCCGCTTGGGAGTTCAAGCTTCATGAGTGAATCTACAGTCCTTGGTGTTGCATCGTAGATATCAATCAGACGCTTGTAAGTGTTCAGCTCAAACTGCTCGCGCGACTTCTTGTTTACGAATGTACTGCGGTTCACTGTGTAGATGCGTTTGTGTGTTGGCAGCGGAATTGGTCCGCTCACCGTGGCATCTGTTGCTTTCACTGTCTTTACGATTTTCTCTGCCGACTTGTCAACGAGGTTGTGGTCGTAGGATTTGAGTTTGATTCTAATTTTCTGACTCATTGTTTCTGTTTTGTTTTAATTGTTTATGTTTAAGGCTGGGGGCGCGAGCTAAGAGTCGTTTACTATCTCACACTCCTCATGCCGTGATTTTCTATACCAAATCGGCACGTCCTCCACACTCTTGCAGCACGGCTTTGGCTACCGAGCTTGAAACAGGGGCATGATGGTCGTATGTCATTGTCGATGTTGCACGTCCCGAAGTGATTGTACGAAGTGCTGTCACATATCCGAACATCTCCGACAGTGGCACCATTGCCTTCACTATCCGGGCTCCCGAACGGCTGGTATCCATTCCTTCCACCTGTCCGCGGCGCTTGTTGAGGTCGCCTATCACGTCGCCCATGTTTTCTTCCGGAGTCACCACTTCTAATTTCATGATTGGCTCCATCAGCACCGGTTTTGCCTGCGTGCAAGCATTCTTGTAAGCTTGCAGCGCACAGATTTCAAACGAGAGCTGGTCTGAATCTACGGGGTGGAACGAGCCGTCTATCAGTCTCACCTTCATTGAGTCCATTGGGAATCCACCGAGTATGCCGTTGGTCATGGCACTTGTGAATCCTTTCTGCACTGAAGGGATGAACTCCTTCGGGATGTTGCCACCTTTCACTTCGTCAACAAACTGGAGTCCGCCTTCCTTGTAGTCTTCATCCACCGGTCCTACTTCCACGATGATGTCGGCATATTTACCACGGCCACCCGACTGCTTTTTATATACTTCGCGCAGGTTGACTGTCTTGGTTATAGCCTCTTTGTAGTTCACCTGTGGTTTGCCTTGGTTGCATTCCACCTTAAACTCACGTTTCAGACGGTCGATGATGATGTCCAGGTGTAGTTCTCCCATACCCGAGATAACAGTCTGTCCGCTCTGTTCGTCGGTCCTCACTGTGAAGGTAGGGTCTTCCTCTGCCAGTTTAGCCAGTCCCACAGAGAGTTTGTCGAGGTCTTTCTGTGTTTTAGGCTCCACTGCAATACCGATTACGGGTTCTGGGAAGTCCATCGATTCCAGCACGATTGGTGCCGTTTCGTCACACAGGGTATCACCCGTGTGTATGTCCTTCAGTCCCACGACCGCACCGATGTCTCCGGCACATATCTCATCCACTGGGTTTTGGTGGTTTGAATGCATCTGGAACAGGCGCGACACACGTTCTTTCTTTCCCGAGCGGCTGTTATACACATACGAGCCTGCCACCACCTTACCCGAATATACTCGGATGAATGTAAGACGTCCTACGTATGGGTCGGTTGCAATCTTGAATGCCAATGCTGCAGTCTTGTCGTCCTCGTCGGGTTTGCGGTCTTCCTCTTCCTTTGTCGAGGGGTTTGTACCGACCACGTTTGCAGTATCGAGTGGCGAAGGCAGCAGGGCACAGACATAATCGAGCAGGGTCTGCACGCCTTTGTTCTTGAACGAAGAGCCACAGAGCATAGGGGTGATCTCCATGTTTACTGTTGCCTTGCGTATGGCAGCGATGATTTCATCCTCGGTAATTGTCGATGGGTCATCAAAGTATTTCTCCATCACCTTGTCATCCGAGTTGGCAGCCATCTCCAGCAGTTTGTCTCTCCATTCTTCGGCTTCGGCCTGCAGCTCGGCAGGTACATCCTCCACGCTGTAGTCGGCGCCCATGGTTTCATCGTGCCAATAGATAGCTTTCATCTTCACCAGATCGACAACACCCTTGAAGTGTTCTTCTGCACCTATTGGTATGACCATCGGACATGGTGTTGCGCCCAACACCTCCTTCATCTGGCGCACAACTTCGAAGAAGTCGGCACCCGAACGGTCCATCTTGTTTACATAGCCGATTCTTGGCACATTATATTTGTCAGCTTGGCGCCACACCGTTTCCGATTGTGGTTCCACGCCACCCACTGCACAGTATGCGGCAACGGCACCGTCAAGTACTCGGAGCGAACGTTCCACTTCTGCCGTGAAATCCACGTGTCCCGGAGTGTCTATCAGGTTTATCTTGTATTTGTTGTCGTTCCAGTTCCAGTATGTGGTTGTGGCAGCCGACGTTATGGTGATTCCGCGCTCTTGCTCTTGCTCCATCCAGTCCATTGTTGCTGCGCCGTCGTGCACCTCTCCTATTTTGTGGGTCAGTCCGGTGTAGAACAGGATTCGTTCCGATGTGGTAGTCTTACCCGCATCGATGTGAGCCATGATACCGATATTGCGCGTCAAATGCAAATCACGCTTAGCCATAATCTTTCTTATCCTTTACCTAATTACCTAAAAAAACCTTAATACTTTTCGTGTGTGTGTGATTGCATCTGATTAGAAACGGAAGTGAGCGAATGCACGGTTAGCCTCTGCCATACGGTGCATATCCTCCTTACGCTTGAAGGCGCCTCCCTGTTCGTTGTATGCGTCCATGATTTCCGACGAGAGTTTCTCTGCCATATTCTTGCCCGAACGCTTTCTGGCAAACGAAATCATGTTCTTCATTGATATTGCCTCCTTACGGTCCGGACGGATTTCAGTAGGCACCTGGAATGTGGCACCACCGATACGGCGCGACTTCACCTCCACCTGCGGTGTGATGTTGTCGAGAGCCTTCTTCCAGATTTCGAGCGACGGCTTGTCTGCATCCTTCATTTTCTTTTCTACTATTGCAAGTGCGTTGTAGAAGATGGAGTATGCAATACTCTTTTTACCGTCATACATGAGGTGATTTACGAATTTTGTCACCTTTACGTCACCATAAACGGGATCTGGCAAGATCACACGTTTCTTTGGTTTTGCTTTTCTCATTGTTTTGTTTGTTTGGGTTTTTAGTCTGAGGTTGCAATGTGTGTTACTTCAATGCTCTCACCCGGGCATTTACTCAACCATCCTTAGCTTTCCTTCAAACCAAACAGTTAATAAATTGCGGTTGTTTCCTTTTTTACTTCTTCGCCTTCGGACGTTTAGCTCCGTACTTGGAGCGACGCTGAGTGCGACTTTCTACACCGGCGGTATCGAGTGCACCACGTATGATGTGGTAACGTACGCCTGGAAGGTCTTTTACACGGCCACCACGCACCAGCACGATTGAGTGCTCCTGCAAGTTGTGACCCTCTCCTGGAATGTAGGAGTTTACTTCTTTCTTGTTTGTCAAGCGGACACGCGCTACTTTGCGCATAGCCGAATTAGGTTTCTTTGGTGTTGTGGTATAGACGCGCACACATACGCCACGACGCTGTGGACATGAGTCCAAAGCCGGTGACTTGCTTTTGTCTGCCAACACCTTTCTACCTTTTCTTACTAGTTGTTGAATAGTAGGCATTTGTTTGTTTATTTTTATATATTATTTATTGTATTTACATTCAATTCGCCTTGTCGAGCTCTATGTTGAGCGCATACTACCACTGCTCTTGACTGGGCATAGTCCGAGCGCAATAGTCCAAAAAGCGGTGCAAAGTTAGCAAAAATCTTTCAAACAGCGACTTCTGTTTGCATTTTTTTTCACTGCCTAAGCACTTTTTTTGCTTTTCAACCTCATTTTTAAGTTTATTTAACTTTTAAAATGCGGTTTTAGTCGAATTTTACACTGCATAAGTCGCACATGTCGCAATCTTATGCAACATGTGCTACCTGTTTTCACATCCTGTCTTGTACGGATTAAGCCTCGCCTGTACCGAATGGTGCGATGGTGCGGCCTTTTGTCTCGGGTTGGTGTAAGTCGATCGTACCGAATTGGGTTTCATATCCGCGTACTCTCTCTTGCAGGGCGAAGAGCAGTCGCTTGGCATGTTCGGGAGTCATGATGATGCGCGAACGCACGTCGGCTTTCGGCATTCCTGGCAGCATCGACACGAAGTCTATCACAAACTCCGACGGTGTGTTGGCTACTATGGCCAGGTTTGAATACACACCGGTAGCTACTTCCGGCTTCAGTTCGATTTGCAGTTGCTTTTGGTTGGGGTTTTCGTTTGCCATATCGTTGTTGATTTATTTGCTGTGATTTATTTGCTGTGATTTATATGCATTGTGTGTTGTATTATGCTTCGTTCTCACGCGCGCACGCATATAGTACAATAAGGTGTGCGCGTCTCGTTTTTGTTCACCTGTCGGTTCCCACGTGCACTTCCTTTCTGTTTCCGTTCAGCTCGAACGAGGCATCCACATCTACCGACAGGTCGAAAATCGGGGTTTTCTTTCCTCTGCGGAACTGGTCTATGCCGTTTTTCAGGAATTTCACGTAATGTTCTACATTGTCGTCAAACGCATAACTCTCCGACAGAGGGTTGCCATCGTGGTCAATCAACACATAGAATGGCTGTGCATTGGCACCAAACTTATGGCTTTGCAGGTAGCTCCATTTGTCGCCCACGGTGCGCAGCTTGCGTGTCTGTCCGTTGTCATTCACCTCCACGGGTTCGGCCAGCGGTGTCTTGTCGTCAACAAACAGTTGTATGAGCACATAGTCGTCGGTCATGATGCGTGCCACCTGTGGGTCGGTCCACACGGCGGCTTCCATCTTGCGGCAGTTCACACAGCCAAATCCGGTGAAGTCTATCAACACCGGTTTGTTTGTTGCCTTTGCAATCTGCATACCCATGTCGTAGTCCTTCGATTTGGCTTGTACCTCAGTGGGTTGCAGGTTGAAATCCTGTGTGGTCATCGGTGGCGAGAATGCGCTGACGGCCTTCAGCGGTGCACCCCACAGTCCCGGTATCATATATATGGCGAATGCCAGCGAAATGAGTGCCAGGAAGTATCGTGTCACGCCTATATTCTTGTCGTCGGGGTCGTCGTGCGGGAATTTTATCCAACCCAGCAGGTAGAAGCTGAGTGTCAGAGCCAGCCCAATCCACAGGGCGAGGAATGTCTCACGGTCGAGTATATGCCATCCGTATGCCAGGTCGGCCACCGAGAGGAATTTCAGTGCGAATGCCAGCTCAATGAATCCCAGCACCACCTTCACTGTGTTCATCCATCCCCCACTCTTGGGCATCGACTTGAGCCAGCTTGGGAATATAGCAAAAATCGTGAACGGCAGTGCCAGTGCGATGGCAAAGCCGAGCATACCTATTGCCGGCGACAGTATGTCGCCACTGGTCGATACTTCCACAAGCAGGAAGCCTATTATCGGTCCGGTGCACGAGAAACTCACGAGTGTGAGTGTGAATGCCATGAGGAATATGCCTATCAGTCCGCCTGTCTTCTCGGCCTTACTGTCAACGGCTGTGCTCCACGATGCCGGCAGCTGCAGTTCGAATGCTCCGAAGAACGATATTGCAAACACCACGAGCATGAGGAAGAAGAAGATGTTGAACACCGCATTTGTCGATAGTGCGTTGAGTGCGCTTGCACCGAAGATGGCCGTCACAATCAGTCCCAGGGCAAGGTATATCACTATTATCGACACGCCATATATTATTGCATCCTTCACTCCTTTCTTCTTGTCGCCCGAGCGTTTGAGGAAGAAACTCACGGTCATCGGTATGATGGGCCACACACATGGGGTGACGAGTGCCACGAGTCCGCCCAGGAGTCCGAGCAGGAATATCTGCCACAGTGTGCTGTTTTCGGTGGTTTTCTCTTCGAAGGCCTTCAGCTGGTCAACCACAGGGGCCCAGAGGTTGGTGGACAAAGCGGGGAAACCGCTTTGCACGGACGCAGAGGCGGGGGATGGAAGAGAGGTGGAATCGAGGGCAGAGGCGGATGAAGGGACGGAAGCGGAAGAGGCAGGGGCGGAAGCAAGGGCAGAAGGGGCGGAAGCGGAAGGGGCGGAAGGGATGGAGGAAAGGGCAGAAGGGACGGAAGCGGAAGGGGCGGAAGGGACGGAAGAGGTAGAGGCTGTTGCAGGGGTAGAGGCTGTTGCAGGGGTGGAGGCGGGTTTGGCCTCTCCGTCGAACGTAAACTCCACCTTGGTAGGGGGTGTGCAGCTTTGGTCGTTGCATGCACCATATTCCAGGTAGCCCTCCACGTGGTACGGCCCACCGTCGAGTTTCAGTTTCTGCACAAAGGTGGCCGACTTCTCAAAGTAATAGACGTCGGCTTCAAACATCTTTTCATACACCTTCTTTGCCGTACCCTCAGGGGTGAGGGGTCCGCCAAGCGATGCACCGCTTATACCTTCGATGGTTATGGATGTGGGTGTAGGGCCATACTCCACCACATTGGTCGAATACATGTGCCAGCCGTCCTGTATGCTGGCAACAAACACCATATCTGCTTCATCGGCCGACACGTCTTTCAGCGTGGCGGTCACCTTCACAGGCGATGCAATCTGCGCCATGACAACTTGTGCCACTGCCAGCATCGCTATCGTCAGTATTGTTTTCCTTGTCCTCATTGTGTTTTGTCGCATATCTGGTGCAAAGTTACGAATAATTCTGCTAACAGCATTAATGTTTCGTCATTTATTCTTTCCTCAGGTGTTGCTTTGTTGCATAATTCAGGTATTCCTGCTGCGTCTGACATGCAACATCCGCACACCACGTCGTCGTTGTTCGGTTGTGGTGTGCGGACAGTTGGGAAGCATGTGTGTGTGCCGTATAAAGCACATCTATGCTACTGCCGGTCGTGGTTCATGTCAGGCCATCAAGGCCATACACGAGCTGGTGGCCAGTGCCGAGCCGATGCCAGTGAGGACGGCTATTACCAGTTTTATCCAGAAACTGATGTAGGCTTTCTTCTCGTCGTTCATGATTCACCTCCTCTCTGCCTATTCGCCGCTGGCTTCCTGGCCGTCATTGTCGCCGGAGCCGCTGCCCTTTTCGGCCAGGGTCATCGAGCTCTGTCCGTTCTTCTCGGCCTGCATCAGGAGGGCTTGGTTGCGTCGGCTGGGAGCGTTCACAAACTCTGTGTCGTCCTTGAAGTTCTTGGTGCGTACGCCTGCACTCCATCGCAGTGTGAGCAGACGTATGTCGGCAGCACTCACGTCTTCGGCCGAGGTCTGGCTCACGGTACGTATCTTCGGAACAAAGGCTCCGAGGTCGCCCAAGCGCACCTTATAGCCTTGCGAGGCTTTCTCTTTGATACACTTGATGAACTGAACGAGCACTGCGTAGATGTCGCCCTCGTTGTACTTCGAGTCGTGTTCCGACATGTGCTGCGCCATTTCGGGCAACGTCATGGTGCCAGTGAGCTGGAGGGTTGGGTGATACAGCATCCTGCCTGCGTTCTTTCCTACGGTGGCCTTGCCGCCGCTTACTGAATAATTGATTTTGTTTGCCATAGTTGTTTTTGGTTTTAGAGGTTTTAAATGTTTTGTTTGTTGCTGTGTGAAGTGTGGATCCAAGTTTCACGCTGCAAAGGTACGCCAACTTTCTCATGCTGCAATAAAAACTGCCGTTTTGCGGAAGTTCAGAAAAAGGGGAAGAGACGGAAATCGGGGGCTCAGGCATGTGTGGCAGCGATATTTTTTCTGGAGGCGGCCAACACCACAAAAAGTAAAACTAGTAACACTAGTCACACTAGTCATACTAGTCTCACTAGTCAAACTAGTCAAACTAGTCATACTAGTCATACTAGTCATACTAGTCAAACTAGTCATACTAGTCATACTAGTCATACTAGTCTCACTAGTTTTTTGGGGGGTGTTGCTTTCTGCACTTTGCGTTTTGGGATGTTTTCACACAAAAGCAGGGGTTTCGCCCATGATTTCAGCCCTGCGGCTTGCCATCGTGGCTGCTTCTTCATATATTTGCATGAGTGAATATACATCATGATGCAACAAGAGTCGATATTTAAGAAGGTTGTCAACTACAAAGAGCTGCATTTCTATCAGAAATCGGAGGTGTTGGTGCTGCTCACCGATGTGTTTTGTCGGCGATTCCTGCCATCCTACGGCGACCGCACTGTCGATCAGATGAATCAGGCGGCCCGCTCGGGCAAACAGAATATCGTTGAGGGCAGCGAGGCCGCAATGACGAGCAGCGAATCGGAGCTAAAGCTGGTGAATGTTGGTCGTGCCAGCTTTCAGGAGTTGCGCGAGGACTACGAAGACTACCTCAAGCGCCACCGTCTGCCGCTATGGACCAAGGAGCACCCACGCTACGGTCGTTTGCTCGATTTCTGCCGCGTCAACAACCAGTGGGAGGCTTACCAGCAGCTGGCCGACAGCCTTTCCGACGAGGAGCTATGTAATATGGCCATCACCCTGTGCCACTTCACCGACAAGATGTTCGAGGGCTACCTGCGTCACCTCGAAACCACCTTCCGTGAGCAGGGAGGCATCAAAGAACGGATGCACGCCGTCCGCACCGGCTACCGTCAGGAGCAGGATGCACGGTTCAAGGAGCTGGAAGACGAAAACCAACGCCTCAAAGCCGAGATACAGACCCTCCGCAGCCAACTCGCCCAAGCAAAAGCTGCTCTCGGCCACCAGGGCCAGACATGATAGTAGCTCTAGACATACTAGTCTCACTAGACATACTAGTCTCACTAGACATACTAGTCTCACTAGTCATACTAGTCTTGCTGGTTTTGCCTGTTTCAGTGGCAGGTGGTGCCAGTGGAAAACGGTGTGTGTGTGAGAAAAAAAGGTATGTCTTGCATCTTTTCTGCAAAAAAGCTTGCTCCGTTGTCTTTTTATTCTTAACTTTGCAGTTGAAATTGCGTTAGAACTAAGTTTTATTTTTAATTTTAAGATGACACGCTCAATTCTCCGGATTATTTCCTCAAAGCAGATGGGGGGGGGTAATTTTGCCTCTCTGATTTTGCGTCCTGTCTTTTGCTGTGTCTGTTGCTGTGCCCTGCCGGGCATGGCTTTTTTTGTGTCGTCGTGCAGTGCCGAGCCACTGCCCTGTGCGTCGCGTCATGGCCCTGTCCGTACTGTCGTTCCCGACTCCACAGCCACCGCCGGCGGCATCGTGGTGGGCATCGACACCACATGGGCAGGGACACACACCGTGAGGTTCTGACAGGTCGTAACGAAACCTAATTCATTAACAACATATCAAAACTTAAAACCAAAAGAAATGAAATCAAAATTACTTAAACTAATGTGCTTGCTATGCGCAGGCATGATGAGCGCGAGTGCGTGGGGAGAAACATATTCTGTTGTAATGGAATGTGATTTAACTACAAAGGCATCAGGTGTCAGCTCTTACAATAGTTCCTGTACATATGGCGATTGGACAATTGTTAATGGTGCCAACAATAACAAAGGTTGGGCCTACTTCAAAATGGGAGGCAAAAGTACAACTATATCAACCTATAACCCCTGCTATATATATAGCACCGTCGCTGCCCCTTCAAGCGTAGATAAAATTACAGTTCATATTCCAACTGGATCACTTTCTAAAACCGGTATGGCTGTTACAAGCTGGGGAGTATATGTATATTCAGATTCAGAAATGGAGACGCAAATAGATTATGTAGCAGGTGGCACAATCACAAGCTCGGAAGGTACTTTTAATTTTTCCCCCTCTGCTGGAAAAACATGGGCATCAGGTTATTATTACAAGGTTAGTTGGGATTTAACTAATACAACGACAAGTAATGGTATTGTATGTGTAGATAAAATTACATTGTACAAAGAAACTTTTGGGGTTGAGACCACCACTACCATCAGTACAGCAGGCATAACAAACACCGACTTTGGTTCTGGCACAGCAGCCGGCTCGCTTACTGCAGCGGTAACAGAGACTGAAAGCGATGACGCAGTTGTGGGTGCTACCGTTACATGGAGTGGAGACAACGACGCAGTGGCTACAATCAATGCATCGACAGGTGCTGTTACACTCGTGGCTGCAGGTACGGTGACATTCACTGCAACCTATGCAGGAGAGTCGGGAACATACTTGGGTTCATACGATACATACGATATGACCGTAACAAACAGCGCATACGTACAACCAACGACGGTTGAGATTACTCCTAACTGCACATTCTGGGGTAAGGAAGAAATGTTTAGTGGAAGTACGTACAGCGACCTTTCAGGTACGGCCGATAACGTATCACTTGCCTGGAGTAGAGGAAGTGGAAGCACATATGCAAATACAACCGCTATGCGTTTTTATAAAGACAATTCACTGACCTTTACTGCTCCGTCTGAATACGTAATTACAAAAATAGAAATTACAGGAACGCTGCAAGGAGACGAAACCTTTAATGTAGGAAGCTTCGACACAGATACCTGGACTGGCGCAAGCACAGCCGTTACAATTTCTCGTCCATCAAATGGTTCGAGTTATTCTACTATCAGCAAATATAAAATCACTCTTGGCGTAGAGTCTTCAGTTGCAACTCCTACGTTCTCATTGGCAGAGGGTGCATACGTTACGGCTAAGAACGTAACGATTTCCTGTGCCACTGACGGTGCTACAATATATTACACTACGGATGGCACCACCCCAACCGGAAGCAGTACAGCATATTCTTCTGCTATAGCAATAAGCAGTACAACCACTCTCAAAGCCATAGCTATTAAGGATGATGCAAGCAGTTACGCTGCAAGTGCAACATACACATTCGTTAGTACCACATATGCCGGTACGGCTGTTGACCCGTTCGATATTACCGATGCAAAGGCTGTAATTGAAGCAAGTGCTGAATTATCAGAAGATTATTACGTGACTGGTATCATCTCGCAGATTGATTCTTATACCTCTTCAACAATCGTTTACTGGATTTCCGACGACGGGACGACAACTAATCAGTTTGAATGCTATAAAGGCAAGAGTATTGGCGGTGCCAACTTTACTGCAACGACCAATCTGCAATTGGGTGCAACCGTTGTAGTAAAAGGTAAAATAAAGAAATACAGTTCGACATACGAATTTGATTCAAACAACGAACTCGTATCATTGGTATATACCCGCACGACAACTGCCGACACATGGGGTACCCTCTGCCTGCCATACGCTGCAACAGTTGCAGGTGCCACCCTCTACACAATCGACAGCAAGGATGCTGCAACTCCAACTTACGTAACTCTGGCTCCTGCCGCAAGCGTGGAAGCCGGCGTGCCTTACATCTTCAAGGCTACAGGCACTGAATTGTCTGCAACCCAGACCGGCACCACATACGCTGATGCAGGCAGTGCAAACGGTCTGAATGGCACATACACCGCCATCGCAGCCGGTGGTTTCACAGCAAGCACCGTTCCAAACGACGACCTCTATCTCATGACTGCCACCAAGATGCAGGCTGCCAAATACGCAACAGCCTCGGTTGGTGCCAACCGTGCATACATCCTCATGGACGACGTTCCTGTTGCCGCCGGTGCTAAGGGCATCCGCCTCTACTTCGACGGCACGGAGGAAGCAACGGGTATTGAAAACCTCACCCCTGTCCTCTACGAAGCCAAGGGTGCCGTATTCAACCTCCAGGGTCAGCAACTCAGCGCTCCACAGCGTGGTATCAACATCGTGAACGGAAAGAAGGTATTAGTGAAGTAAGGATGAAGTGAATAGTGAATGGTGAAAAGTGAAAAATCGGAGTAGCCGTTCACTCACTTAAACAAGCATCCGCTATTGATTATTCATCAGAAAAGAAGTTTTCACATATATGTGTTTCATATACAGATACGCTCCTACGGTATTTCATACCTCCGTCGGTATGACTTCGGGGTGG
>CALGGJ010000091.1 GCA_937915745.1 uncultured Prevotellaceae bacterium | reverse complement strand
CCTCCGTGACTAAATCTTCGGAGAATTCCTTGCATATCTCCAGAAATTTGACGAATTTTGTGTACAAGTTGCACATAACGAGATTGTATAACTTAAAGGTTGGACGCTCTAAGTTACTAAAAATCTTCGATATATGCAACTTTTTCTTATACATTTTGACAAATATTTAATTCCGCCAACGGGTTTCATTTATTTTTCGTAACTTTGCGAGCGGAAGCAGGATTTCCACTTATTGACAAAAATCTATAGATTATGAAAGCTAAACTTACAACTTTTTTGGTTGTGCTCCTTGCGATAGCAACGGGTGCACAGGCGCAGATTACGCTGCAAGACCCCGTCATCACGGACACGTACATGGCGTTTGTGGGCGAGAACGAGGCGAACAACTACCGCTTTACGCTCGACACCTACGAATGGGCAGACCGAGGCCCGCAGTTCCAACTGACCATCGAGCCGATTGATGCTTCGAAGGCGGCGCAGTTCACTACCGACGACCTCAGCGACGGGAACTACTGGGAACCGATGTTCCGCAGTTACACGAAGCAGATGGCTGGCGAGGAGATGACGGCACAGGATAATGTGAAGCGTCTCTATGTAAAGAATGTAGCCCTGCTGCCCAAACAGTTTGCCGACTATGAGAATTTCCACGTCATCGGCATTGAGGCTGCTGGAGACTACACGATTCCCGACGGCTGCTTCTACGGATGTACCAAACTGGACGAATTCGACTGCAATGTGCAGGGTACGCTGACGCTCGGCTCATACATCGTTAGCAACCAGCCCGCATTCACGGTGACGGTCTATACCACACAGAGTGCCCAGGTATGGAACGAATACAAGCAAAACACGGGAGCAAACTTCTCGGTAGTTGCCAGCGATGTGACACCCGAGCCCCAGTCGCAGGTGCCCAACGGATACTTTGCCGAATGGGAAGACCGCAGCCTGCCAGCAGAGATGGGTGGCGGAAGCTACACCTCACCGTCGGGCTACTGGGACACCTTCAACATCCTGGCTTCGGGAAGCGTGACGAAAACAGAAGGACGTACTGCAGGCTCCACGGCGGCACTGCTTGAGTCGAAGACCGTTGACATGTCGGTGGCAGGTATGCCCGGCGAGGTGGTCACCACTTCGATACTGGCAACCGACCGCTACCTGTCGAAGATGAGCGGTGGGGAGTATGAACAGGGTGTTCCTACGAGTGGTATCCCAGCCCGCTACCTCACCTTCTGGTACAAATACCAGCCCGTTGCTGGTGACGTGGCACAGGTGTTCATCCAGTTCAACGAAGACCTGGTGATCAAGCAAGATGTCACTCGCACCGTGAAGTTCCGTAAGCAGATTACCGAAGCCGCAGCGGACTGGACTTTCGGCTACATCGACCTGTCGGAACCCGAGAACAACCAAGACCTTTCCAATCTCGGCTGGGGCATCAGTGCCTACTACATCGACATAACCTCGAGTGCCAGCGGCATGAGTTCCAGCACTGAAGGCAGCGGCGCATCGGCACCGGGTTCCAAACTGTGGATTACCGAACTGCAGTTTGCCAGCGATGTGACGGGTATTCACCATGTGTTATCAGAAGATACAGCAGGCATATCGACAATCTACAACCTCAGCGGCCAGCGGGTTGACGGAACCTATAAGGGTATCGTCATCATCAGCGGCAAGAAGGTGTTGATAAAGTGAGCGACGCATTTTGCTTCGCAGGTTTTCACGATAGGAGAAAACTTTACAGGCATTCAGTCAGGTATCTTCCCGTTTCAGCTTAAATCGTTTGACGTAGGTGAGCATACGCCACAGCCATTCGAGTGGTCCGAAATTAAAGAACCGTAGCCAGAGTCCGCTCAGCAGGATTTCGATGGCAAAGACAGTCAGGCTGACGAGTTCGGTAGGCCACAATCCGATGTTGGCACCCAACCCCAGGCCGATACCATAGAATAACAGTATGCCTGCGAACGACTGGCCGATGTAGCAGGTGAGGGCCATCCGGCCTGGATAGGCCATCACCTGCCATCCGTGCCACGACTGCCGGCGGAGGTAGATGAGGCAGATGCCGGCCATGTAGGCAAATGCCAGAGGATATACACTGGCTGCATACAGTGTCTCATGGACAAGCGGTCCCCAAGGATGGCCGTTCACACTCTCATAGGCATATAATGCCGACAGTGGTAAGCCGACCGACAGTCCCCACCGGCATACACCGGACAACAGCCGGCGATCATTTTTCAAAGGCTGGCCCACCTGGTGGGTCAGTCTTTGAAAAAGCATCTGCTTACCTATGTAGTACCCGATGAGAAAGAGTCCTGACACCTTGAAATAACGCTGCCCAGAGACAAACTCCCACATGCGCTCTACGGCACCCTGAATGAGAAAACGAAACACATCGGCATAGCTCGTGGCATCGCGCAGCCAAGTGGCAAAATTGGCGTCGGTGATGCCTTGCATGTCGGCTACCTTCCACCACATGTCGTAGAGCCAGTTGGAGGGAGACTCCACCTTACCACTCCAAGGGATTGGAAACACGCAGGTAGAGTTGAGGTATGAGATGACTGCCACCAACACCTCCCAAAGGATTGGCAGTGATAGCAATGCCAGGGCCCATGCAAGCAGACTGCGCCCCGACTGGCGGCGGAACAATGGCAGCAACAGGCCCATCAGCGCATAGAGGGTAAGTATGTCGCCGCTCCAAACGAACATGAGGTGTAGGAGACCGATGGCAAGCAACACGGCCATACGCCGATAGAAAATGCGCAGTCCATTGCCCCCGCGTTCCATGGCATGACTGATGATGATGGAAAACCCGATACCGAAAAGCACCGAGAATATGGTGTAGAACTTACCGTCAACCAGCATGTATTGTACATACCTCACTATATTGTCGGCCGCAGCCGTAGGCATCGAACCCTGCTGGGAATCAGAGAGGAATGTCCACAGGGCGAACTCGGGGAAGTTGGCCAGGGCAATACCCATCAGGGCAAACCCTCGAAGGGCATCGAGTATCACTATGCGCCGCGATGCGGCCACAGGTCCAGGTGTGTTGTTGTTCTCAATCATTGGGCTTGTTTGTTTCTTATCTGTTTTGTCCGGCAAATTTACGAAAAAATCAGCAGACCATAATCGGAGTTGCATTTTTTTTGTACGGATATCTTATTCCAGGCGGCAACCTTGCGGGGGAAACGGTCATTCCTCACCGGTTTCGCCCTTCTTCATCTCAGAATAGATGTAGTAGGCACCATGCAGTGCAATGGAAGCGAGGCTGACGGCAGAGTCGGCAGGGGTGATAGCCACCATGTCGGCTTCCTCAAGGCCGCGCCTCACTTCGACAGGTGTGAACACCCACCGGCTTCCCTCGTGGGCGGCCGTGAAGATGTATGTCTTGCCGTCGTCTTCGATAATTGCATCTTCGCTCACGGCCGGCATACAGATGCTGTCGGTAGATATCTGACCCTCGACATACATGCCGACGATAAGATTCTGACGGAACCCCTCGTCGATGCTCACGCGTACATGAACGGCCTGAACGTCGGACTGCATGGTGTTGGCTATAGTGCTCACCTTCCCGCTGTATTCTTGGTTTTCTCCCGATATGAGTCTTACCTGCTGTCCTTCTCTGACTTTGCCTACGTCGTGCTGGAACACCAGCAGGTCGGCATACATACCCTCTGTATTGACTATCCGCATCATTGGTACGTCGGGAGTGATGTATTGCCCTGTCTGAACGCCGATATGCTCGACGGTACCTGTTATCGTACTGCGTACGGCTATCTTTCCTGCAGGTGAAGGCGAGCGAGAGGTATCCGCCCCTATTTGCCGTAACTGTCCCTCCAGCATACTGACCTCGCGGCAGGCACTCTGATAGTCGGTCTGCGCACGGTCGTAGTCCTTCCCTGCTCCTACTTGCTCGGCCAGCATCTGACGCTGGCGCTCATACTCTCCGGCCAGATAGTCGCGACGGCTCAGGGCACTGGCATAGCGCGACTGCAACTCTGTCAGCCCGGTACTCGACAGCCAGGCTACGATCTGTCCGCTTGCCACATGTCCGCCTTCATCCACGATGATGCGCTCTATGTTTCCGCTGACTTTTGACGTGATGGCGGCCATGCTCCGGGGGCTGACGGCCAGTCGCCCGCCAGCCTTGATGGTTCCGCTGAAGCAGTAGTCGCCCAGGGGTGCGGTGGTGATGTGTAGCGTTTCAACCTGCTCTTCGCTTAGTGTCACCGTGCAGGGAGCTGACGCAGCTTCTTCCTGCTGTCGGCCGGAGCATCCGCCGGCAGAGGTAAGCACGGCAATTATTGCGAATAATGTAATTGATGATTGAAGACAGAAGATTGAATATTCCTTTTTTCCCATTTTCTCTTAGATTTCTATGTATTTAATTTCTATGCTGCTATTTATGAAATGCCTGTAGGCATCCCAGTATTCGAGTTCGGTCTTGATGGCATCGCCCATAGTCTGGATGAACCCTATGTAGTCGGTCGCTCCCAGGCGGTAGGCGGCCTCGGCACCCCGCTGCTGTTCGCGTGCTGTGGGGAGTGCTGTCTTTTCGAAGTATTGAAGTTTGCACAGCCATTTCTCACATTCGGCCGACAAACTGCTACGTTTGCTCTCAGTACGAAGCTGTACCAGGTCGTAGTTGGCCTGTGCTATCTCTTTGTCGATGCGGGCGGCTTTTGTGCGGGCATTGTGGCTGCTCCTGAACAGTTGGACACTCAGTCCCACACCCCATGCCCAGTAGCCGGTCTTGCCGCCAATCTTCTGCGTACCGCCCTCGATGAAGAACGAAGGCAGACCTTCGGCTTTTTGCATGTTGATGTTGGCATCAGAGAGTTTTAATTGCTCTGCCATGTAGTGCATCTGAGGAGTGGCGTCATGGCCAGTGTCAAGGTAGATGGGCGACGGAAGTATTGGCAGCGGTTCGTAGTCGCCGCCAAGCCATGCTGACAGTTCCATGACAGCGATGTGATAGTCTTCCATGGCCTCATGCAGCTCCTCAATGGTCTCGATGGCTTTCTTACGTGCAGTGAGATATTCCAGATGCGAGGTCTCGCGGGCATCGTATCTCACCTTGGCCGCATGTTCAAACCGCTGATAGACAGAGTCTATATGTGCATATACAGCCATGCGCTGACGTGCAATCCATGCATTGCAGTAGGCCAGGCTGACTTGCTTGCGAAGCTGCATGGCTGACAGCTCGGCTGCAGCCTCGGCCGTGGCGATGGCCTGCTTCTGATAGCGTGTGCGGCTGCGGTTACCGAGTAGGTTGAGGTTTTGTCGCACTTGCAACAGTGTATAGACGGCATCATTGTTGTGACCTATCTCTTCGCCGCCAGCCGACAGCTCTGTATCACCGATGTCGTTGGTACTCTTAGACAGTGCTTTCTCGCGACTCACCTCCAAACGGGCTGCCACCATGCCAGGATGGGTTTCCTCAGCCAGCTTTAGAGCTTCATCAAGACTGATTTGATGCTGAGCACCGGCATGCACGGAGTGAAGGAACGAAAGGCAGAAAAGGAGAACTGCGAACTGCGAGAATTTGTTTAGCGAACGCTTTCCTCTCGCTTTTTCACTTTTAGGTCTCCGTTCTTCCTGAGCGTAAGCTACCGGTATGACAATCAGCGTAAGTAGTGTGGCCGTGAAGAGTCCGCCGATGACGACAGTGGCCAGCGGCCGTTGCACCTCGGCACCTGCAGAGGACGATACGGCCATAGGCAGGAAACCGAACATGGCAGCAGTGGCAGTGAGCAGGATGGGGCGGAGGCGTTCGCTTGTGGCAATCATGATGCGACGGTGTACGTTGCTCACCCCCGTCTCTTTCAGAGAGTTGAATCGGCCAGTGAGTACAAGTCCGTTGAGCACCGCAACGCCGAAGAGCACGATGAATCCGACACCTGCAGATATGGAGAATGGCATGCCACGAAGCACCAGGGCAAAGACACCACCGATGGTGGCCAGTGGTACGGCAATATAAATCATGAGGCTCTGACGGATGCTGCCCAGCGCCAGGTACAACATGACGAATATGAGCAGCAAACAGACGGGCAGGACAATCATCATGCGTCCCTTGGCCTCACGCAGGTTCTGAAATTCACCACCGTATTCCAAACGGTAGCCTGGCGGAAGAATCAACCGGTGCTCCAACTCTCGCTGAATGTCTGACACGAGCGACTGCACATCTCTGCCTCTGACGTTGATACCTACGTAGATGCGGCGCGAGGCTTGGTCGCGTGAAATCTGCATGGGGCCTGGCACGTAATCTATCTGTGCAACCTCGCTCAGCGGAATCTGCGGGCCACCCGGGGTATCGATATAGAGCCTGCGCAGGTCATCGATGCTTCTGCGATACCGGTCGCTGAGACGCACAACGAGGTCAAAGCGTTTTTCGCCTTCAAACACTACGCCTGCCTTATCACCGCCAAACGCAACTCTCACATACTGGTTCAGTCTATTGATATCGAGACCGTATTGGGCCATCCTCCAGCGGTCGTATCTCACTGTAATCTGCGGCAGACCGGCTGTACGTTCCAACGAGACATCGCCCGCTCCAGGGATATGACTGACGATTTCGGCCATCTGCTCACCCAGTTCGTTGAGTTTGTCGAGGTCGTCGCCATAGAGCTTTACGGCCACGTCCTCGCGAATGCCCGTAAGAAGTTCATTAAAACGCAGTGCTACAGGCTGCGAGAAAGCAAAATTCAGGCCAGGAAGGGTCTCCAGCTGTTCCTTCATTTTCCCGATAAGTTCTTCCTTACTCTTCGCAGATGTCCATTTGCTGCGGTCTTTCTCCAAAATGATGAAACTGTCAGTATAGTCGAAACCCATCGGATCGGTAGGAATGTCGGCCACACCGATGCGTGCACACACGGTCTTTACTTCTGGAAAATGACTCAGCAGCAGCATCTCAACTTCTTTTTCGCGCTGAATGGTTTCAGTAAGCGAACTGCCTGGACGCAGGAACGTCTGCATGGCTATGTCACCCTCGTCCAGTTCGGGTATAAACTCACCGCCCATCCTTGCAAAGGCCATACCGGTGACGATGAGTAATACCAAGCTCACGACAAGCACAATACTGCTTTTACGCAAGGCAAGAGCCAGTACAGGGTGATAGATACCCAGGATATGCTGTATAACGCGCCGGCTGAGTCGTTCCAGCTTCTGTTCGAGGTGTGTTATCCAGCTGTTGCTGCTCAATGGTTTCATCAGCAACGACGAAACGACGGGAACGTAGGTGAGACAGAGAATGATTGCACCAAGCACTGCAAAAGAGAATGTGTAGGCCATCGGACTGAACATCTTGCTGCTGACACCCGACAGGAAGAGGATAGGCATGAACACAATCAGTATTATCAACTGTCCGAAAAAGGCTGTATGCATCATGGTTGACGCAGACCGACGGCTGATGTCGTCCATATCATATCGGGTCAACAAGTGCAGGCTGCTGCCGAGCCTGCTTTCTATCTGGCCGACCACACCCTCGACAATTATGACTGCACCATCGACGATAATTCCGAAGTCGATGGCTCCGAGACTCATCAAATTGGCCCACACTCCAAACAGACGCATTAGGATAAAGGCAAAGAGCAGCGAGAGGGGAATGACGGAAGCGGTAATGATTCCGCCACGTATGCTGCCAAGAAGGAACACCAGCACCAGTATGACAATAAGCGCACCCTCAACCAGGTTGCGGGTTATAGTGCCGGTAGTACGACTAATCAGGTCGGAGCGGTCGAGAAACGGACGAATCTCAATGTCGGCAGGCAGTGATTTCTGCACACTCTCCATCCTTCGCTTGACTGCCTTTATCACTTTGTCGGAATTAGCTCCCTTGAGCATCAGAACCATACCACCAACAGCCTCGCGCCCGTCTTGCGTGAAAGCACCATAGCGAGTCTGTGAACCATACCGCACATCATCGGCCACATCACGTATTAGGATAGGTATGCCGCCTGCGGTCTTAATCACTATGCCGTTGATGTCGTCGATGCTCTTTACCAGTCCCTCACCTCGCACAAAATGAGCCAGATGGTTCTTCTCGATATACGCACCACCAGTGTTGGCGTTGTTGTTGCTCAAGGCATCACACACCTCACTGATGCTGATACCCATCTGGGCCAACCGTTCCGGACTGAGAGCAACCTCATACTGCTTGATGCTGCCGCCAAACGAATTAACCTCTACCACTCCCGGAATGAGTGCCAGCTGGCGCTTGACTATCCAGTCCTGAATTGTACGTAACTCCTGTGGCGTATAGCTTGAAGTGTCCTTCGGAGTGAGTGTATATTGGAATATCTCGCCCAACCCCGTAGTGATAGGACCCAATTCGGGAGTTCCGAAACCTTCGGGAATATCATCGCGCACCTCGTCCAGCTTCTCCTGAACAAGCTGACGCGTAAGATAGGTATCAATGTCATCGCTAAAGACAATGGTCACCACCGACAGTCCGAACCGAGACACCGAGCGAATATCTTCCACACCTGGCAGGTTACTCATGGCAAGCTCTACGGGGTAGGTCACGAACTGCTCTATATCGCTGGTCGAGAGATTGTCAGACACAGTGATGACCTGTACCTGGTTGTTTGTGATGTCGGGGGTGGAATCCACGCTGATAGTCGATAGTGAATAGAGTCCGCCTCCGACGATAGCCGTCAGCAACAGAAAAACAACAAACTTGTGGCTGATGGAAAAATTGATAATTCTGTTAATCATCTTTTGATTCTATTTTGAGGTATTTCTATAAGTTGGTACTAGAAATGTCTGGCCTGGGGTTAGCATATATGTACGCAGAGAACCTTCCGTTTCATAGTTTGAATAAATTCAGAAGTTTCCTCGCCAAGGCAAAATGCAAGCACTTTGCTCTTCTGGCTTAACGAAAAGGTCTCTACGAAAATAAGGGTGAGGCCAATCAGATCAAAAGATGATTAAATAAGTAATACCCGAATGAAATGAAGATACGTCGTGGGTGGGCTAATCCTTACGTTGTGTGTATATGTAGTGGCAGAAAAAAATGCGGTCGGGCCAGGCCGTTCAGCTATGAGCGATGGCAACACAGCGATGGGAAACTGTTCTGCATGAAAATTGTATCTCACAGCATGTACCACATCAGATGGTGACAGCTGGACATGTTCTACAATCTCACAATCTTCGTCGGGTGCACACCCGTGCTCTTCCAAGTCTGCACCACAATGCACTACTTGCACCAGACCCGTGCAACTGCATCGCACAACATCAACGCCCATACCTACAAACAGGACGGGCAACGAAATGGCAATAGGCAGGATTATGTGTGCAAGTCTCTTTATATTATACATTGCGGCTGCAAGGTTACAAATATGTTTTATAAACTCGGGAGATGGTAAAACCGAGATGGAATGTAATGCCATTCATCAGGTTTCTGTATCATATTTCTGATACCACATAGTGTGTGGCAGTTCTTCGGTGAGCGGATAGTGGCGCAGCACACGACCTTGTTGGTCGAGTTCGACTACATGGTTGCGGTATTGCTGTCCGTTGATTGTGATATGTGCTGCTGCTATACGTTGCATGTCTGGAAAAAATGTTATCGGCGTCGTACCCGGCGCGATGGTCCTACCCGGTTTGGGGTACGAACCGCAGGCATCTCTATTATGCGTGTGTCGCGAACAGAGTCGGTTGCCAGGCGGCGCTTCTCGTCGGGGGATAGTGCCGGCATGTGATGTGTCGGAGCCGCTTTTATGTCAGCCGGTTGAATAGTGTCAGATTGTAGTGTGTCTGTCTTGGCCAGGTCTGCCTCGTATGAATATCCTGCAGGCATGGTGTGGTAGCGCAACAGCGATATGTTGTGTATGATACCGAGGTTGCGTGTCTTGTTGTGACCTGTGCTGTAGAAGTAGCCGTAGAGTTTGTTGATTGGCAGGTCGTCGATTGCGTTGATGTGTAGTTCTACATGGTTGGTAGATGTCACATCACGTACGTAGCTCACCACTTTGCCGTTTTGGTATTGCAGGGCGAGGCATGTGTAAATGTGTGTGCTGCGTTCTGATAGGTCTTCGCGTATGAAGTCGATGTCTGCTGTGAAGTGGAATTGGTCGTTGGGACGGAACGATGTGTCGGCTTTGAGTGTGTATGTCTGGCGGTTGAGGTAAGGTCCCTGGCGCAGAACGAGCAACTTGGCTCCGCTCCATATTTCTGCCGTGTCGCCACCTGCAGTGTATGTCGTGCGCATCTCATTGCTGCCAATCATGAGGCTGAGTTTGCCATCGAGCCGTTCGTAGCGTGTCTTCAGGTTTTTGTATATATCAGCCAGTTGGTCGGGATGGCGGTTGTAGTAGATGAGCGACGAGTCGAACTGTGCTGCTGTGATACCGTGTTTCTCATATACGGCTTCCAGATATGGGAGCGACTTGTCGCGCTCATCGGCTGTAAGGTTGAGTACCATAGCTTGTGCAATGTGGTAGTCAAACAGTATGTCTTCCATCTTTCGGCTCGACACAACATCATCGCTCCTCCATTCGCACGACATGAATGTAAGGATAATGAATGCTATCGACAAATGAAGATTGAAGACAGAGGATTTCATTTTTTATGTGTTATCCGCCATTAGTCATCGTCATGATTTTCTTCCTTCTCTCTGATGACGAAGCATTTGCCAAACGATTTCCGGAAGAACAATATGAGTGCTATGACACCGCAACTGATGCATGCATCGGCGAAGTTGAATACTGGGCTGAAGAACACACAGTGTTCGCCTGCATGTGGCATGAGTGGTATGGCATTGAGCCAGGTCCACGATGCGGGCATATTCCATTCCACGAGAGGGAAATAGAACATATCGACCACTTTGCCTTGCAGCAGTTGTCCGTATCCGCCCGCCCATGTGGTGAGCTGTGCGATGTCGAAGTGTGTGGATTCGCTGAATATCATGCCATAGAACAGGCTGTCGATGATATTACCGATTGCTCCGCCGATGATGAGTCCCAGACACGTCACAAATCCGGTGTGCCACGATCTGCGCAGGAGCCGGTATGCATACCATATAAGTATCCCGACTGTGAGTACTCGGAAGATAGACAGGAATATTTTAGGGCCGAACGACCAACCGAAAGCCATGCCTTTGTTTTCGACAAAAGCAATATGGAACCAGCTTGTTATTTGAATATGCTGGCTGAGTGTCATGGTGGTCTTCACGTTGTATTTTATGATTTGGTCGATGCAGACCACCAGTATTATGAGTAGTGTGAGGAGTATGGCTTGTCGTCTGTTCATGCTTTTTGCAGTTTGATGTGTGCCTTGAACTCATCGAAGTCATACAACTCTCCATCGTTTTCCCTGACGTCAATAGTGAGTGCCAGCACTTGCGATGCGATATTGGTCTTGAATCGTGTAAGGACAGCCTCTACTTGGGTTGTAGGCGATATGGTGACGTGAATGCGGTCGGTGATATCGAGGCCGGAGGTCTTGCGTAGATTCTGAATCTGCTTGATGAGTTTGCGTGCATTACCTTCGACCTTGAGTTCTGGAGTGATTGTTATGTCGAGGGCTACGGTCATGGTGCCTTCGTTGGCAACGCTCCATCCTGGTATGTCTTGCGACATGATATCAACATCGGCAAGTTCCACCGTTGCTCCCTGGCCTGCTGCAACGAGTGTAACGGCACCGTTCGTCTCGAGTTCGGCTATCTGGCTTTGTGTCATGGCAGCCACGGCATCGGCCACTGACTTCATCTGCTTGCCAAACTTCTTTCCCATGACCCTGAAGTTGCATTTGACGGTCTTTACAAGCATTGCCCCATCCATGAGCTGCAGTTCTTTCACGTTCACTTCTTTGGTTATGATAGATGCCATACGGTGGATTCGTGCCGAGAGCTGTGGATCGGTGTCGGGTATTGCAATGGCTTGCAGTGCCTGTATCACTGGTATCTTTACTTTCTTACGTATGGAAAGTCCCATAGATGTGACCTCCATGGCTGCCTGCATAGCCTGGTTGAGTTCATCGTCGATATAGTTTTGAATAGATTGAGGATATGCGGCAAGGTGTACACTCTCGGCCTTATCTTTACCGGTTGCGCCGTTGAGGTCGGTGAAGAGCTGGTCGGCATAGAATGGAGCGATAGGAGCGATGAGGCGTGCCAATGTGTCGAGAGTGGTGTAGAGGGTTTGATATGCCGAAAGTTTGTCGGCAGTCATATCGCCGGCCCAGAAGCGAGCTTTGTTGAGACGTATATACCAGTTTGACAGGTAGTCGATAACAAACTTCTGTATAAGACGCCCCGCAGGTGTCGGATCATAGTCGTCGAGGTATGCACGTACGTTCTTGACCAGAGTGTTGAGTTCAGAGAGCAGCCAGCGGTCGAAGTCAGGACGCTGTGCATAAGCTATGTCAGCTTCCTGATAGTTGAAACCATCTACATTGGCATACATTGTGAAGAACGAGTATGCTTGTTGCAGCTTGATAAAGAACGAACTGGTCACTTCTTTCACTCCGTCGGGGTCGAACGAAAGGTTGTCCCAAGGAGAGGAGTTGGTGATCATATACCACCGTACTGCATCGGCTCCGTACGTGCCGATACATTCAAATGGGTTGATTACGTTGCCCAGACGTTTAGACATCTTAGTGCCATTCTTGTCGAGCACAAGTCCGTTGCTTATCACTGTTTTGAATGCAACAGAGTCGAATGCCATGGTTGCTATGGCATGAAGTGTGAAGAACCATCCCCGTGTCTGGTCCACACCCTCGGCGATAAAGTCGGCAGGGTAGGCGATACCCTCGTCTATGAGCTGCCGGTTTTCGAATGGGTAGTGAATTTGTGCGTATGGCATGGCTCCCGAGTCGAACCACACGTCGATGAGGTCGAGTTCGCGAGTGAGCACGTCACCGTTTTTGCCTACCAGTCTTATGTCGTCAACATATGGGCGGTGCAGGTCGATTCGGTCGTAGTTTGCCTGACTCATATCGCCAGGAACGAAGCCTTTCGCTTTGAGTGGGTTGGTCTGCATAACGCCTGCGGCTACCGAACGCTCAATCTCGTTGTAGAGTTCTTCGATACTGCCTATGCAGATTTCTTCACGGGTGTCGCGATTGCGCCATATAGGGAGTGGAGTGCCCCAGTAGCGTGAGCGCGAGAGGTTCCAGTCGTTGAGGTTCTCAAGCCATTTGCCGAAGCGGCCGGTACCCGTTGACTCGGGTTTCCATTTGATGGATTTGTTGAGTTCGTACATACGCTCTTTCTTTGCTGTAGAGCGAATGAACCATGAGTCGAGTGGATAGTAGAGAACCGGTTTATCGGTACGCCAGCAGTGTGGATAGTTGTGTATGTGTTTTTCTATCTTGAATGCCGTGCCGGCTTCTTTCATCTCGAGGCATAGCACGACGTTGAGGTCCATGTCTTTATTGGCAGCCTTCTCGTCGTATTTGCCATCTTTGTTGTACTTAGGGTCGTAGGCATTTTTTACATAATGCCCCGAATGTTTCCAATAGCTGTCGGTCACACACATGTTAAGAAAGTCTGGGTCGATGTCGTCTTTCACGAAGTATTTGCCGGTGAAATCGACCATCGGACGTGTGTCGCCTGCTTTGTCGATTATGAAGAGCGATGGAATGCCTGCATCTTTGGCCACCTTGGCGTCATCAGCACCGAACGTAGGTGCTATATGTACGATGCCGGTACCGTCGTCGGTAGTGACATAATCGCCTGGAATGACGCGGAAGGCACACCCGCTTTTATCTATAATCTTGTCATCCTCGATGGCACATGGTTTCACCCAGGGGAATAGCTGCTCATAGCCGATTCCGAGCAGGTCGGCACCTTTGCCGCGCCACAGCACCTCTACTGCATGTCCGGTGCCATCTTCGCCGGTCTCTGGCATGAAGTATGTATTCAGACGGCTCTCGGCAAGTATGTATATGGCTTCCTCGCCCGTGTAGGGGTTCTTTCCATTTACGGCAACATAGTCAATCTTTGGACCGACACACAGAGCTGTGTTTGATGGCAGTGTCCATGGTGTAGTGGTCCATGCGAGGATATAGGCTGACCTATAGTTGCTTCCGGCAGGGGTTGATGCGGCAAGTGCATCCCACAATCCGCCATTCATACCCTTTGTTTTGCCTGATGGTGATTTAATCTTGAACTGTGCCGTGACAGTCGTGTCTTTTACATCGCGGTAGCATCCTGGTTGGTTGAGTTCATGGCTCGACAATCCTGTACCTGCAGCTGGCGAATAGGGCTGTATCGTATAGCCTTTGTAGAGCAGCCCTTTGTTGTATAGCTGCTTCAGCAGATACCACAATGTTTCGATATACTTGTTGTCGTAGGTTATATATGGATGTTCGAGGTCAACCCAGTAACCCATCTTGTCGGTCAGCTCTGTCCATTCGCCGGTGTACATCATCACGTTTTCGCGGCAGGCGCGGTTGTAATCATCGACACTTATTTTCTTCCCGATGTCTTCCTTGGTGATGCCAAGCGATTTCTCTACCGACAGCTCCACCGGCAGGCCATGAGTGTCCCATCCGGCCTTGCGCTTCACCTGAAATCCTTGCATGGTCTTGTATCGTAGGAACGTGTCTTTGATGGTGCGTCCCATCACATGGTGTATGCCGGGGTGACCGTTGGCCGATGGTGGGCCTTCAAAGAATATGAACTGTGGAGCACCTTCGCGCTCGGATATGCTTTTGTGGAACGTGTCGTTGGCGTTCCACCGATTGAGTACTTCGTCGTTTACTTGTGACAGGTCGAGTCGTGTTCGTTCTTGAAACATGGTTATTTCAGCTTTATATTACCAATTCTTTGAGTTTTGCCGCAGTAGTGGCAGCGTAGGGTGTGCGATGTTTTATCTACGATGAACAGTGTGTGCATAGGTTCGTTGTTGGTTATGCACACAGGGTTGGCACATTGCACCACGTCGGTGAGCGAGTCGGGCAGGGTTATCTCGCGCTTCTCGGTCACTTCGTAGTTGTGTATGACTGTGAGTTGCATGTCGGGACACACTACCGACAGGCGGCTGAGCTCCTGGTCGGTGAAGTATTTGTCGGCCACCTTTATGAGTCCTTTCTTGCCCATCTTCTTGCTTTCGAGGTTATTGCCTATGGTTACGGGGTTCTCGCTTTTCTCCAGTTCCAGCAGTTTGGCAATTGTGAAGAGGCGGTCGCATGGTATGTGGTCAATTACAGAGCCGTTTTCAAGTGCGGCTACAAGGAGGTCTTTGGTTTTCATAATGTGTGGACTCTTTCTGTCCTTCGGCTTTTGGGGAGGGGTTGGGTCATTTCTTTAATATCTCTTCTAACGTAATACCTAACACATCACAGATGAGTGCCTCGCGGGCATAGAGTCCGTTTTGTGCTTGCTGGAAGTAGTAGGCGTGTGGCGAGTCATCTACGGCATATTCAATTTCGTTCACTCGTGGCAGCGGATGCAGTATCTTCATTTTGTCGCGACACTTGCCGAGCATGTCGGCACGCAGTATGTAGGCGTCTTTCACCCGCTCATATTCCATCAGGTCGGTGAATCGCTCTTTCTGCACACGTGTCATATACAGGATGTCGGCATCGGCTATGGTGTCTTCGGTAAAGTCCTGTCGTTCCTTGAAGCGGATGCCGTTGTCTTTACAATACCGCTTATATTCGTCGGGCATTTCCAACTCGCGCGGGGCTATGAAATGGAATGTGGGGTTATACTGTCGCATTGACATGAGCAGTGAATGGACTGTGCGCCCGTATTTCAGGTCGCCTACCAGGTAGATGTTGAGCCCTTCGAGTCGGCCTTGAGTCTTGTAGATGCTGTATAGGTCGAGCATCGTCTGCGATGGATGCAGGTTGCTGCCGTCGCCCGCATTGATGATAGGCACGTTGGTTACTTCGCTGGCATACAAGGCTGCACCCTCAAGCCGGTGACGCATCACGATTACATCGGCATAGTTGCTCACCATCTTTATCGTGTCTTTCAGGGTCTCGCCTTTTGACGAGCTGGTCACCTTGGGGTCGGTAAAGCCTATGACACGAGCTCCCAGACGGTTGGCTGCCGTCTCAAATGAGAGTCGGGTGCGTGTGGATGGCTCAAAAAACAATGTGGCCACCACCTTGCCTTCAAGCAGCCGACGGTTGGGCCGCCTCTCGAACGCGGCTGCCATGTCGAGCAAACTCTGTATTTTCTCCTTCGAATAATCGGCTATAGATACAATGCTTCGGTTCACAGTGTCGTTATATTTATGGATTCTTATGTTTGTTGACGTTTGTTTCAAGCGGCAAAGTTACGAAAAAAAGTTGTAACAAACGAGGGTTTTTCGAAGATTAACGCAGAATGACCGTAAATTCTGCCAATTCAAAGACGTTCTCGCCAATCTCCGGTACTGCCAATTTTCATTTCTTCATTCTTTCATTATGTCTTTGCGTGGCCATCGATTTCTGTTCTTTTGGGCAAATATAGGCAATCCTTGAGCATGTAGGATATGCTTGTAACCCGACAAACATATCCAATCAAATCAAGCCCAGGTTGAGTTTGGTTTTATTGAATCGACGGAGCGGAGCGCAGGAGTGTATCTGAGGACTGAGGAGTAGCATGGAAGGGGGCTTCATAGGGCAGTTTTGGACGAATGCGGTATTTTTAACCTAAATCGGCCATCGGCGTTTTGATGAATTCAGATTTATTTTTTGAGCAATGCGTTGGCCAGTGCCTGTAGGTCGTTGAGGGTCTTTGTCTTTACGGTTGATTCAATGCTGACTATTGGCTCGACTATAGTGATATTCTTCATTCCTTGCAGCATTTCTTGCATCTTCTTTGCAGCTGCAGGAGCCCATGAGCCGTTTTCAACGATTCCCACGGTGCGGTTCTGATAAGCCTTGATGCTGAGGTGGTGCAGGAAATCGTGCATCACCGGCATCATGTCGGCATCGTATGTAGGAGCCATTACCACGAGGCGGTCGTATCTGAATGCATCTTCCACGGCTTCAGCCATGTCGTCGCGACGAAGGTCGGATATGCTCACTTTCACATCCCCCTGCTTTCTCAGTATGTCGGCCAGGCAGTTTGCTGCCTTCTCTGTGTTGCCGTGTAGCGAGCAGTAGGCAATGAAGATGCCTTCTGACTCTGGCTGGTAGGCCGACCACGTGTTGTAGAGGTTGATGAAGTAAGGCAGGTTGTCGTGCAACACCGGTCCGTGTAGCGGACAGATGGTCTCGATGTCGAGCTTAGCTGTTTTTTTCAGCAGGTTTTGCACCATCGTGCCATATTTGCCGACTATGTTGAAGTAGTACCTGCGTGCCTCACATGCCCACTCGTGGGTATCGCCCCAGATGCTGCCCAGGCCTTTGCTGCCGTCGCTTGTGAGGCTCAGTGCCCCGAATTTGCCGAACGCATCGGCCGAGAACAGTGTGTGGGTGGTCTGTTCGTATGTCATCATCACTTCCGGCCAGTGTATCATAGGTGCCATGATGAATTGTAGTGTGTGTGTACCCAGCGTGAGGGTATCGCCCTCTTTCACCACGAGTGTGCGGCTGCTCAGGTCGGCCAAGAAGAAGCGGCTCATCAGTGCCACTGCCTTTTGCGTGCATACGGCTGTGAGGGTGGGGTAGCGTTGCATCAGGCGTTCGATGTTCGAGGCGTGGTCGGGTTCCATGTGGTGTACTATGAGGTAGGCAGGTGTCTGTCCGTCAAGTTCTGATTCGAGTCGTGTGAACCATTCGGCGGTCTTACGCTCATCGACGGTGTCGAATATGGCAATCTTGTCGTCGTGGATGATGTATGAGTTGTACGACACGCCTTCTTCGAGTTTGTATTGACCTTCGAAGAGGTCGAGGGTGGTATCATCCACTCCTATGTGGTTGATGCCTGGGGCGATTGTGTTTTGTTGCATAATGTATTTTTTTGAATAGTTTTCATTAGGCCTGCCGGTCGGCAGACAGGGCCTGACAGACCGTAAGCAAGAGCTGGGTGGAGTTCACTCCGACTGTGCCATGCAAGGAGGAAGACGACGCGGTCAAGACGTCTGATGATAATCGGATGTTTAGAGTTCTAATAATATCCTCGCGTTGATTTGGCGTCCTGTCAGGTAGTTGGGGACAGCAAATTGGTTGTTGGTGATGTCGGTCACCCAGTAATATGAGTTTACGTTGCTCACATCGAGTACATTGAACACATCTGCTCCCAGCCATATGTTGCGCAGATGGTGTCGTCGGGCGTATGTCGGTCCCGAGTCGCTGCCTGTCAGACGATACGACAAGCCTAAGTCCACGCGTTTGTAGCTTCTCATGCGGAATACCTGCTTCTCGCGCCCGGTGTGTGGCGGACCGAATGGCAGCCCTGTGGCATAGTGCCCTTTCATTGTCATCTTCCAGCGGTCGGTGCCTGGGAAGTAGTCGGAGAACATGACGTTGAGGTTGAGCAGCTGGTCGGTCGGACGTGGAATGCTGTGTCCGTGTATCTTTTCTTTGGTTTGCATGATGCCGATGCTGACCCACGAGTCGGTCTTTGGCACAAATTCACCGTAAATCTTGAGGTCGAGTCCGAGTGCATAGCCATCGGCAATGTTTTGCCCGTAGTATGACAGCCGCACATTATCTACGTTGTAGGGATTGAGGTTTGACAGCGCTTTGTAGTATGCTTCGGCGGTTGCCATGAATGGTCGTCCGCCCATGCGGAATTTGTAGTCGGCACCGAGGAGGAAGTGTATCGAGCGTTGCGACTTTATGTCGGGGTTTAGTGTCACTGTGGCGTTTCCGTTTATCAGGGTGGTGTCTTTCAGTTCTTTGTAGAATGGAGCCTGATAGTATATGCCTGTTGAGAAACGGAACAGCCACTGGTCGTCGCTGGCCGGTATGAACGATAGGGTGGCTCGTGGCGAGAGTATGGTTTCGCTGTTGTAGCTCCAGTGAGCCAGTCGTATGCCATAGTTCAGCACCAGTTCGCCTTCGGGATATTGCCTGTACCATTTGTCTTGCATGTATGCTTCCCATCGGTCGGAGCGTATGCTTTGGTTCGAACTGAGGTTGTAGATGAGGTCGAGCCGCGGCGGATTGTGTGGCAGCGAGTATCCGGCCGAGTCACGCATTTCCCATTCGCGCATGGTCTCGTCTATATGTTCGTTTTTTGTCAGAATGCCATATCGTATTTCGTGTGTCCCCAGCCGGCTGATGCCGCTGATGCCGAGAGCGCGCACGGTAGCAGTGAGGCGGTTGCGTGCATGTTCTTTGTAGGTGCCTATGGCGTAGTCTTCGCTGTCGAGCCAGTACTGGCCTTGTATGTCGTAGGTCTCGCTTTCCTTGGTATGGAATGCCGAGTAGGTGAATGATAGCTGGTGGTTGTCGTTGAACTTATGTTTCAGTGTGAAGGCTCCGAACATTGTGTGGAACTTGTCTTTCTCCCAGCCGTCGAAATAGACTCGAAACTCGTGGGCGTCTTCGGACGTGCCGAATTTTGTCTCGCGGTCTTTTGGCGTGAAGTTGTAGTCGTTGTTAGCCACGTTTCCGATAAAATCGAGTGTCCAGCGGCTTGACGGGCTCCAACTGATGTAAGTCTGGTAGTCAAGGTCGCGCGGGTCGTATTCGCCGTGGGTGTCGGTGGTGCCCAGCAGATTTTTCGTGGTTTTGTAGCGTATGCCGTGTGTCATCGAGAACTGTCCTTCCTTACCGTAGCCTATGTATCCGGCGGCTCCCAGCATTGACGCTGATGCCGACGCCTCGAGTGTGGCAGGGTGTTTGTAGGTTATATCGAGCACACTCGACATCTTGTCGCCATAACGGGCCTCGAATCCACCGGCAGAAAACTGAACGCGCTCTACGAGGTCGGGGTTGATGACCGACAGGCCTTCCTGCTGGCCGCTCCTCACAAGCAGTGGGCGATAGACTTCCGTGCCGTTGATGTACACCGAGTTCTCGTCGAACGAGCCACCCCGCACATTATATTGGTTCGACAGCTCGTTGTGGGTACTCACACCGGCCTGAGTGGCTATTATCTGCTCTATACCTGTACCCGACGCATTGCCCAGATGGCGCGTGTCGTTGAGGTTGATGTCGGTCATGGTGCCGGTCTGTTGCCTTATCTCGTTCACCTCTACCTGCCCCAGCTCATAGCCCACATGTGGCAGCATGACGTCGAGCCTTACTGAGTCGGTAGGGTTTTTCAGTGTGCGGCGCCGGGTCTCATGTCCCAGCATGTGGAACACCACGGTTATGGAGTCGGCCGACTTGCATGTGAGGCTGTAACGTCCCTGCAGGTCGCTGTGGGCTGTGACCAACCCTGTTCCCTCTACATGGACAGTGGCCAGTTCTACGGGGCGGCGTTCATCGTCGATGATGGTGCCGTGTATCGTCACATTCTGACTGCGGGCCGTGATGCTCACCGCCGTCAGCACACACCACGCCACCATGCGGAAGAGGACTGCAGGTCCCATGCCGCATGTATGTGAATCTGTATGTCGTGATAAACCTTTCATTTGCCTCTTATACATCATTCTGTATAAACGGAATCGGTGTGCCGTTTATTGCCTGCCTGCCAATGTTATGTGGGCATCCAACCTGCAAAGTTACGCATTTTTTGCAGATAAACAGCAGCCGTGGTGCATGAATTTTCAGATGACTGCATGTTTTTCTGAAAACGGGTGCGCAGTCGTGACCTTGAGAGTGCGCAGTCGTGACCTTGAGAGTGCGCAGTCGTGGTCCGACATGTGCTGTGCCAGTTCGGGGAGTCCATAGACACCGCTGAGCTGCGGAGTAGGGGCGTACAGGTTCTGTCCCGAGTAGCGCCCGAGCGAAGGCTTGAAACTGCGCACTGAATAGCGGAATTTGCCGCCTGTTGATTTTGTAGCCATAAGTAATAAGTTTTTTAGGTTTGACTTTGTGTGAAATTCTCGATGCCTACTCGATTGGGGCCTGCTGCCGTGCGCCTGCGCCTTGTCTTCTCAAGTCCTACCTCTTGGCGCCTCAAGCGATGGAAACTCGAGCTATCGGGCCAAGGCGCGCGTATGGCGGCTCCTTTCTTGTTTGCGATGCAAATTTACGAAAAAAATCTGAACTGCAAAATGTTTTTTCGGTTGCGCTCTCTTGTGTTGCTTTGTTACTTTGTCACGTTCAATGCCTATTTGAAAAATAATATACAAGTTTTGTATGTAAAGTTTCGTACTATGTTTTAGTTACATATCAGATACGCTCCTACGGTATTTCATACCTCCGTCGGTATGACTTCACGGGAATGTCGTTCTATATAGAAAAACTGGTGAGTTAAACCCAAATTGGTCATTAGACTGTTTCGCGCTTTGAAAACGTTCGAATAAATTCAGACGTTTCCTCGCCAAGGCAAAATGCAAGCACTT
>CALGGJ010000090.1 GCA_937915745.1 uncultured Prevotellaceae bacterium | reverse complement strand
TCCGTGTTAAGAACCGCCGTATGCGGAACCGCACGTACGGTGGTGTGAGAGGTCGGAAAATGAAGTAGGAGGAAAACTACTTCATTTTCCTCCTACTCGATATGTCAGGAAGAATATGTCTTAAGTTTGTTTCCTGCCATTTCATCGCTGAAAGGTGCTATCTCATAGGTGTTTTTGTGGCTTGCATGTGTTTTTCTGTTTTTTTATTCCTCGATTTCTATCAGCTCGATTGTGAAGATGAGTGTTGAATAAGGGGGTATGGTTCCGGTATCTCGGTCGCCATAAGCGAGGTCGTATGGTATATATACTTCCCACTTGCTGCCTACGGGCATGAGTTGCAGTGCTTCGGTCCAACCTCTGATGACGTCGCGCAGGCCGAATGTCGATGGTTGTCCGCGCCGGTATGAGCTGTCGAACACGGTTCCGTCGATGAGCCGGCCTTCGTAGTTTACCGTCACCTTTTGTGCAGCTGTAGGTTTAGGCCCGTTTCCCATTGTGAGTACTTTGTATTGCAGTCCTGAAGGTAGTGTCACCACTCCTTGCTTCTTGGCGTTATCGGCCAGCCATTCGGTTCCTGCTTTGCTCTGTTGCTTGGCGTTTATCTCTTTGCGTGCTGCCATGGCATCGCTGAAGAGTTGCTGTGCTTCGGTTATCTTGTATTCGTTTTGTCCGGTGAGCGATGCAATGATGGCATTGGCGATTATAGCTGGCGATATGGTTTTGTCGGTTGTTCCTGCATAGAAATCGTTTGATATGGATGTTGCCATGTCTGCAATTCTGTTTCCTATCTGGATACCGGCTTGGTAGGCATGTGCTTTTTTGTCTTCGGGATCGGTGTTTGTGCGCTCGATGAGTCCGTTGTAGAAGTCGTTCATGTAGAGTGTTGTATCGACCTTGAGTTGTGTTTGCAGGTATTGTTTCAATCCGTTTGCCTGAAAGCTTCCGAAGAGGTATGCTACAGAGTCGGCTTCGTTTGTGAGTTGTGGCTTGACTATTTCAATTGGTTTGTCAGCCAGTTCGGGGTTGTTTTGCAGTGCGATGAATTGTGCGAGTTGTTCTTTTTGTTTTGCCTTGAATTCTTTCAGTGCAGCTGCTTTCTGTACTTTCTCTTGCTTTGCTGCCCCCTTGACGCTTGCTCCGCTGGTTACATCAACAGTTTGTGCAGCTGCGGTCATACCGACCATAGCTGCACAAACGATAAGTGCTGTTGTTTTCATGTTCATCCCCGGGGTTTACTTCAGTGTCTCGATTGTGAAGATGAGTGTAGAGTAAGGCTTGATGTCGCCCGTGTCTTGCTTGCCGTAGCCTTGTTCTTGTGGAATATATACTTCCCATTTGCTTCCGGCTGGCATGAGTTTGAGTACTTCTACCCATCCTGGTATTACTCGTGGCATGGCGAGGTTCACTTCGAATGGTTCGTCGCGCTTGTATGAGCTGTCGAATACGGTTCCGTCGATGAGTCGGCCTTCATACTGGCACTTCACAACAGTTGAGTCGGTTGGCACTGCGCCGTCGCCTTGTGTCAGGACTTTGTATTGTACTCCTGAAGGCAGTGTCTGTACGCCTTCCTTCTTTGCGTTTTCAGCAAGGAAGTCTTCATTGGCTTTTTTCTGGTCGGCCCATTTAGCGAGGCTGTTGGCTTCCTGGATTGGTTCGAGCAGTTTTTTGAATTCTGTGTATGCGCTGTCGGGTGTCATGGTTGCTTCGCCTTTCAAGCCGGCAATGATTCCGGCCAGCAGGTTCTGTACAGGTACTTTCTTTGTTGAGTCGTTCTGATACACTTCGCTGCTGAGGTTGTCGGCCATTTCTTTGATTTGCTTACCTATGTCGATACCCTTCATGTATGCGTTTTGCTTAGGGTCGTCTTTTGATGTGGCGCCTTCAATCATTCCTTTGATGAAGTCGTCTTGATATACTGAATCTACTTGCAACTGGAACTGCATATACGGCTTCAGTCCTTCGGCCTGAGCTATACCGAGATAGTTGGTGAGTGAATCGACGTTGTCTTTCAGTGTTGCCTTTACGTTTGTGTTGGTACATGATGTACATACGATTGCAGCGATGCAGGTTGCTGCGAGCATTAATTTCTTCATAATATTGTTTGTTGTTAAGTTGTTGGTTGGTTTTTGTTCTGACTTTTGACCTTCGGTCTTCGTTTCCTCGCCATGCCAAGGTGAGCAAGTTCCCTTTGGTCATCTGGCTTAGCGGAAACGATGGTATGTCTTTGAATAATAATTGTATTATGTGTGGTTTATACTACTTCGATTAGTTCTACATCGAACACCAGTGTTGCGTATGGTGGAATCATTTCGCCGGCTCCGTTTTCTCCGTATCCCAGCAGGTATGGTATGTAGAATCGGTATTTGGCGCCTTCGGCCATGAGTTGCAGTCCTTCGGTCCATCCGGCAATCACTTGGTTGAGTCCGAAGACGGCTGGTTCGCCTCTGCGGTAGGAGCTGTCGAATACGGTGTCGTCGATGAGCCGGCCTTCGTAGTGGCAGCGCACTTTGTCGGTGGCTTTGGGGTGTCGGCCTTTGCCTTCGCTCAGTACTTCATACTGCAGGCCGCTCTTGGTGGTAACCACTCCGTTGCGCTTCGAGTTGTTTTCGAGGAATGCGCGTCCTCTTTCTATTTCGGCACGGCCTTTCACGGCACGTTCTTCGTTCATACGTTTTTCTTGCTGGGCAAAAAACGACTGTACGATGCCCTGTGCCTCGGTGTTGCTCAGCTTGAGGTCGCCTGCGTTGAGTACGTCGGATATCGATTGTGCAAAGTCGTCGATGTTCAAGATGTCTTTCAGCCCCATTTGTCGCAGTTGCTGGCCTATTCCTAATCCCAGTGCGTAGCTTAATTTATCCATTGGTTTTGTTGTTTCGTCTTTGTTTTCTGCCTCATGCCTTGGTCGCCGTGCTGCTTTGTTGACTCACGGCTGTCTGTGGAGTCGGCCCATGTGTGTTTTTATATGCTGTTCGGCTGCCCTGAAGAAACGCACGGGGACGTAACTTTGCAGGCTGTTCGGCTGCAAAGTTAGTGATTTTGTGTTAATAGATGAAACATAAAGTAAAAAAAGTGGCATTCGGTCGTGATAAATGTCGCGGATATAGTGTCGATGGCTGGTTTTGAAGTCAATGCAGGGCAGTCATGTTGCTTGCGAGCTGACGACGAGGTAGGTGTAGTAGGCTGTTGCCATGACTATGAGTATGGCACCTTTCGTCTTGTTGATGTTGTGCCGGCGGTTGGTGGTACACATGATGCCCAGTGTGACGACGGCTGCTATCATTACGGCTATATCCACCATGCTTATACCTTCGGGTCTGATGGGTGTTATGACTGCCGACGTGCCTATTATGAGCAGCAGGTTGAATATGTTGCTGCCCACCACGTTGCCCATCGCCATGTCAGTGTCGCCCTTGCGGGCTGCAATGATCGATGTGGCCAGTTCGGGCAGCGAGGTGCCAATCGAGACGATGGTGAGTGCTATGATTGATTGGCTCACTCCCAGCCTTGTTGCAATACCCGATGCTCCATCTACAAACCAGTCGCCGCCCTTGACGAGTGCAACCAGGCCCACAACGATGTATGTCACGGCTTTCCACATAGGCATGACGGAAACAGCAGGCTCCAAGGTGTCGGCAGATGAGGTGATGTCATGCCTGCGACGGTCTGACCTCACGCTTTGGGTTATCGATATTGCAAGGTAGCCACAGAAGATGGCCAGCAGTATCGTTCCCTCAATCCTGCTTATCACGTCGGTACCCAGGCAAAGCAGGAAACATGCCACCAAAACTGATGCAGTGATGTTCACTGGGATGTCGCGGCGGAACAGTGCGCCCCTGCATGCCACAGGGCAGAACAAGGCTGTGATTCCCACTACGGCCATGGTGTTGAATATGTTGCTGCCGACAACGTTGCCCATCGACATGTCTGAGTTTCCCTTGGTTGCCGATATGGTGCTGACTACAAATTCGGGCAGCGAAGTACCGAAAGCCACTATGGTGAGGCCTATGATAAGCGACGACACATTCATGTGCCGGGCCACTGCCGAACCACCGTCGGTGAGCCAGTCGGCACCCTTCACCACCAGGACAAGCCCGGCTGCAAACCACAATATGTCCAAGGTCAGTTCCATCTGTCTGTTATGGATTTTTGCCTGCCAAAGAAATGCGCGGATACTCAACTTTGCAGGTAATTTGACTACAAAGTTAAGGGTTTTGCACCAACCGACAATGCGTTTATGTGGTTTTTTATGATTTTTTATGTGTATGCAGGTGTGGGTGCTGTGAAAAAAATGTGGGCAGCTGCGAATCTACTGCAAAGAATCATGTCAGGATCCGACACCGACGTGTGTTTTGCTGAGTACGCACTTGTGAGGCCGAGAGTACGCACTCATGAGGTCGAGAGTGCGCACTCATGAAGTCGAGAGTGCGCACTCGCGGCAAGCGAAACAGGGGAGTGGTATGTGACCGCTGGCATGACATTACGATAGCAATGGCACAGAAAAAGAGAAAAACCAGGATGTAAATAATGATAATTAAAGGTAAAATGTTTTCCATATGGTAGAAAAATCGTATCTTTGCAGCCAAACCGCCTGCAAAGATACGTTTAGTGCGTTTCCCCAGGGCAGCCAAACCGCCTGCAAAGATACGTTTAGTGCGTTTCCCCAGGGCAGCCGAAAACAACAAAAAAAATTTACTTCACAATGACTACAATACGCAGCATGGTCAAACGTGTGCTGGCTACAACCGCGTTGACATTGGGCATGTCGGCTAATGCCACAGCCCAGATATCGCGCATGTACACCACTCAGGACGGACTTCCCACAAGTGATATATACGACATCTATGTCGATTCCAAAGGCTGGGCATGGGTATCGGGCATCATGTCGCTCAGCCTGTTCGACGGCACCGGATTCTACAACCTCATCAACACCACCGAAGATGCCGATATGCCGATGTTCAACACCGTGCGCGGTGTGCGCGAAGCCTCCGACGGCACCTATTGGGTGTATTCGAGCAACGGTCTCTACATCTATGACTATACCACCAACCATTTCACCCATATCTTCCTCCGACCCGATGAAGACCCCATGAAAGGTGTGTCGATACAGATGTTTATCGACTACCCCAAGGAGGGTTACAAACTGATTTCAACCGACGAAAACGGCATCATGATTTTCGACTGCAACACCATGCAGGTGGATCATGAGCTGACCGAAAGGCTGTCGGCCATCATCGATGAAAACATGTGTACCAAGGCCATCATCGACTCCGACCACTACCTGTGGATAGTAGGCCACAGGCTCCGTCGCGTAAACCTCAACACCATGACATTGGAAAACCCCGTGATGAGCGACGACGTCAGCAACATTATTCGCAACCACCGCATATACGACATGGTGCAAGTACGCACATCGGGCGATATACTGTTGGCCACAGGCAGCGGACTGCTGATATACGACCAAAAAACAAAAGTGGTGCGCGAAATAAAAGGCGGACACACCGACATGCCGATATCCGTGCTACACGAAACACGCGACGGAAGAGTGCTCGTGGGTTCCGACAGCTACGGAATATGGCAACTCACATCCGACGAAACACTGCAACCATTCAGCATATACGACCCTACCATGAACCTCACCTTTGCCAAAGTAAAGGCAATAGAAGAAGACGACGAAGGCAACCTGCTGTTCGGACTCCTTCAAAAAGGAGTGATGGTAATTGCCAGCGGTCACGACAACTTCTCATACCACGCCATCTCACCCACCGAAAACAAAACCAACGCAGTGGCAGTGACAGGCCTGGCATACCACCCAAGCATAGGCTACGTGATATGCACCGACGGTTGCGGAGTGTTCCAAGGCATGGGCGACAACCTGTCGGGCTCACACCAAATGTCGGCAGGACTCCATTCACCACTTGCACTCACAACACTCATCGACCCAAGCGGTACAGTGTGGGTGGGCAGCTACGGAGGCGGAGTGCAGTGTGCACAAATCAAGATACCGGCCACCACCGGTCAAAACAGCCTGACACACACCGACGAACCGACAATATCAGCATTTACGACACCTGCATGGCTGCAAACCATCAGCAACGACTACATCATGGCCCTCGAGTATGACAAACAGCACAACATACTATATGCAGGCTCAAACGGACGAGGCGTGTATGTAATCGACATCAGCAGTCAGACGGTGAGCAACCTGAGAAGCCGGCACTACTTCAACGGATGGGTGTCAGAACTATTCTGTGACACCGACGGCACCCTATGGATAGCCACCAGCGAAGGCATATACACCTACGACCCACTGACAGACACATTGACCGAAGTGAAGTTCAAAGACTCAAACCTGCTAACAACACAATGCATCTCAAAACTCAACAAACATACCATAATCATAGCATCAAGTAAAGGACTCGTACTCTACGACACCCAAAGCAGGACAGCCAACGTGCTGCTGCCCGACGAATTCATAAAATCGGTCGAGGTAGCAGGCAAAGACATCTGGGTTACCACACAGAAACAAATCGTATGCATCGAGACCGACACCGAAAAAATACACCGATACTCATCATTCGGCGGATATTTCATCGGAGAATTCCATGGAAACTCACACACACAGTCGCCCGACGGACAGATATTCTTCGGGGGCGACAACGGAATCATCAGCTTCAATGCCAAGCAAATGAAGCACCTTAAAACCCTGAAAAACCAACTGGTATTCACGCGACTGCTCGTCAACGGGCGCGAACGCACCTTCCAAGCCGGCAACAAACACAACGTGATGGATGGCAACCTGCAATGCGCCAACCGGATTGACCTGCCGGCACGCGAAAACACAATACGACTGACATACAGCGTACCCGACTTTGAATCGCCAAACCGAATAAACTACACTTACTGCCTCGAAGGATACGACAAAACATGGAAAATACCGGCAACAAGAGCCGAAGCTTATTACCCCAACCTGCCACCGGGCAGCTACACGCTGAGAGTCAGAGCATACTACGAAAACAACGAAAGCGACTACAAAGAACGCTCAATACGAATCGTGATTGCACAACCATGGTACAACACCGTGTGGGCATGGATGGTATATCTGACAATACTCTCGTTTGTGGGATATCAGATATATCGTGTACAGCGCGAACGCTCGCGCCAGCACAACCTGCTGACCCGAGCCCGACACAACGAACAACTGAAAGAGGCCAAGCTGCGCATGTTTACAAGCATCGCACACGAACTGCGCTCACCACTCACAATGATACTATCGCCACTCAAACAGCTGCAGTCATCAACCGACGACGAACACCTGCTGAACATATACGACGTGATGCAACGCAACTGCAACCGTATCCTTACCGTGGTGAAACAGATAACCGACATACGAAAAATCGACGACGGACAATTCCGACTGCACTTCTCGGAAGTCAACTTTGCCGATTATGCCGAATATATCTGCAGCTCGTTCACTGCATACGCATCGGCAAAGCAAATCACATTCACCATCGAACACCTCAACCAAAACGTGACTATATGGCTCGACACCATACACTTCGAGAAGATACTCACCAACATACTGTCAAACGCATTCAAGTTCACACCGGCCGGCGGACGAATCATACTGCGTACCAAGTGCATACTGAAAGACACGAAAGACTGGTTTGAAATACGAATATACAACAGCGGCTCACGAATCGACTCCAAGGATATACCACATATCTTCGAACGATTCTACCAAGCCTCCTCACCATCGGCCAACGCAGGGTCGGGCATCGGACTCAACCTGGTGAACGAACTCGTCAACCTGCATCACGGAACCATCGAAGCACACAATATCGACCCCGACGGAGTTGAGTTCGTCATGCAGTTCCCGTTAGGCAATCTGCACCTGAGCGAGGACGAACTGCTGCCACGCGAAGTAATTGCCGATAACAACCGCGAAGACGATGACCTATTCACCAACATAGAGCCATGGGTGGACGACGATACCGACGACGAACCGGTCAAGAACAGACGCACGATACTCATGGTCGATGACGAACAGGAACTCTGCAAATATGTGAAAGAGCAACTGCAAGACACCTACAACGTGGTGACGGCCAACAGCGGAAATAGTGCATGGAAGGAAATACTGAGAATAAGGCCCGACATCGTCGTGACCGATATACGAATGCCCGACGGCAATGGTATCGAACTGTGTAAGCGCATTAAGGGAAACCCCGAGACCGACAACATCCCAATCATCATGCTCACAAGCGAAAACAGCGACCGCGCACAGATAAACAGCCTCAACCTACAGGTTGACCACTTCCTCAGCAAACCATTCAACCTGCTCATGCTCAAAGGGGCAATATCACACAGTATCCGGCTACGCGAACAGATGAAAAGCCGAATCCGCCGTACCGAGGTGGGATTCGACTACTCGCAATCCACCATCGACAGCGTTGATGACCGCCTCTTCGCAAGGGTGAACGCAGTTCTGAAGAAAAACCTCGACGACTCAACATTCGGAGTGAGCGAACTGGCCGAGCAAGTGGGTATAAGCCGCGTACACCTCAACCGCAAGATGAAAGAACGATATGGAATGTCGCCTGTCAACTTCATCCGCTCATACCGGCTGAAGCAGGCTGCATACTTCCTGGTCAACAACAATGTCAACATTTCCGAGGTGGCATATCGTGTGGGATTCTCCTCACACTCACATTTCAGCAATTCGTTCCGCGACTTCTTCGGCATGACACCGAAAGAGTTTATAACATACTACACAGAAAACGAAGACGACGAGACCCTGCAGAAACTCTTGGAATAAATACCATCAGCATGAAACAACAATTAGACAATATGCTGCTCACCGGCATCATCACATGGCTGGTGTGTGCGGCATTCACATCGTGTACCAAAACTTCAGAGCATGCCATGCAAACTACACCTGGCACACCCGGCAACCCCTACATGCCGCTATGGGAACATATTCCCGATGGTGAACCCTACGTGTTCGAAGACCCCGACCGCCCTGGCCGTTTACGTGTATATGTATATGGTTCCCACGACAGCATGATTTCTGGCTATTGCGGCCGCGAGCAGGTAGTGTGGTCGGCATCGACCGACAGCCTCACCCACTGGCGATACGACGGCGAGATACTGAGTGTCAGCACCAACCGCGACGGCTCACTGCTGCGCCCCGACGGCTTGGCCGATGTGCTGTATGCCCCCGACGTGACACTCGTGACCCATGCCGACGGAACGAAAACCTACTATCTCTATCCCAACAATCAGGAGTGGGGGCGACGTGGCATGGTGGCAAAGGCTGGCCGGCCCGACGGACCGTTCGAGGTGTGCAACTGGAACACCGACAATCCCAACCGCACTGATGGAATACTCGACTTCGACCCTGCGGTGTTTGTTGACGACGACGGACGGGTATATGCCTACTGGGGATTCGAACGTTCATACGCAGCCGAACTCGACACCACGACAATGGCAACCATAAAGCCTGGCACACAAATCGTTGAAGACATGATTTCGGGTCGATACCAATCCGGGCAGTTCCGATTCTTCGAAGCATCGTCTATACGTAAGATAAAAGACAAATATGTGTTCATCTACAGCCGCTTCACCGCCGACGGTGAATTTGGACTGCCAACATCAAACTACACACTCGCATACGCCTACAGCGACAATCCGCTCGGCCCGTTCACCTACGGAGGAACCATTATCGACGCCCGCGCCCGCAACATAGACTTAGACGGCAACATCATAGCCACAGCCACCCCCGACGGCAACACACACGGCTCGATTTGTGAAATTAACGGCCAATGGTACGTGTTCTATCACCGACAGACCGGAACCGACGAATATGCACGCCAAGCCATGGTGGCACCAATAGAAGTGAATGTGGAAGAAGGGCAGGGCGGACGTGTCTATATATCCGAAGGTGAATATACCTCTGAGGGATTCGCACTCGACGGACTCAATCCCCTCGAACGCCACTCGGCAGGTATAGCCTGCTGGTACACCGGCCCACGCACGGCAGTTCATGAATGGCCAAACAATACATTCTATGGCTCATACATAGCATCGGACTACGGTACCGATGACCGCATGGAAGCACCCTACGACATACGTAACAACACCAATCCGGTAGTCAACAACACCGATGGCTCCATCGTGGGATACAAATACTTCAACCTCGACCACCTCAACGGCCCACACACACCATCGCTCCACCTCAACCTCACCCCCGAGGGCATCGACGGCACCATCACCATCATGCTCGACAACCCATGGACCGAGCGTGGAGGACAACCGATAGGCAACATCCGCCTAACGGCCGACATGCCGCAAACAGCCACCGAACTGGCAACCACGCTACCCACACTCGCCCGGCAAACCGGCAAGCATGCCATCTTCCTCACATTCCAATCCACAGTGAAGGACCATTCCATCTGCACACTCCACGACTTTGTCTTTACTCTCGAATGACAATATACCAAAACTTGCATCACAATCACTTCTGCAATGAATGACGGTGCAAGTTTGTAACCCCCAGAATACTATTTCACGTCAGCCCCTTTCATAAATCAAATCACCTGGAGTCTTACTCAACAGGCGGTTGAGAACGATAATTGCTGTTACGACCGTTGCTATTAAAACAATCAGAGTACAAATAAGAGTACCGACACTACAAACAGACAAATAATCGTAGCCAGCTTCACGTACTATACCTAACAAACGTAAAATAATGGCAATTACACAAGTTCCTATTAATGACGTTGCAAGGGCTGCCACACATGTAGCTATTAGTATAATAACGTATGTTTGAACCAATTCATCGGCATTCATACCAAAAGCCGTAAGCGTACCTATATTACGACTCACTTTCTGGAAATAGCTCTGTAGCATATTAACCATAAACATTATGATGCAGATGATAGCAAATGTCACCATGGCAAATGATAGTATGGTTGCCATTATTGACACAGCGCTGAAATTTTCCTTGGATATTACTTGTGCCATTTCAAGTTGTATCATCTGACTTTTTGCAAATTCCTCAAACTTGTGTATAGCGTCAAGACGATCGAACTCTATGGATATTCCATACTGAGTTCCTGGTGTCATTTCATTTCTGCACTGAATATCATATAAGCGTTTAACACATTCTGTACCAAATTGATTTGCAAGAAGATGCTCAGTATGAATATACGATTCTATGGGTTCTGAGCCATTTCCAAGTTCTATCTCCAAGATATAACCAGGCGCCCAACTTCTTAGCCGTGGATACTCGTTATCTTTTGTACGAACAACATTTACACCAATTTTTGCGAGTTTAATATCTGCTGTAAGGGTTTTCTCTATATCGTCGAGTTTTATACTATCAGCAACGTAATAAATCAAGGAATGGAGATAGTCTTTATATTCGTAGTCTGAATATACTACATGTCCTGGCAATGTATCACCAGAATGTGCATAGTAGTTAAAAGCTAGAACTTTTTGATCAAGAACATTTGTTTGGTTATATAAGAATGTTGAAGCCAATATTGAAGTATTGCCTGGCAATTTTTTGACGATAGCAAGTACAGGAAGTGGAAACACATATTTATTACCATCTATCGCACGGATGCCCAAACTATCAAATAGTGATATTTTATCATCAGAACTTACATGGTGGATGTAATTAATATATGCAGGTAGATGGTTGGAATCATATCCCAGCTTCTCAACCTGCGCAAGAGTAATAATTACTCCGATTGCATCAGAACGAATAAGACTAGTATCGACACTGCAACCTTCGGCAATATTATCCTCATTAAGTATGGCACCAATCAGAGGAGTTTTCATGTTCTCATAGAAAAAGGCATTCACGTAGCATGCATCTACACTATCAATGGGGATGTCATCAATATAGTCCAAAGGGCGAATGTAATACCACACAGACTGGTTCTTTATAATATCATTGTAATGATATTTCTTTTTTAGTTCCACAGTACTGTCAAGTAATTCGGCGAATGAGACAAGATTACCGCTTGACGTAGATGTTGTCAACACGTCATGCTGTGAGATGTTAACCCATTGTGTGAAAGGATCCTCCATTTTATAACGCAAATAATTTAGGCTACCTGATGAAAATGCAATGCTCAAAAAAGTAGCGAGTAGTACGAGGGCAAGAATCCAAAAATTAGCATAATGCTGACCTAGGACTTCCTTGCTTTCACGCGATATTAGTAGTTTTATATATGGTTTCATTATATTGATGATTAAATAAAATTACCTTGTACGGAGGAATATTTCAAATTCCGCTTCACCTTTCGATTCAGTTCCATTACTCCAAATATGTGACTCTGACCTATGATAGACACAGCTTTCGTCAATAAATCCATATGTCTGTATCTCACCATGCGACTCAGTCTGACTCCTCATACACTTCTTTATCTTTATTATAATATCTGCAAAAGTGATGGCAAGGTGCATGTCGTGGCTTACGATGATAGCAGAGGCCCCTTTATGCTCATCAAGTTTCTGATTAAGTACCTCCATCACTCTATAGGCAGTTTCTGCATCCAAGTTACCAGTGGGCTCATCACCAAAAAGCACAGTAAAGTCAGGAAGTATGGCACGCGCAAATGCAAGCCGCTGTTGTTGACCGCCTGACAGTTCAACGGCCATTCGATTATCAGATATGTGTTCCAGTCCTAAGTCAACAAGCGTCTTTCGGGTACGTGCCATACACGAAAACGATGTATAGCCCTGCAACATTCGTGTAAATGCTACATTTTCCAATGCCGTGAAGTTCCTCATTAGGTTGGTACTCTGAAAAATGAAGCTGAAGTTCTTTAATCGGAAATCTGCCAGCCTGTTCCTTGCTCCTCGCCACAAATCTTGCATGTCAGTTGGCTCAGACTCATCGCTGGTATAAAAAATAAACCGACACTTTGGATTTGGCACAATGGTATTATTCATCATGCCCAGTGTTTCGAGTATGGTACTCTTACCTATACCCGATTCACCCACTATGAACACACGTTTGCCTCGCGGTATTTGAAGCTTGGCAATCTCTAAGACCACTTTTCTCTCCAATTCATGTTCTGATTTAATATATGAGCATTGTAAGTTCTCAATATCATATAGAATATTAGTCATTCCTGTTTCTATTTATCTTATGGCAGTTGATCAACAAGTATCCAGTAAAAATCAGTATCTCCAATTTGTTTCGTGAAGGCAGACCCTGATTGGAGCCTTCTTAAATCCTGATATCTATCATGAAAGTTTTCAAGGTACTTACGATAGGTGCGATTAGGCATTCCATCGGAGGTTCCCATGTCCTTTAGATTAAATCCTTCATCTCTTTGCATCTTGGTCTGTACATGCAGGCCACGTGCCATATTCATAATCTGGCCAGCAGTCAAATCACCAATGTTGCCGTTGCCGGTCATTTGCTGAGCAAGTTCTTTCATGGCATTGATGAATGGCTCACGATTAATTGTATCTTTCACTACAGCCAAATCATCTAATTTTCTAAATGTTTCAAGAAGTTTCTGTAATTCATCCCGACTAAGCATAACAACAGGAATCCACTGGTCAACATTATTTTTTTGTTTATCAACCCTTGCTTCAAAGCACAAGAAAACACCTGATTGTTTCCATTCTTCTATTCTCTCCTTCGATACTACACCTTGCAATTGTGATATATCTATACTCGATGTACTATTTTTTACTTCAGAAGACAGTTGACCAACAAATCTGCGACGTGTTTCAAGGCTTGCTGCCTGTTTCACAAAGTTGTTTTCTATCAATGCAGTCAATTCTTCCTTGTTCATTGATTTACCCTCTTGAGTATATCTGCCTTCCCCGAAATAGAAATCAGAGTATTTGGACCCACTTTCATTACGTTTCCAAATAGTCTCAGTTCCACCTAAACCTGGTCTGGCATCGATAATTTTCTCTTTAACATATGGTGCGTATTCTTCTTGTGATGTAATAATTTTCATCACCAGCTTCGACATTACACTAAATCTGACTATATCATTCATTTGGTTCCGAAAATCCCTCCAAGGATCGCTCCCCTCATATTTCACTTGGAAAAACGATATGTTAACATTGTTTTCCCATGTCTTAGCTATTATTTGTTTCTGTTTTGATGGGTCTGCAAGATTACCACAGTCACCAATAACAAGCATTATATTGGATGCCTCGCGTTGGAAACCAATTTTATCCTTATCAAGTGCAAGTTCCAGTCCTGCATATAAAGACTCATGTTCAACAATGCGTTCAGCACTTTTCACACCGTAGTCACCACCCTTTGCTAACCAACTCGAAAGCTCTGAACTCCTGTTAATATCGATAAGCGACCTATATTCGGTTTCATATTGCCCGTCTTTCTTATTGCGATAAATCACTGCAGCAATTTTGACAACAACATCCTCAAGTTGGAAATTAGCCTTGGCTTTGTTTATACTCTCTACAGCCGAGGCAAAATAAGGCTGCATAGAATTTGTACCATCTATAACAAAAATAATATTTATTTGGTTGATATGTTCATTTGCTTCCTTGCGTATATCGTTAACATCAATAAAGTCTCCAGGTTTTTCTGGTATGTAAGTTTGCCCACCTGATGTTGCGAATGCAGCCACAGGATATTTATCGGGGGTATTTACCAATGGCTTATCAATCAATGGCATACGCAGGAATTTACCATTAAGACGATATTTGTAGTAATCGGATGATACCGACGTTGTCACCTTTCCTAATGGCAGGTATGTACTAATTTTGGCTTTAACTCCTACTATCGGAATTTTTGACTCTTTTATATCATTGGTTCCATATATTTCCTTCAACATGCTGGGAGCAAAAACTGGTTCCAGACATTCACGCTGTTCCCATGCAATAAAGTTACCCTTGGTTACCCATCCATACAATTGGTATTCGGAAGACCCATTACTCTCCAATTTGGGTGCTGTAGCCAACAGATACCAATGCTTACCGTTTATCAATTCATCCTTCATTATGAAATAAAAGTTCATATCATAACTTAATTCGATCTTTCCCTCTTGAGTTTCAGGGTTCTTGTAGCGATAAGGATCATAGTCCTTGTTACTATAATCATCATAATCCGTTAAGAAAAGGGCTTTGTGTAAAATACCACGGTCATTTGCAGGACATTGTTGCCACAATAACAAATGATCCATGGGAATCCATCCTTTATCAGTAGCTCCGATCGTTGATATAATGGGCCATTTATTATTCTGTTTTGTTGCTGTAAACACGTGAGCCCTATTGGTATTATAATTAATTTCAGCAATATATACTTTTTCATTAAAGCTCAAAGTCTGATCTCTATTTCGATTATCTGTAAATGGAGTATCGTCTGTGGCATTCTTGTAGAGCTTATTATTGTCTCGGTCACTATATACAACCCAGAAACCAGGATTATTATTGTTATTGTCTTTTTGCCCCCAATCACCAGATTGTTTAAGCCTTTCTATTTGACCATCAGTTAATAGATTTCTTTCAAGTATTTCGGGGCGAAACACGGATACCTTATTATTTGGAGTTATTTGCTGAGCAAAACTGTCAAATGTTAAAAAGAAACAAACTGATAGCATAGAGGCAAGTTGCCATAAACTTTTGTTTTTTGAACCGATGTTAGTCATATTATATTCTGTATTTTATTATTTGTTATTTATTGATTATTACCAAGCCACTTCAACAACAGATTCAAAGTTATCTATGAGATTATATGTACCGAAATCTATTTTCTGCTGCTCGTTATATCTAGGAATTGATATTATGATTCCATGTCCATTTTGGTCCTGCTTTAATATGGCACATATATGAGCGAAAAAGTCTGTATGATATCCTTTCATAAATTCTTCACCAACTAAAAAAGTAATTTTCAAACGATCAAATTTGTCCTGTTCCTTACCATACAAAATTTCGGCAAACATTTGGAGCAATTGCTTACGATCAACATCAGGTTTGACCGTATGACTAACCGACTCGTTTATAGCCATAAACAATTTATTAAATTCTTCATCGTCCTCTGTTGCATTTTCATGATTAGCCCGATATAATATTGGCGAACGGTTTGAGGCCAAATATACAATAAGTTCTCGACCATTCTGTAATGCTTCCTTATGAACCTCTTTAATCTTGTCTAATAAATGTGTTCCCATGCCAGGTTCATGATCAACGTACAGAAACCAAAAATCCTGCAAAGATTCCTGCGAATACATATTAGTGCCACATAGTACAAGAGATAACCCCAATACTAATAATCTTTCTTTAATCTGTTTCATGTTTTTGTTTTTTTAGTTTTTTAATCCTCAACTATAAACTGGGGGGTTAGATATATAGTACTTATCTCCCCTTTATCATTATACTGCACTCTATTTACAACTAGTCCTGCCCACTTTAGCTCCTGATGGAGCATTGTTTTTATATTTCCCGCGTCTTTAATCGGAGGAGTATATTCCGAGTTGCTTTGATCAACTCCATTGTCGTATACATATTTAACATTCTTAACTATGCCGTCTATGCGATGTGACTGTAATTCCTCAATACGCCTACTGTCATTAAGTATTGCTGTAACCTCAGGTGCGGTTAGCTTTTTTGTAGTGATGATAGAGCTTTCCTGTACAGGATTTGATGTCGGTTCTGCTATTAATTCATCTCCCAATCTCAACCTCTTGCTTAAAAGAACACTTTCGGGGTCGCAATCTGCATTAAGTAATTCTACGGTCAAATAACCGGATTGAGGATAAGTTATTCCATTAAAAACACCATTGCCATTACGATATTTAGCTCCAAGTTCTGGAATGGAGAATATAATATTCTGTCCTTCGAGTCCGTTAACACATTCTAAAGTCAAGTCACAAAGCTTGCCACTTTTATATTGCCTTATGGTTTCAAGTCTGATATCAAGAGGTGGCTGAGATTCCTCCACAATAATAGAATCAGATTTCAATAAATCTGTTTCGTTCGCTGTCGCAATATCGGTCCCTCTCGTGTCAGGTGTCTCGATAAGTGTTGGCACAAAAAACGCGATAACTGCACATAACAGAAATAAACCTATATATTTTATGATCTGTTTCATTCGAAAATAATAAAGTTAAGGTCATTCGTCTGCATCAACATCCACTATAATCTTCTCTATACGATTCAACTTGTCATACTTTAGATTGGTCACAGTCACAGAGTTCCATATATAATTGTCAAGGGAGAAGAAAACATCATTGATTTTATTTCCGTAGTCTTCTGGGTATTTAAGTCCTTTGTATTCAATTACATAATCAGGCGAAAAATATTTGTTGCTTATTAGAGTAAGAGAGCTATCGCGCTTGTCAATCATTTTCTGCAACTCTGCAACAGATAATTTATCTACTTTCTCCAATTTCATAAAACCAAGTTTTGCCTCTCGCCATACTATTTTATTATTGGCAATCAATACTATGGTGTATTCACCATATTGGTTATCAGCAGGAGGTATCTTTTTGAATTTCCCATTGTCACTTATAGCAATCTGATTTGCGCCATCTACAGAAAAAATTGCAAAATTATACTTAAGCTCTTCTTGAGGATTCAACAACTTAACAGAGAATGAATATAAATATAATGCGCTATCTAGTTTCACATCACCCATCTCAATCTCTGGATAAAAATTAATGGATTCGGATGATTCATTTTGATAAAGTTCTGGATTTTCCGAGTCAACATAGTCTTGGGACTCCTTACTTGTCTCTATAGAAATATTATCGTTATTGAATATGAAATAACCCACAACGATTAATACTATAATAGCCAAACCAAATAATATGTATTTCCACAATGTGTTTCTAGATTTCACAATATCCACATTGTCATTTTTACATTTGGGACATACAACCAGGCTGTTATCATCAGCCATAAAAAGCTGTCCGCAGTTTTTACATTCGAATTTTCTTTCCATATTTCGTTAGAATTTATATATCAAACCGATGTTAAACTTTATTGATTTACGCTTGATGCTGTTCAATCCCTCAGTGAGGTTGCGCACATGCTCGGTGGATGTAGTTCCTGACACCGTGTTATAAACCACGGCATTTGTACGAGAATGCGAATCTGAAGTAACTGCTATTTTGTTAGGATTTTCATTAACTATATTCTCCAGTCCATATTGTATGGTAGCACCCATATCAAATGCAAAAGCTGAGCGAGGAATATTAAATCTGAGTCCCAATCCACCGAGAGCATCGACCGAGAGTTTTGATACGTTTGGTATATAGTCGTTATCGATGTTGGCATTTGAGAACGTAGTATTTCCAAAACCATTGTAGCCCCAATGTTCGTCGAGACGAAGGTTGCTATAGGAATTGTATATACCATATACGTATGCGTTTCCAGTTGTTGTATCGACTGATCCTTTACCGAGACAATAGTGAGCCAAAACTCCAAACTGTGCATATATATTGAACACTTTGCCAAATGGCATGTTGATGTCAAGATATAGAGGGACGCTAAATGTTGACAACTTTAGCTTCTGATTTAAACTCAGGCCCTGATAGTGTCGGATGTATGTATCACCGTCGATATCAGCAGTGGTACTGAAATTATAGTCTTTCACACCGTAGAACCCAAGTGTTATCGACGACTGCGACAACCCCAGACCAGTATATAATGTGGTCTTTACTTTTTTGAGTGAAGGGAAAGTGTATCCATAATCGAGTGCAAGGCGACTACCACTACTCTTGTATTGTTGATAATCATCTGTGCCGTCAAGCAAATACTCATTTCCCAGACCAAAGCCGAAGCTGAGTCTCAGCCTGCGACGTATAGGCTTATAGGCAATAGTGACAATATTACAGTTACTTACCTTTGGAATCACACGAATATCTGCGTCAGGATAATGGAATTCCTCAACATTGATAGTTCCGTCTATTATTGCTTGTTTATACTGATTTGTTAGAATAGGTGCTTCTTCATAGGTTAACAAACTATCGCGATAACTATCAGATGATTGAAACACATAAAACACATCATCAAGGCTACGTTCAGATTCAATCTGTCCCCTGAGTGCTTCTATAACGCATCTATCGGCATCTGAATTGTATGACATAATTGCATCCAGTTGGTGTACAGCTCCAAAAAACTCATCTGAATCCAAGTATATGCCACATGACGTTTTATAGGACAAAGCCTTTCCGAACTTAACCTTAATTTTCCATACTCCGTTGGCATCCTTTTCTGTATCTAGAATCTTAACATCCTCTATCCTAATATTAAAATGTTCATTCAGGCTTTGAACCAACTTGCAATACTCATCAAGTTGTAGCTCTTTTTGGGAACTCAATCCAAGTAAATCATTGTAAATACGCATATTGCCATCTCGGAACAAGAATTTGAATTCTGACAAGTACCGCTCGTCATTTAAATTTTGAATGTACTGATCATATCGTTCGATTGTTACTATTGCCGCATCCATGGCATACCATTTCTGAACAATTTCCTCCACTTCTGCATTCTGTCCCGACAGACGTGACACTGGCAACAGGCAGATGAAACACAGTATGCAAACAACTCTATATATAGTTTTCATATTCTTCATCGATATCATTTGATTAATACTTTCTTTGAACTACCATCCTTGCCGACAACAATATTTATCTGGCCAGTCTTTATGCCTGTCTGTTTCTGACCCATAGCATTATATACACCGTTAACAGGTGTGATATCCATGTCTGATGTTGCCGTTTCTATAGCTGTAGGTACATAGACCTCGTCCAATAGGACCGCACGAGTCGAACGGTCGTAGGTAGAACCATCCCAGTCATCATCGAGTTTGTCATTGCGCATGAAACGCATTCCACTTGTTATTTCCTCACCATCAGGATACTTCCAAAGAGTATATACGTAGGCGTTGTTAACGTATTGAGATGGTATTTCACCATTCATGGCCCAACGTATCTCTCCATCGTTTTCCTGCTTTATGGAATGAACGTCGTGATGTTGACCGGCATTGTCGGTATATCCGAAGATAAGATAATATTGATAGTATTTTAAATCTGTGTCGCGGAAATTCTCCATTGTAACAACAAACGTACCTGACGTGCCGTTGCCTTTCATCTGCAATTTTTTTGGTGTCTTAGGCCGTGTATATACCTTTATGCTTTTGCTATAATTGCGAGATGCCCAGGAACTTTTGTTCGGACCAACGTTTTTTATATTAAGGTGGTAACGGAGTTCCTTTGTAGCTTGGTAGTTTTCGCCAGGATGAATTATCGGAATCGTAACCTCACCTTCTGTATTATCTACAAATAGAGTTTTGCCATCTTTGTCAGTCCAGTGATACAACCAGTTATCACCTCTGCTTGGCCAATAGCCGTATTTGGCAGAATCGGAATGAAGAGTGAGCCTATTGCCCTCACGAATTGAAATTGGATTGTTAACACCACGGTTGGAATCGCGTAATGTGATATCGTCGGAAAATTCCGCTATTGGCCATATTTGCCGTTCATACACGATTGTGGTATCACAACCGATGTTGTCGTCTATTTTGTTGACACAGTGAACCTCGTATGTGTGAAGCTCTGCCTCTTTATTTCTGTTAGATATATTGACAGGCCGGAACGTAATATATAATGGGTTACTATTCGTATTTTCCATCGGCTTGCCATTGTCGGTCCATTCGAATGTCCAGCCAGAACTGTAACCTCCCATATATTTTGCAGCCAACTTGACAACATGGCCAGAATAAATGTTCACACTATCTTTTTCCAATGCAACCGCATCGATCTTACCACGAGAATATGCATGAACTACAACATGATGCTGCTTGCGGTACCAGAGACTCCCATCCGAATACTTGTTTGATACCCATACATAATAGTTATAGGTACAATTAGAATCTCCATTATCAGGGTTCGAGACTTTTACATTAATAGATGGCTTTTTTGATACAAACACAGGATTCTGTGCTGTACCCAGTGGTTGGAATAGCCATGTGTAAGTCCATGTTGAGTCTGCCCCCAAATAACCTCCAGTAGCCTGTAGTGTGAGCGTGATAGAGTCGCCATAGTATTGGATAAACTCTTCTTGCACTAATTGGGCTTCGGGCTTTGGCCATACGTCAACAATGAATGTCATCTCTTTTTCAAGCCGTACGACTTTTTCCACAGTGTTAGTCACCACAACCCTATATGTGTCTGTGCGAACCGACGAATTCGTAGGGTTTTCAGGCAACTGCGTTAAATTAAATTCGGATTCGTCTAAAAGTGCATCACCATGGTACCATTTCACACTCCATCCGTCATTCTGACCACCCGAGTGTAAAACGGATAAGTCCATCGGGCGACCTCCACATGTCTCAATATGTTGTTCTATATTGCCCTTAGAATCTATAGCAACGTTTGGCAAAGGCCATACAGAGATTTTTCGTTCGAGGGTTAATGTTACCTTTTGGCTTGGATTATTTACTAAACTACCTACAACCACACATTTTATCACGTCTTGTCTTGCCTCAGATGCTGATTCAAGCTCTGCAAGATATTTGTAGGTGTCACTTGTCATTACCTTAATGCCGTTTTTGTACCAAGTGTATTTCAACTGACTATAGTCAATATTGTCTTGCACAACAGTAAGGGTGATTGAATCGCCAGTCAGTACGTTTAGTGAGTCGTTTGATGCATGTGTATCAGCAAAATATGCAATAGGTCTCGGATGCACGATAATCGGATATTTCTGCACCCTATAGAACCATACATTTTGACTATCGTCGGGCTGAGTGACAGTATTTGTGATGTGTGCATATATATTGAAGGTGCCTTCAGTTTCTGCTTTATATTGCAGTGTTGATTGATTGCCAAGTGTTTTGCCTAGGCATCTCCACTCCTGTGTCCAACCATTTGGAAATCCGTCGTGTGTAGTGAATGAGAATTCGACTGTTTCGCCCACATACATCTCTATTGTATCTAGCTGGGCAGTATAACCATTCTCATGCACTTCGATTTCTTGCATTCCGTTTATTACTTTATAATATGGCCTTGGATATACTGTGACATTGTAGCTGTAGTCATTCTTACTGTACAATTCTTGCTTCCCGTCAACTTCAGAGGCATAGTTCGCAGCAGACAATGTAATAACGTGTGTATCTTGGTATTTACCATAATCCCTGTAAACTACATCGTAATTGAATATTTGGTCTGTATTCTTTTCATACCCATCTACTTTCCACGAATATTCCCACCCTTCGGGGTTTCCACCACTTGTTGACGCTTCAAATGTAATAACGGTGTCAGACTTCACAAATAAGTTAAAGTCTGTTGTCGTATTGTCTATTGGCATTGGATAAATAGACAAGGTGAAGTATAGTGTATCCCTATAGAGTTCAGTAGAATAGTCTGTAGCTACGTTTCTTAACACAACACTTACTATCTTGGTTGTTGGAGTTTTTATGTCTTTGGGTTGATAGTCAAGAAAACTCTCATCCTTGTTTTCCTTTAGGACACTGCCTCCTTCACTCCATGCATATTCCCATCCATCAGGATTTCCGCCACTGGCCGACACACTTAACCTTTGCTGGTCGTTTGATGTCAGCACATAACGCTTATCGGTACGTGCCGTAACGCCAGTTGACGGGTATTCTGTGATAGTATAGTTGTAGGTGTGACTATACCATACTTTGTTATTTGGTGTCGTATTAGTGATTGTCATGGAAATGTTATGAACCGTGGGAGTCTGGACATTACTGGCCGTAAACTCCAAGGCACCTCTGCTGATTTCCGTGTCACCATCTTTCCATACAATGCTCCACTGGGCATCGTCTTCATATCCTCCCTCATGGGAAGAAGTGATATTGACATGCTGTCCTGGAAGCAGATGAAAATCCTGTTCTGCCAAAGAAACATCAGACTTTGCTTCAGCCAATACTCTTAGCCTGCGCAGTCCACTGGCATTATGCTCTGTTTCTTCTACGATTCCTTCTGAATTGCAGACTCCTGTCTTGTAAGCAATTCTGAAAAAAATTGAGTCCACGTCCTGTGACACGGAAAAATGTGGCAAATCATACGGATCTATCGTTATCTTACCCTCAGATAGCGTATGGTGAATAGATTCTTTAACCTTATTTGTAATTTCAATAGTGAAGCTGACGACTTCTGTTATGGAGTCGGGTTCGTTTTCCAATGATAATACCAGTTTTGCCGAATTAATCGGCCCTATAATGTACACTATGCCTCCTTGGGCCTCATATTTTGCGTTTTGTTGAAACTCAAACCTAGAACTTAAACTACTTTGGGCAAGTGTTTTCAAAGAAAGACTAAAAAATATTAATGTTAGAAATACCGATAGTAATCGTATGGTAATATTAATTTTCATCATATTGACTGTTTACGTTATTAGTACCTATGTTTTATATAATTATCCTTAATATCGCTCCACATGCTATTCCAAGAATTGCCACTAAAACATACAAGAAGTATAATTTATTCTTGTTATTATTAACAGGAGCTTTCCTCTTGCTACATATTTCTTCCAGTTGTTCTGCTGTTGGTCTGTTATATGGAAGCAGTGCAAGGCAGCTCTCAATCGTTTTCCTCAACTCGCTCGATAACTTACCCGGCAGTTCGGGTATTTCTGCACCGCTTTTCTGTAGCAGTCCGCCTTCTACCACTCCATTACCGGCAAACGGCACTTCTCCAGTCAACAGTTCATACACCATGGAACCTAACGACCATATATCGTTTGGCATTATTGGTGTATTCTGCCTGCTAAACCTCTCGGGTGCCATGTATGCGCTTGTTCCAGCAGACGTGAGTTCGAGGCCGATGCTTTTGCGCAATGTAGAATGTACCTTGGTACTTACTCCAAAATCTGTTATCTTGTAATGACCATCGTCGGCAATGAGGATATTGTCGGGCTTTATGTCTTGATGGATGATTGGTGGTTCTTGACTGTGTAGTGATTTCAATCCACGCGCTACGTCCAGCATTATTGTCCATGCTTCATCTTCGGTTGTTTCACCTATTTTTCTTTTTATACTGCCTTGCCTGCAATAGGGTAGTACTAGATATGGTTTTCGTTCATACGAGTCATAGAACAGCGGTTTCAGGATATTTGCATCGCTCACATTGACAACGAGCGAGAATTCATGTGCAAACATCTGAAGCCCAACATCGTCAAGACCTGTAGATGGGGCAAATATTTTTAATGCTACCTCTATGTCTGTTTTCTCGTCGTGAGCCAGCCACACTTCTGAATAGGCTCCTTTGCCTAACAGCTTTTCAAGCTTGTATCTTTCATGAAATATAGAGTATTCTTCCATTTTTATATCGCATCAATAAGTTCAAGTATGGTTTGTGACAGAATTATGCATCCGCCGACACTTGTCGCAATAGAGATGATCCATACTACAACTCCCACAATTGTCCACTTACGCTCTTTACTACGGAAGTGTTCAAACGACTTAAAGCAGCCTTTGTCCAACGCTTGAGAATTACCTCTTATCCCGAGGTTTATACTTATGACAATACCAACTATACCAGATAATGCAAAGAGGATAAAACCTATAGGTGCAAAAACAAACAGAAGTATGGCAGACAAAATTGGCAAGACGAGCAAGACGAGCAAGGGCCACCATATATTATGTCCTGCAGCCCATATCCAACCTAGCAGGAATGCGCCCCAGCTCCATTTATTTCTTACAGATTCAAGGTCTTGTTTCAATTGTTTTTCTATATTCTCTGCTTCATCTCTGTTCTTATCTGTACTGATGCTGGTTATCGGTGTTGGATGCAATTGTGTGGCTCTGCTCTGAGGTTTCGGTTTTATTTCAGGTGCTGCGCTAAATAGATGTGGGAAAAAAGATTTGATATCATTCCACTGCAACGGATATGCATCAGCCAGCCTTATTTCATCGCCTTCAGAGATTTCGAGTCGCATGTTTCTTATTTTTCTGCCATTGACCATGCTGCCATTGGTACTGTGGTCGATAAGGTACAATCTCCCTCCATCGGTTTCTTCTATTTCGGCATGACGGTTACTCACGGTATTATATTCCTGTGGAATACGTAAGTCATTTATTACGTCTCTTCCAATAGTAATGTTTTTTCCCATACCAGTTGTTTTTTTAGGATGGCTAAATAATATTCATTCTGCCAATATAATATCCTAAGGCAAACATCGCTGCTGCCGCAAGCGTTGCAATGCATGTTTTGATAATTCCCTGTTTGTTGATTGTGCTTTCTCGTTTTTCGAACGACACGGTGTTAGACAGTTTGTTTTTACGTATGACCCGTTTGGCTTCTGCCGCTCCTGCAACGATTCTGCATAGAGCCACGGTTATATTGTCTTGACCTGATGCTTCACACGCAGCATCTATAAGCTTGTCACAACAGTCGTTAAGGTTTCCTTCGTTTTCAGCGACAATTTGCTCTATTTCATGGTCACGAATCATGCCACATAGTCCATCTGTACATAGGAGGATTATGTCACCGTTATTCAGTGCTATAGGTTCGCTTATGGAGTCTGGTCGTGCTTTTTGGTCGCTGTCGCTCAGGCATCTAGTGATAATGTTGCTGTCTGGATAGTCGAATGCGTCTTCTCGCGAAATCTTGCCTTTGTCTATCAACGATTGTACGTATGAATGGTCTTTTGTAATCTGCCTCAGTCCGAAAACGCGATTATATATATAGGCGCGACTGTCGCCACACCATGCTACATAAAGTTTTCCGTTTAATATCCATCCTATCACTATTGTGGTACCCATTCCTTTATGCTCTGGATATTTCTTGGCATCAGCTTTTATGCGTTTGTCGGCCTCTGTTATGGCTCGTTTCATAAACGATTCTACACCGACTCTTGTCGATACCACCTTTTCAGTGATATGTTCAGGATTGAAAAAGTCTCTGATAGTATTTATGGCTAATTCTGATGCCACCTCGCCGGCATTCATTCCTCCCATTCCGTCGGCTACGACAAGGAGTGCACCTTTGTCTCCAAGGTCACACTCCACGTCGTTTACCCAGGTCATGGGATTAACACTAAGATCGCTTGCTGCCTGGAAATTGTCTTCGTTATTTGTGCGAACCATGCCTACGTTGGTTTTCGCTGCAATCTTGAATTTAATGTTACTCATCTGTTTACGAAGCAATGATTGGGTTGATGTGAGTCTATTTTAAGTTAGACAGAGGGATAAACTGATTATATTGGGGTAGTTCCTGAGATATGCTATTACTGAAAATTCCGTATTGTTGTGAGGCCCTTTCTTTTTCGACAGTTATTGCGACGGCCTCAAGTTGTCCGTTAGTATATACGAACACGGGGCTTCCAGAATATCCCCTTACTACTCCATCAGCAACTAGGATGCATTTTCCTGAGTTCAGTCCATCGCCAGATACAACGTTCTTGCTGTAGATTGGTTCTGTCTGTCCGCCTCCCTTAGTCATCTGTTCGGAATAACCAAGTATGTGTACTGCTGTTCCAGAGTTCATTGATGACGACATGGTTTCGTTTGCTTTAATTTTCCCTATCTTGTTAACCTGTGCATATGCCCATCCAGCACCATACATGGCATCTGAGCCAATTGTCTGGTCTCCGTTGTTCATAGGAATCATGGCTGTACATGTACGTTCTTCTCCGTCTATGTTAGTTGTGAATGACTCATCGAGACTTTTATTTGTAATAAAGTCGGCATCTGTAAGCGTTATTACATCGTCCTTAGAGGTTGCAACAATGTCGGCATGAACCATGAGACTGTCTGATTGTGGTGCAAGTGTAGCCAGGGCATTGTAAAGAATGTTTGTACCATAGAACCATGGCTGTACATTGTGTCGGGCTGTGACGAATCTACCATCACTGAGCAAGAATCCTGTACCGTATTCTGTCATGGTTTTGTCACTGACGCGGGTCCATTCGTCTTGTCCAAGCGATTTATTTTGTTCAAGACTCTGTATATACCATGTTGTTTTCACTGCATATATAGACGTTTTGACTTCACTGATTGCCTTTTGTATTCGTTCGTCGGCTTTCACCATTATAGTCTTTACCACTGTCGTATTTTGTCCTTTTATACGAGCCACCGAATCTAGCTGTGCCTGATAAATTGAATCTTGTATGACAGCAAGCGAATCCATTGTGTTAGAATGTTGTAAGAGTGCTGCAATGCCAGCTTTGCTGCTGTTTATTTTATCATTCTGTTGGATGAAGAAATAGGTTCCCACACCAGCCAACACTACAATTGCAGCACACAGCGTGGTTATAGCAGTCTTGTAAGGCCGCATAGCTTGCTGACGGAAAAGGCTGAGACGTCGTGTCAGTCCGATTGAGCCTACAGTAGATTTGTTTCCGGTTGGGATGATGAATCCAAGTTTCGGTCCGTTAACCGACAATTGGATTTCGTCTCCGTTTTGCAGATACCATTCGTTTTTGATTGGCTGTCCGTTGAGGAATGTGGAGTTTTTCTGACTTAATTGCACCAGTTTCCAGTTGTCGCCGTCCTTTACAATAGCGGCATGACGTCGCGACACCGTAGGGAATTTTTCGTCAAACCGAACTTGGCATTGTGAGCCTCGGCCCAATTCTATTGTATCGATTATTATTTGCTGCGACTCGCCTGCCTTGTGATACTTGGTTGATACTTTGTGTTCGAGAATGTAATATTTTTTGCCTCCAGGGCTGAATATTGAGCCCATACCTGCTGCTATGGATCCTGCAAAAGTGGTGCCTTGGGCTTTGATAGTTGCTTGATTTGCCATTGTATTTTTATTAAATAATACTAATATCCTTCTGCTCTCAGTTTTACCTCACCGATTGATATGATGTCTCCTGGTCGGAACGGCATACCCTTGTCAGACACTTCTGTTGAGTTTACATAAGTGCCGTTGGTTGAACGCCGCCATGCTGAAGAGAAACCTGGCCGCCATTGTCCGTCGCGTATAATCCAGTCACCCGAATCGTAGTCTAATTCGAGAGTGCAATGGTAGCGCGATATGTATGAGCTGTTTTCTTCTTTTATGGCGATATTATTTTCTATACCGTAGTCTTTTCTGCCCAGATGCAATATTGGCCGTTGCTCGTTTATGATATCATCAAGACGGTATTCGCGGCCATACTGTTCACCTTGCATTATTCTTAACAGTACACCGTTTACTATTTTCGTATTGTAACCTTTGATTTCCTGTTTTGAGCCTTCCACCGTATCTTTATATTTAGGAACAAGGGTCAGGGCTTGGTCGGCTGTTTGCACCCTTTTTTCTATTTCCGGATGAAGACACCCCTCTATAAGCGGAGACCATTCCTTTGCATCTTTTTTGCTCAGCAGTTTTATATTCCATTTTCCCTCACGCGCGTTGTGAAGGTACTGAGGCAGTTCGCTTTCATCGGAAAGCGGACCGAAAGGGAGTTCTCCTGTTATCAGCTGGTACATGGTTACCCCAAACGAAAAGATGTCCGTTGTAGGCAGCACGGTGGCATCGCGGTGTGTTGGTCTGAGTTGTTCTGGCGGCATATATGCGTATGTTCCGAATAATTGTTTCGGTTTGCCGAAAATGTTGCGTTCGGTCATACGCTTATTTCGGTCGCCTGAGATGCCAAAATCGGTCAGAGCAAATGTTCCGTCGTTTTTACGTAACACATTCTCGGGCTTTAGGTCTCGGTGAACCTTGCCATTGCTGTGCAGCGCTTTGAGCCCTTTGAGTATGCAAGTGGCAACCACGGTGTAGTCTATCAGACCTCCTTTTGATGCTTTAAGCAAATCGCCGCCACCGCAATATTCCATGACAATGTAGGGATTGCCTTTTACAAGCCCATGTGAGAAAGAATGAACCAGATATTCACTTTTTATCAACCCTGTTTCATACTCCATGTCGAAACGATTGATAAGGCCTTTACGCAGGTCGGGATGTATTTCCCATAGTCGCAAAAGCTTTAAGGCATACAAACTGCCTGTGTGGTCTTTCACAGCATATACCTTGCCGAAAGTGCCTTCACCGATAACCTTTTCTACCTGATACTTGTCGTCAATCAAATTGCCATTTGTAAAGTCGCATCGTTGTGCCATGCTTGCTACTGGGTGTTTAGTTGTCGGTTGACCGGAACTCAAATAGGCGATTGCCCAAGAGAATTATGTCACCATCCTGAAGTTGGGTCTTGTTGGTGGCTCTCACGAATGTAGTGCCCTGCTCACTCTTATCGGTTATGTACCAATTACCGTTTTCGTTGTGTATGACGGCCTGCTCCTGTGATGTAATTGAGGTGTTGTCGGCTTCGGTGTTGTCTCTCCGAAGTTCTACCTCTTGTCCTTCATAAAGAATGCTTTCGAATGTTTTTCTCTCATTGATTCGTTTCACTGGTGTCAGTGTGAATCCTGGTTCCGGTGCAGAACCAACCAAATAAGGGTTGATAGTACTCGAAATCGGTTTGTTTGATTGTGCTGATTGTTCCATACGTGTCTGATGATGTTCTAAATTGTTATTCTGATTAGTATTTATGACATAATTGCAATTCGGACACTTATTTGTGTTCTTACGCATTGGGTAACCGCATTTTGGACACATGTCTGTGTCTTCGGTCTCATCTTCAACTGCTTGCACGGGATCCGACGAGGCGGTTTCAAGCACTGTGGCCTTCAAGTTCCGAGGTTTTTCTTCTACTACAGGTGCGACTTCTGTTTCTGGTTGTTCCGAAATTTCTAATGGGGTACTACATTTTGCACACGTTGTCTCCCCAGGCCTGTTAGGCCATCCGCAATTTTTGCATCTCATAGATTCTTAACAGACCTATAGACTCACAGATTTGGATCGTTTTGTTTAGTATTTTGTTTGATTAGGTACACAAAGAAAAAAGCGTGAGAGTCTGTACTGTTGCTCGTCCGCTTCCAGAGGCCTTCGCATTGCCCATCACTGTCTAAACGAGCAACGCAGAAGCCCACGCATGGATAGTATAATGTTCACAACCTTATTTATAATACAATAAGGTGTAGAATATACATATCCACCACAGGACATCTACTATTGCATTTGTTTTCTAACAGTGATTCTGGAGTTTGCGAAGTTCCTGAAAGTCAAGAAACAAAGCGCTAAGTAAACGCCTTTTTATTATGTCCGTCCACCCTCTTGCCCGTTCAGGCTTCTGAATGAACGCTGCAAAGATAGGTCTTTATTTTGAATTGGCAAAAAAAATAATAAAAAAAAACTTCTTCAATGTTATTTTTGATAGTTACTCTCTTTATTTTGGCATACTTTGTTGTTTCCATACTTTTATGCCTACATGATGTTTACGCATTAATCTGAACCATACTACATTGTCGGTTTTATCGCCAATCGTTCTATGGTATTCTTAGATGAACATTATTTATGTCCTGAAGAATATTATCGTGAGAGCGCAGTCACGGTGGTTCAAGTACACACTCGCAGATTAAGATTCGCCCTAATATGTATGACGTCAGCCTTATATAATGAATTAGATTTCAGGAATCGTCAGACATCTGTTTCAATCATCAGTGTCAGACTGCTTCGAACTCTTTAACAAATTTAATAGTTCGCTCACTGAATGTTTCCCATTATTTTGTATTGCGTCTTTTGATATTGGCCTGAAGGCGTGAGTTATAGACTGCCATATAGGGGTTTGTTCTTCTTGGCCTTTGGCTTTTTTTATATTTCCAGGTAGTGACAATTGAATTGTGGAATATTCTCGAACCCTTTTACGCACAATTTCCATAAGGGCATCCCATGACGGCTCGATTGGATTCTGGCTGATATATTCATCAAGCCCTTCCATAAAACCATTCGTAAAATAACCTCCCTCGTAGCCATAACCATACCACGAACTTTCGCCACGTCTGCAACCGCTTGCAATCAGCGAGCCGGCCTGGCCGAATAGTTGCTTCAAGACACGTGGCTCTGAACTGTCGGCCTGTACAAAGTTGACTGATAATTGTGGTTGTAAACCAGATGTGGTGCCTATGATGTTGTCTGTTCCGTATTTCTTACTTGCTCTCGGTCTGTCACTTGTATTACCGTTACAGCAGTCGCCCATTACAAATACAAATTTAGCCCCTTTGGCAATTAAGTCTCTCTTCACATCCTCTAATGGAATACTGACATAATCTTTGTGAAACCCTATTAGAGGGAACTCTGATTGCGATGTAGGTGCACCATGACCAAAATATGCAAAAAATACGATATCCTCCGATTTGCACTCAAAGCTCTCGATAAACGAGTTATATGATTTGGAGGAACATTCCAGACCAACATATTTCTTTGGCGTATTTCGCAGTTGCGGTATTCCGAGTCCCCTGGCCACCCTTGACGTGAAGGACTCGAACGAATCCGAATTTTTTGCACAACCGGCTCCGATTGAGACATCACTTGTTGAAGCAAAGATTATGGTATGAATATTCTGTGACACGACATTGCCGGTCATCAGACAGTGCAGAAAAGCAAAAATGACGGTTCTTAACATATACTTTAGAGATTAGATTATTATAGTTTGAGTTTATTTGACATTATTACAATACACAAGTCATTGCCTGCATACAGCACAGCCGCACAGGCTGGAGTTGATATCTTCAATTAAGTTTTGGTATGACTTAGCGACAGTGACTATGGAATTTGCGAAGTTCCTGGATTGTCGGTTGGCACATTGAACCCAAAAACACCTACAGTCAATGATGTCTGGCTATCATTGCGTCGTATGTGTCATGAGTTTGCATCGACAAATTTATGAAAAAAATAATTAGTACAGCATATATAACGCTATATTTTTGCACTAATGTAGAAAAATATTGCGGGAAATAACATTTTTGCCATATATACTACCTATCCAACCCATCTATCTGCCGATTCCGCGCCGCTCGCCTACGACGAGCAGAATTTCCGGTTTAAGCTCGTCGGGCAGTTCCACGGCTCGCAGTTGCAGGCTGCGCACCCAAGCAGCCACTTCGGTTTCGCGCATGGTCAGCAGTATGTCGCGAAACTCTTCTACCTGCTCCTCCGTATAACCGTCGGACGGTGTGCCGCGGTAGCGGTCGAGTTCTTCATCGTCGAAATATTCTGTCTCCCTGCTCACTGCCGCCATGAGGCTGTCACGCTCGCACACCTCGTGCCTGCCGCAGCATTCCATGTCTTCCACTTGTTTTATGGAAGGTAGTTCGCTTATTTCGCCCCGCTGGAGCTGGCGGTGCAGGTGCCGGTTTCGCAGCCACCCCATGATGGCTGTTGCTATCGCAAGGATTATGAGTGAGAGGATGAGGTAAATCATGTGTTGTATGACAGGTTGAATCCGGTTTGCTGCAGATGCCGCCAGAATGTAGGATATGATTTTGTAACTACGTCGGGGTCGGCAATCCGTATGCATCCCATGGTTATGGCACACGGAGCGAAGGCCATTGCCATGCGGTGGTCGTTGTAGGTGTTGATGACGGGTGGGGTAGATGTCGGGGTGCTAGTGCCGTCCCACTCAATGGTGGAGTCGGTGGTATGCAACACATATCCCAGTTTTGCCAGTTCCGCCCGTAGTGCCTCGATGCGGTCGGTCTCTTTAATGCGCAGTGTTTGCAATCCCGTGAAACGGAAAGTCCGGTGCATCATGCAGCATGTCACGACGATGGTTTGAGCAAGGTCGGGACAGAGTGTGAAGTCGTAGCAGAACCGGGGCGATAAGTTTATTAATCTGAATATCTCGTCGCACACCTTGTCGCCCTGCATACTGTCGTGGTAGAGATGTGAGTTCCACGAAATGGCATCGGTTTGCCCCAGTGCCGCTATTTCATACCAATAGGATGCGGCTGTCCAGTCGGCCTCGATGTCAAAGTGTGATGGTGGGATGAGCTGTTTGGATTCAACTCTTATGGTGTTCGCATCGGTCCATACCACTTCCACCCCAAACTGCCTGATGAGTCCAATAGTCAGTTCGATATATGGTCGCGACACCACTTCGTTTTCAAGGTGGAGGGTGAGGCCGCCTGCAAGAGTGGGGGCAATCATCAGCAAGGCTGAGATGAATTGTGAACTGACATTGCCTTTGAGGGTTACCGAACCTCCGCACATTGATGGATTTCCGTTGATGCAAAGTGGAGGGTATCCATCGTTGGCAACATACTGGATGTCGGCTCCAAGGTGGCGTAGGGCATCGACCAGCAATCCGATGGGACGCGACTGGAGACGTGGCGTACCTGTGATTATGTGTCGTCCGGGAGTGACCGAAAGGTATGCAGTGCCGAATCGCATCGCAGTACCTGCTGCTCCCACATCTACCAGGCCCCGTTCGGTATCTTCCAACAATTGTGCAAACACCCGTATGTCATCGCACAAGTCGCTGTACGGGCATTGTAACACCGTCTGAGGCTTGATGCCGCTGAGGCCTGCAAGCATCAGCACGCGGTTGGCAACACTCTTCGAAGGCGGAAGAGTAATCTTACAGTGTTTGAAGCTTTGCGGTGCTGTTACCGTTATGTAATTCATTGAGAGCAGAAAAAGATTCCTTGAAAGAGTTGAGCCTTTATAGGCGGCCGTTTTTAGAGTATGGCGTCTTGATTGTGTTTTTACTTAAAAGAATGCGGTATTCAGACAAGACCCACTCTTGTAATCCATGGCTGGAATACGCAAGGCGGGTCTTGGACGGTGTCGTTATCAGCAATTGCGTTCGATGGTCTGCTCGCGGTCGGGGCCTACCGATATGATGGCAATAGGTGTTTCGAGGTGATGTTCGAGTAATGTGATATAGTCGCGGAATGCCTGAGGGAACTGGTCGGCCGATGTGATGTGCGACAGGTCTTGCTTCCATCCAGGCATTTCGACATATACCGGCTCGATGCCAGAGTTGATGTCGTATGGGAAGTAATCCAAAAACATTCCATTATGGTTGTATGCCACACACGCCTTTACTGTCTCAAACGTGTCGAGTACGTCGCTCTTCATCATGATGAGTTTTGTGACGCCGTTCACCATTATGGCATATTTCAGTGCAACGAGGTCAATCCATCCGCAACGGCGTTCACGACCGGTAACGGCTCCGTATTCATGCCCTATCCGGCGAATCTTGCTGCCGGTGTCGTCACATAGTTCGGTAGGGAACGGACCGGCTCCCACACGTGTGCAGTATGCCTTTATGATGCCATATACTTCGCCTATCTTGTTGGGACCGAGACCAAGCCCGGTACAAGCCCCGGCACAGATGGTATTGCTTGACGTGACGAATGGGTACGAACCGAAATCCACGTCGAGCATAGTACCTTGAGCCCCTTCGCACAGTATCGACTTCCCTTCGCGCAGAAGTCTGTTCACCTCGTGTTCGCTGTCCACAAGCTCGAATTGCTTCATGTACTCCACACCTTCCATCCAGTGGTGCTCCACTTCGGTGATGTCGTAGCCGGTATAGTTGAGCGAACGCAGTATTTCCTCGTGACGTGCTTTGTGTGCAGCATATTTCTCGTCGAAGTTGTCGAGTATGTCACCCACTCTCAGTCCGTTGCGGCTCACTTTGTCGGTATATGTAGGGCCGATGCCCTTGCCCGTGGTACCCACTTTGTCCTTACCTTTTGCAGCTTCGTAGGCAGCATCGAGCAACCGGTGTGTCGGCATGATGAGGTGTGCCTTCTTTGAGATATGGAGCCTGCCGTGTAGGTTATGTCCCGACTTCTCGAGTTCTCGTGCTTCGTCCATGAAGAGGTCGGGAGCAAGCACTACACCGTTGCCTATGATATTAACTTTGTCGCCTTGGAATATGCCCGATGGAATAGAACGCAACACATATTTGTTGCCTTCGAACTCGAGCGTATGACCAGCATTCGGCCCGCCTTGGAAGCGTGCTACCACATCGTATTTCGGTGTAAGTACATCGACTACTTTGCCTTTTCCTTCGTCTCCCCATTGGAGTCCTAATAGTACGTCTGCTTTCATCGTCGTTGTCTTGTGTTTTGAATGCTATTAACGATTCTTATTTTGTTTTGTTATCTTTGTTGTGGCGCGTTGTCTTTGCTTACGTTTGTCGCGGTTCAGCCTGCTTTGGCATTTGTGGCACGTTCCGTAAATCACGACGGCGCAGTCGGTCATCTTGAACCGTTTGTAGCGTTTCTGTTGCAGGAACTGCTCTATACTTGCATCGCGAAATTCGAATAGCTGCCCGCATGTCTTACATACCAGGTGATGGTGTGTCTGTGTCATGAAGCAAGTCTCGTACTCTACTGTACGGCTGCCTATAGGCCGTTTCAGTATGAGACCTATCTTGAAGAAGAAATCCAGCGTGTTGTGTATGGTCTGACGCGATATTGGATATACTTTGTCGAGGTATTCTTTCATCAGTGTCACGGTGAAAGGTGTGTCGAACGTGTATGCCGCCTCGAGCACAGCCTTGCGTTCGGGGGTCATGCGCTGTCCCTTCATGCGGATATACCCGGTGAGGAACTCCAAGGCTTGTGTCAGTTTGTCTGAATCCTTCATCTTGTGTTGCTCATTGGTTATTGGCTGACACCTCCTGTGTCAAGGTGCTGAATATGTTGTTTGCCACGCGCCTCACCGCCAGGTCGGCGCTTTGTGACAGCGATTGTGCCTGGTCGGCAAGTTCCTGCAGTTGCCGCCCATCAAGACATGCCCTGCGTTGCAGGTGATAGGCGGTACACAGTCCGCACAACTGGCGTATGCTGTCGTCGTCGGCAATCCATTGCAGAGCCTTGCCTGGCGCACCTTCTATGTATTGAAACAGGTTGATGCTTGCCACTTGTGCCAGTTCGGCCGTGTGTATGTCTTCTGTCCAGATGTCGGCCATATCTCCACGCATTTCGTCGTGGGGTTCAATCATGGTTGCCATGATGCGGCATTCTCTCACTGGTTCTTTCCACAGTGCCTGAGCCAGTTCATGGTTGTGTGGATAGTTGGCGGCCAGTGACTTGAGGCGTGGCAGTTCAACGCCGAAGTTGACGCGGTAGTCGGCAGTCTGTCTCATGGCGGCCGATGCCACTCCGTTCATGCTTGCCCGCAGTTCCTGCTTAATTGTTTGTAAGAGGGAGTGTACGGTAGTCGCGGCTGTATCTGAGCATTTGGTCGGCATACCCTTCGGTATAGTCAATGGTTACATCTGTAGGCGTTCCGTCGGTATCGGTCACGAGTTTATATACTGGGTTGATGAATCCCTTGTACGGTGCGAGGTTGAGTTTTCGGTAGCGTTCGAGTACTTCGCGATGCAGTTCTGGATTTACTTTCACACCGTAGGTCTCGACCAAATCTTGTGCGGCAGGATAGTCGCCGGTGCTTTTTATGCGTTGTATCTCGGCCAGGAGTTCTCCGAAGAGGTTGCGCAGCTGTTCGTAGTCGTTGATTTTTACATATGTCTTGCCGTCGCGGTTCACCATTTCAACCACCTTGCCGGCCTTTCCATGTTCGTAGCACCAGTGTGCGATGAGCGAGCGGTTGCGCATGTGGGCTTCCTCAATGTTGTTTCCTGGCTGGATGCGCACGAGCTGAGTCATCAATCCGTTCATCATGTAGCTGTAGTATTGTGCTTTGTAGGCATCAAGATTTGGAGTGAGCCCCAGGTCAACAAGCTTTTGGTCGGCTACATAATAAAGTCCGAACAAGTCGGCGCGAGCTTCTTCGATAGTCGAACCATATGCTTTGAGGCTGTCGCCGTCAACTCCCGGCAGCAACTTGCCCGAGCCGTGCCCCAGACATTCGTGGAGGTCGGTGTGGAGGTCGTCGGTGATGTCGCCATACGTGCCTACGAGTTCTACCTCTTCGTCGGAGTAGCAGAACTCTTTGCGCATACCGCTACCTGCTGCTTTGTTGTAGGCATCAGTCAGATTTCCGATTGTCACCGACTTGCTTCCGTGTTCCTTGCGCACCCAGTCGGAGTTTGGAAGGTTGATGCCTATTGCTGTCGATGGGTAGAGGTCGCCCCCTAAGATGGCAGCCGTAATCACTTTGGCTGAAATTCCTTTTACATTCTCTTTCTTGAATCGTGCATCTACTGGCGAGTGGTCTTCAAACCACTGTGCATTCCGGCTGAGGCATTCCGTGCGTTTGGTCGCTTCCAGGTCTTTGAAGTTGACGATTGACTCCCACGAACATTTCAGTCCGAGTGGGTCGCCGTAGCATTCGATGAATCCGTTGACAAAATCTACCAGCGGTTCGGTATTCTCCACCCACAGGATGCTGTATTGGTCGAATGTGTCGAGGCTGCCAGTCTCGTAGTATTCAATGAGTTTATCGATAACCTGCTGTTGTTTCTCGTCTTCAGCATACGGGCGTGCCAGCTTCAGGTTTTCCACAATTTTCTGCAGTGCCGGTCCGTAGAGGGATGTCGTGGTCCATCGCTTTTCGGCTATGGTTCCGTCGGGCTGTTTTACGAGCCGGCTGTTCATGCCATACATCACAGGGTGTTCCTTGTCGCCCTTTTCTTTCTGTGCCAGATAGAAGTCTTCGGCTTCCCGTTGGGTCACACCGTCGTAGTAGTTGCTGGCCGAGGTTTGCAGCAGGTCAACCCCTTGGGCCAGATTTACGCGCTTAGGCATTACGTCGGGGTCGAAGATGACACGGCAAATCTCATCGGCCGTGAATGTCGCATCGGCCAGTGCATCGGTTGCTTCAATCTGACTCCTCAGCCATGTTTCGCCAAACTCAGGTACAAACTTTTCAGAACCGTAATGATGATGAATGCCGTTTGAGAACCACACACGCTTCAGGTACACCTCCATAGCCTTGAAGTCGGCCGAGTTATGGTCGATACCCTCAGCCGTATATATTGTTTCCAGCATCTGGCGTATGGTCAGGTTGTATCGTCCGTTTTGGTCGTAGAGTATATCGCGCCCATACAATGCAGCCTCGCTCAGATGATAGATGAGCAATTTCTGGTTCAGTGTCAGGTTCTCAAATCCTTCAACCTTGTAGCGCAGCATCTGCAAGTCGGCAAAACGCTCGTTTGCATATTCAAAGTCGTCGGCCGTCTGTTCCTTCTGCGAGGTGCAGGCCGACAGTCCCAATGCCATTATAGCCATAATGCGTGTCGTTGTTTTCATACTAATATATTAATGTGTGTTTTTGTTTCAGACCACAAAGTTACGAATTATTTTTTTATCCGCCACCAAGGTGTTGTCATAAAATTAACAAAAAGTGATAAAACAAAATAAAACCAACTTAAACTTATCCGCGACTGCGCACTCACGGCCCTGCGACTGCGCACTCACGACCCTGCGACTGCGCACTCACGGTCTCGCAAAGAGCCATTTGGCTCCGCCACTCCATCTGCTTCGCTCGTCTCCTCTTCAGACGGGACGGTCCATCCGGCCCCGACACCCCCCTCCCTCCGGTCATCTGGCCTAACGAAAAGGAAGGGTGAAATCCGGTCCCATTACTCCTTCAATGCCGCAAGAAGCCTGCTCAAAAGATACTTACAATCATCATAATGCGAATAGGCGAATTGGGTTAAACGTCCGTTTCATTGTAGGAAACAGACGTGTAATACGAATTGGCGATTGGTTGTTGGTGCGGTATGAGAAACTGTGTGTTGAAGTAGATGTTGATACCATGTATGGCAAATGATGGATGTTTTATAGTGTAATGTTTCATTTTTGCAAATTATTTATCATAATATTATATAATGAGTCGGAAAATCTTGCTAACTTTGTACCCTGAAGCCTGCACAATAACGTGTTCATTGCGTTTTTTTTGGCAATCAGAATACTTATGACGAATATCAACTTACTATGAGACACTTAATAGTATCGGTGCTGTTGTTTGTAACGGCCGCATACGTCAACATCAAGGCACAAGAGACAATAGTGGTAAACGAAGTGATGGTTGGAAATATCGACATGATGATTGACCCTTCGTTTAACTACGGCGGTTGGATAGAGATTTATAATCCCACCTCGGCCTCTGTAAGCATGAACAACATGTATATAAGTGACGAGCGTGACAACCTGCGCAAGTTCCGCCTTGCCAGTAATATAGGCTCGGTTGCGTCTAAAGGCTTCAAGACTCTTTGGTTCGACCATTATTCCACAGGCAATGAGTACAGCACGGAGTCGGGCAAGCAAGTAGGCTTCAAACTCAATGCCGACGGAGGCACTATATATTTGTCGAATAGCAGCGGACAACTGATTCTGACTCAGGCTTACCCGCCCGCAGTGTCGCGGGTGAGTTTTGCCCGCACCGCCGATGGCGGCCCTGAATGGCGCTTCACCTCGACTCCTACACAGGGTGCCACCAATGTGGGCAGCACCTTTGCCGACGAGCAGCTGCCACCACCGCTGGTTGATCGTGGAGGAACGGTTTATACGATGCCGTTCCAGGTGCAGGTGGCAATTCCCGATGGTGCTACGTTGCGCTACACAACCGATGGGACCACACCTACACTTACCAATGGCGAGACGAGCGCCGACGGCCTGTTCAGGGTGGAAGACGGCAATTATGTGTTCCGTTTCCGCCTCTTCCAAGACGGATGGCTGCCAAGTGCGGTTGTGACCCGTACGTATATATACAACGACAAAGGGTATTACCTGCCGATTGTATCGGTTGTGACCGACAGGAAGAACCTCTACGACAACCGCATCGGAGCTTATGTTGACGGCACCAACGGTATAGGTGGTAATGGCGGCAACGGCAACCAGTCGAGCAATAAAAACAGGAGCTGGGAGCGGCCCGTGAACTTCGAGTATCTTGTGCCCGACTCCATGTCGGAATATAGTGTGGCCCTCGACCAGGAGACCGACTTCGAGGTGAGTGGCGGATGGAGCCGACACTTCAAACCGGCTGCATCATTCAAGCTGAAGGCCGCCAAAGTATATGAGGGCATGAATTACCTTGACTATCCTATATTCGAATCGAAACCATACATCAAGAACAAGGCCATCATTGTGCGAAACGGCGGCAACGACTGCAACTGCCGCATATACGATGCTGCAATACACGAGATACTACGCTCGAGCGGATTCTATATCGATTGCCAGGCATGGCAACCGGCACACATCTTCATCAATGGTCAGTACCAGTTTATGTTCAACCTGAGAGAGACCAACAACAAGAACTTCGCATACAGCAACTATGGTATAGACAAGGACGACATGGACCAGTTTGAGTTCAGCGGCGGATACAAACAAATGGTGGGCGACGATGTAGCCTATCAGAAGTGGCTGAGCCTGACAACACAACTGGCCAACCAACCGAATAATGATGATATATGGCAGCAGATATGCAACTTGGTAGATATAGATGAGTACTGCAACTACATGGCAGCAGAGTGTTATGTGGGATGTAACGACTGGGTGACCAACTCCAACAACGTGAAAGGTTTCCGCTCGCGCAACGACGGACGCTTCCACCTCGTGTTTATGGACCTCGACCAGGGTTTCACGAACGACAACATGCTCAACAGTATGAAAATCAACACCTGGGGATGGGGAAGTACCAACTCGCTCATCCAACTATTCGTGAACATGCTGCAACGCGAGGAGTTCAAACGTAAGTTTATCGATACCTACTGTATTGTGGCAGGAAGCATCTTCGATGCCGAGCGCTCAAAGCAAATAATAACCGACATGGCCAATTATATTGAGCCGGCCCTCGCCATGGACGGCAAAAGTCCGTGGAGGATTGTAGGCCAGAGCGGGTCGAACACCAGCCTGTCGGGCAATTCGCTCATGACAGCTATCACCGACAACAGCCGGCGCAATGCCCGAGTCAACGCCCTGCGCAGTTACTTCAGCTTAAGCAAGAGCTACAACGTGACAATAGGCAGCAACCTGCCACAAGCCGACATCATGGTAAACGGAGTGAAGATACCGACCGGACATTTTGACGGAACACTCTTCGCTCCGGTGCAACTCACAACATCGGCACCGGCCGGATATAGGTTCAAAGGATGGAAAGGCAGTGGAGGCATCGCCAACCTCACAACGTTGTTCAACACCAATACCACATGGAGCTACTATGACAAGGGCTCGCTCGACAACACCAACTGGCAATCGGCCGATTACGACGCAACCAATTGGAGTTCGGGAACGGCACCATTCGGGTACGGCACGATAAAAGGCGTGTCGGGTTCAACCGATATAAAAACCACCCTCGACTATGGAACCAACTCGAGCAACAAACGACCTACCAGCTATTTCCGCCGAAAGTTCGTGCTGGGCAAAACACCAACCGACAACCAGGTAGTACAACTGAACTATTATGTTGACGACGGATGTGTTATATACATAAACGGGCAGGAAGTAACCCGATATCTCATGCCAGAGGGCAAAATAACCTACAGCCAGTATTCAACAACCTATGTGGGAAGTGAGGCATACGCCGGACAAATAATCATCGACAACTCGTTGCTGCATTCCGGTACCAATACCATAGCCGTGGAAGTACACAACACCAGTGCAACCTCCTCAGACTTCTACTGGACGGCATCGCTCACAATCGGTACACTTACCGATGGAGTGACAACCGAAGAACTAGATTTCGACAACCTCTCTACCACCACCCACTACGATATAGAAGCCATCTACGAACCGGTGGCCGACGAGTCGATAGTACACCAAGGCTCGGCACTCTTCATTGAAGACAACAACGAACCATTTGCACCGATACGTATAAACGAGGTGAGTGCAGGCAATACGGTATATGTGAATGAATATTTCAAGAAAAACGACTGGATAGAACTCTACAACACCACCGACATGACCATAGACGTGGCAGGCCTGTACCTGAGCGATAATATAAACAAACCGCAAAAATATCAGATACCATCAAGCCGGCCAGGACTCAACACCCTCATTCCGGCCGGAGGACACCTTGTCGTGTGGGCCGATAAGCTCGAACCGCTCGAGAGAAGCCTTGCCGCCACAACCAACTACCGGAACCTGATGAACCTGCATACATTGTTCAAACTCGGCAACGAAGACGGACAGATGGTAATACTCTCATCTTCGGCCGAATTCGTGGCAAACAACCCCGCATACTTCGAAGCCCACCCTACACTTGCCGACGGATTTGCCGACCAACTCGTATATAACGCCCACGACGGCGACCAGTCGGTAGGACGATATCCGGACGGCGGCAACAACCTATACGTCATGGCACGACCGACAATAGGCGAGACAAATGCACAACACATATTCGACCGCTATATCGGAACCGACGAGGGCATACAGGCAGACCTCAATCATGCCGATGGCATACAACTCGCACACACCGACAGATCGCAAACGGCAGGCCTGTCAATTACAGGAATCTATACAACCAGCGGTGTATTTGTGGGAACTGATACAGACAGACTAAAGCCCGGATTATACATCATAACGCAATCCGACGGCAGAAACAAGAAGGTTATGCTAAGATAAAAGGTTGTACAAAAATAGGAAATAAACAAATAGTCGCACCAGCACGGGAATAATCTTATGTATATAGTTTCAATGAAAAAAACCGATACATCTGATAAATTCAAAAAAAACTGCTATCTTTGCAATCGATAATGATACAATAAACGAATACTTGCATACATTTAACCCAAAAACAACAACTATGTATTTACTAGGATATGATATAGGAACATCGTCGGTGAAGGCGTCGCTGGTCGATGCGGAGACAGGGCAATGTGTGGCATCAGCCTTTTACCCCGAAGTGGAAGCCCCTATCATTGCCAAAAAAGCAGGATGGGCAGAGCAAGAGCCAGAAGATTGGTGGCACAGTTTGAAGGAGGCAACCAAAAAACTCGAGACTGACGGCACCCGCCGACTACACGATGTGAAAGCAATAGGTATAAGCTATCAAATGCACGGATTGGTGTGTGTTGACCGCACAGGCAAGCCTCTGCGGCCAAGCATCATCTGGTGTGACGGGCGTGCAGTGCCATACGGCAATGAAGCATTCGATGCCATCGGACACGAACAATGCCTTACCCACCTGCTTAATTCACCAGGCAACTTCACCGCCGCCAAGTTAGCTTGGGTGAAGCAGAACGAACCAGAACTGTTCGTACAAATATATAAAATAATGTTGCCGGGAGACTATATCGCCATGAAACTGAGCGGTGGAACAATCAATACTACCATCTCTGGCCTGTCAGAAGGTATGTTTTGGGATTTCAAAAATGATTGTGTGAGCCGTGACGTGATGGAATACTATGGTTTCCCCGATGACATCATACCAGAGATTGTACCTACATTCTCGGTACAGTCAACCGTGTGTGATGCCGTAGCTGAGGAACTTGGCTTACAAGCAGGCACACCTATTGCCTACCGTGGAGGCGACCAACCCAACAACGCCCTTTCGCTCAATGTGATGAAACCAGGCGAAATAGCTGCTACAGGTGGAACGTCGGGCGTGGTATATGGTGTGCTGGGCGATGTGAACTACGACCCTCTGTCGCGAGTCAATACGTTTGCACACGTAAATCATCATCAGCCGGATACCCGACTCGGAGTTTTGCTGTGCATCAATGGTACAGGTATTCTCAATGCATGGATGCGTCGCAATGTGGCACCCGAGGGAGTCGGCTACGGCGATATGAACATATTGGCCGACCAAGTGCCAGTCGGTTCGGACGGACTAACAATCATACCGTTTGGAAACGGAGCAGAACGTCTGTTGCAGAACAAGGAAGTGGGATGCAGCATTCATGGACTGAACTTCAACATCCACAAGAAGGCACACTTGCTGCGCGCTGCACAAGAAGGTATAGTCTTCTCATTCGCTTATGGCATGGAGATAATGCGCCAGATGGGTATGGAGATTCGCACTATCAAGGCCGGGCATGCCAATATGTTCCTCAACCCAATGTTCAGGCTTACATTGGCTTCAATCACCGGTGCAACGATAGAGTTGTATGAAACTGACGGTGCAGCAGGAGCAGCCAAGGGTGCAGGCATGGGTGTGGGAATATATAAGGACAGCGACGAGGCATTCGCAACATTGCAACACAATACAACCATCGTTCCGGATGTGGCAAACGCGGCAGCATACGCAGAGGCTTACGAACGCTGGAAGTCAATCCTGAAACAAATTGCCGGCAGGCAGTCTCGGGAGTAATCGGCAGGCAGTCCTGAATGTAACAGGCAGGTAAAACAAGATAAACAACAAACACAACCCACTTAACCAGCAGATAAAACAACAAATATAAAACAAATATAGAACAAGTAACCATCAATATTAATTCACTAAAGTAAATCAACTATGGCAAAAGAATTTTTTCCTGAAATCAAGAAGATTCAGTTTGAAGGTAAGGATTCAAAGAATCCGATGGCATTCCATTATTATGATGCCGATAAAGTGATTATGGGTAAGACCATGCACGACTGGCTGCGTTTTGCAATGGCATGGTGGCACACCCTTTGTGCAGAGGGAGGCGACCAGTTTGGTGGCGGAACGAAGACTTTCCCTTGGAATCGTGGTGCCGACGCACTTGAAATAGCAAAGAACAAGGCCGATGCAGGATTTGAGATAATGGAGAAGCTGGGCATCGATTATTTCTGTTTCCATGATGTTGACCTCATCAGTGAGGGTGAATCGGTTGAAGAATACGAGGCAAACATGAAGGCCATCGTCGCTTATCTCAAGGAAAAGATGGATAAGACAGGCAAGAAGCTTTTGTGGTCAACGGCCAATGTATTCGGCAATAAGCGTTATATGAACGGTGCCAGCACCAATCCCGACTTTGACGTAGTGGCACGTGCTATCGTTCAGATTAAGAATGCCATCGATGCAGGTATAGCTCTTGGTGCCGAGAACTATGTGTTCTGGGGTGGTCGCGAGGGTTATATGTCGTTGCTCAATACCGACCAGAAGCGCGAGAAGGAGCATATGGCAATGATGCTCGGCATGGCCCGCGACTATGCGCGTTCAAAGGGTTTCAAGGGTACGTTCCTTATCGAGCCGAAGCCAATGGAGCCTTCAAAGCATCAGTATGATGTAGATACAGAGACGGTGATAGGTTTCTTGAAGGCTCATGGGCTTGACAAGGACTTCAAGGTGAACATCGAGGTGAACCATGCCACTCTGGCCGGCCATACATTCGAACATGAACTTGCATGTGCTGTTGATGCCGGTATGCTTGGCAGTATTGATGCCAACCGTGGCGACTACCAGAACGGATGGGATACCGACCAGTTCCCTATCGACCAGTTTGAGCTTGTTCAGGCCTTCATGCAGATTATCCGCAACGGCGGACTTGGCACTGGTGGTACTAACTTTGATGCCAAGACTCGCCGTAATTCAACCGACCTTGACGACATCATCATAGCTCACATCTCGGGCATGGATGCAATGGCTCATGCCTTGGAGAGTGCCGCCAAGCTGCTTGAAGAGTCTCCGATTTGCCAGATGGTGAAGGAGCGTTATGCTTCGTTCGACTCGGGTATGGGTAAGAAATTTGAGAATGGTGAGCTTACATTCGAGCAGGTTTACGAATATGGTAAGACTGTGGGTGAGCCTAAGCTGACTTCGGGCAAACAGGAGCTTTACGAGGCAATCGTGGCAATGTATGCTTAATGTATGTCTTGCTTTTGCCTGATGGTGTCTGACCGGCATCCGGGATGCAACATGGGCTTAAGGCAAATGAATGATTTGGGTCTGAGCCTCCGCTGTGATTGGCGGGGGCTTTTTGTTGTTGTCAGTCAAATATCTCGCTCAGTATTTCTATTGATTGCAGTTCGCGGAATCCTGGCAGATGCAGGCGGTAGTATTCGTTGATGATTTCGAGGCATCGGCGGCGTTGGTGTCGCGAGAGTGCATATAGGTGCATGTTGTCGTAGTTCATGTGTAGCATGTATGGCAGGCGTCGTGTCTCGTCGGGGTTGAGGTAGTGAGGGTGCAGTGGTTGCGTTGTGCTGTATTCGCTGTTGATGAGGTCGAAATAGAGGTTTTTGCCGGTTCGTTGTATGTTTGGCATGATGCCGATGAATCGTGTGAGTCGGATGAGGAGTACGAGGTGGAAGTTGGCAAATCTGTGTTCGGCCGTATCGAGCCATTTGAACGATTGTTCCAGGTACTGGTAGAGTAGTTGGTTTCCGGTTTCTTCTTTCAGTGCATACGAAAGGAATTCGGCAATGAACAGTGCGAGTGTTGTCTTCACCGGTTGTGACTGTAACGAAGTGTAGGTGTGGTAGCAGGTGATGGCGTGTGGGTGTGGCATGTGTCCTTGCCCGTGGATGTTGCAGTCGAATTCCAGCAGTGACAGCGGCATGAGTTGTGAGGGCGGAATGCGGCTGCCCTCGGCCGTCGGCCGTGAGGTGCGGCGTGTCATGACCGACATCCGCCCTCGGCCGTCGGTCAGCATGTCAACTATTATGCTGCTGTCGCCGTATTTCACGGTGCGAAGTACTATTCCTCTCAGGCGTTCCATGTGTTGTCTGTTGATGATTGAGTGTTTGCAGACCGCAAATTTACGAATAATTGAGGAAAAAAATGTGTGCAGGACGAAAAAAAGTCGCAAAATGTTTTGTCAGTTTAAATAAAGTACTTAACTTTGCAGCCGCAAATCACAAGTGCTGGGCAGTGATGTCTGCCCGCCTGCTGCGGTTTGCTTTGGCTTTTAGTCACAGGCTGGTCCCTTCGTCTATCGGTTAGGACGAGAGATTTTCATTCTCTAAAGAGCAGTTCGATTCT
>CALGGJ010000089.1 GCA_937915745.1 uncultured Prevotellaceae bacterium | reverse complement strand
CTGCTCGAAAATAAACTTAAAATCATCTAAACGCTAATGACCGATTTGGGTTAAACCCATAAAAATGGGGTTACTGTAACCAACGACCCAGGCTGGTCTGCTGCAGGTTCAAGAATCAACTGCTGATGTTTGCACTTATGCAATGAACAATAAAACCGCTCATACGTATCCATGACACAAGGATGATAACCGGGATTATGTTGCGTTATTGATTGGCGTCGGTTTGTGGAAATATTATCTGATAGCGTCCGCTCAAGTGCATCATGGCAAAGAGCCGGAGCAGCGCGCAGTAGTATTCGTCGAAGAATCCGTCTTCGAGGGGTTCGTGTTTTGTTTCCCAAAAGTGCTTTACAAACTCCTGACCTTTTGCATGTGTTGCAGCCAGCGACACAGCAGCCGATGTTGCAATCAATCCCATGCTGTGACGTAATGCCGGTGGGAATGAACCTGCGCGCAGTGGATTCTGCGGATGTCCACCATCGAGTGTATATTGATCGACAAATGTCTTCAGACCCTCTTTGTAGAGAAAGTTTTGAATAGTGTTGGCGTATTGCTGTTGCCACTCCTTGTCGTCGCGCGACCAGACATAGTCGAGTGCAATGTTCATAGGTACACGCCATGAGTCGTATCGGAAGTTGTCACTACCGCCAAATCCGCCGCGCGGACTACCATCGAAATTGCTGTAGTCAGGGTTGAGTCCCGTCTCGGGATTGATGCAACGATGCAGATAGGCGCGTGCTGAGTCGGCACACGCATACCAGAACCGCGAGCGTCCGTCGCCCAACCAACGTGCCCATACTTCGTAGAAAGCCGGAATGTTGTACGAAGGGTCGGTATATTGGTAGCCTCTGGGGTCGGGAGTGAAGGTGATAAGTTTGTGTTCAAGGTTGATGAGTGGAGCTGTGGAATTCTTGCCTACTTTCATCATCGACTGGTCGATGATGTTGCGTGCCTCGGTCAGATAGTTTATACCACCGTCGTTGCCCCATCGATTTGAAGCGAATATTAGCGATGTGACGTAATAGAGTTCCCCATCCGATGCAGGACCTTGCGAGTTACGCGTGCCATCAGTACGGCAGCTCCACGCGAAATAGCCGTTAAGCTCGCCGTCGTGATGCTGCATATATTTGATACACCAACGCCACAAGCGGTCGAAAATGTCTTTTCGGTCCCATTGCACAGCTATCATCATGCCATACGACATTCCTTCGGTCCGGACATCGTGGTTTTTTACGTCAGATATATAGGCCATAGAGTCGCCTACCTCGAAATAGCACTTATGTGGTCCGGTAAACACGTTGTCAAATGCTTCCTGAACCTTTGCGTCAATGTCTTTTTGTTTATAGCCCATCTCAAGGAAATAGTTGCGATAGGTCTTGGTGGTGAATGCACCCTCTTGAGAGCGTGGCGGCTCTTGCTGACGTCCGAATCCGCCATAGCCTACGAATCCGCCATAGCCTACGAATCCGCCAAATTGTGCCATCATGGGCATTGTTGCAATTATAAGGCTGATGGTTGTTGATGTTAGTCTTTTATTCATAATTGTTGTACGATTGTTGCTTAGAAGATTTCTGAGATATGTTGCTTAGAAGATTTATGAGGAATTTTTCTGGTATATACAAAGTAAGGAGAACTCTGATTGTTCTGAATTCTCAGGGTTCTCCTTGATATGATACTACAGTGTTATTTCCGCCTGATATATGCTATCACATCGCCTTTGCGTACTTTCTGGCCTTGGCCTACCACTATCTCGGCCAGTTTGCCGCCCAGTGCGGCTTTGACTTCGATAGTCTGTCCGTACAGGTTTTGCAGATAGCAGAGGCGTTCGTCTTCCTTATATTCTGTGCCGATCGCCGGTGCAATGCTCTTCGCACCTTCACTGCCTCCTCCTACTTCGTACATCACTGTTCCGTTCTCGGGTGCAACGATGGCATCAGCCTCGGCGTGTTTATATGCGGCAACTTCCTCGAGCGAGAGGTTGCCGCTCTTCTGTAGTTCTTTATCTTTGGCAGCTTGCAGATCTTTTAAGAATCGTTCTTTTGCAATGCCGCTCTTGTAGTCGCGATACTGGCTTTCGTGCATGGCAAACTCAAAGAGTTCTTCATCGTCTTCTCCACGCTCCCATCCGTTTTGTTTCATTTCCTCGATAAATCGTGGCAGGTCGTCAGGATAGTTGCTTTGTGGGTCTGCATCGGTGAATTCAAAGCCTTTTTCTTTTGCCAGTTCAACAATTTCGGGCGCAACAGGTCCTGGCAGGTTGCCGCTCTTGCCCAGTATCATGCCCCAGATACTTTGGTCCATCATGGTGTAGCGTGGCTTTCCCATCGATTCGGTGAGGAGGTTCATGAGTGCTATGTTTTTCACGTATTGTGAGAATGGTGTCACAAGCGGTGGATATCCCACTCGTGGCCACACGTATGCCACCTCGTTGAACAAGCGTACGAGCAGTGCGTCTTCGCTCAGTGGTTCTTCGCCTTTTTGTTTGCGGTTGTTGTTGATGGCATCCATCACCCCCTTCAGGTCGGCCATCATACTGCCCATCATTCCGCCAGGAAGTCCGCAGCCAAGCAGGAGAGAAGACATGAGTTTGTTTGATGGGTTCATGAAATAGCCGAGGAAGTCGTCGATGAACTCTTGTGTGAGTTTTCGTGCTTCCATGTATGCGTCCATATTGATTTCTTTCACATCGAAGCCATAGTTTTTCAACATACTCTGCACCGAGATTATATCTGGGTGTACCTTGCCCCACGACAGAGGTTCGATGGCTGTGTCGATTACGTCGGCTCCGTTCTTGCACACTTCGAGTATGCTTGCCATAGAGAGTCCCGGACCGCTATGTCCATGATATTGTATTATGATTTCAGGATGTTTGGTTTTTATCATGCCCACCAGTTTACCAAGCATTGCAGGCTGTCCTACTCCGGCCATGTCTTTAAGGCATATTTCGGGTGCTCCGGCCTCGATGAGTTTATCGGCTATAGCAGCATAGTATTCGGCAGTGTGTATTGGGCTGGTCGTGATGCATAGCGAGGCTTGAGGTGTCATTCCTGCCTCAAGTGCATATTTGATTGACGGGATGATGTTGCGTGTATCGTTCAATCCACAGAAGATGCGTGTTATATCCACGCCTTGTGCGTGCTTCACCTTATACATGAGGCGACGCACATCGGCCGGCACGGGAAACATGCGCAGTGCGTTGAGTCCCCGGTCGAGCATGTGGGTCTTGATGCCTACTTCGTTGAATGGCTTGGTGAAGGTCCTGACGGCCTTATTGGGATTTTCCCCATACAGCAGGTTTACCTGCTCGAATGCGCCTCCGTTGGTCTCGACACGTGCAAAGCATCCCATGTCGATAATAACAGGGGCAATGCGTTCCAACTGATCTTTGCGTGGCTGATATTTTCCACTCGACTGAAACATGTCTCGATAAACGAGACTGAACTGAATTTGCTTCTTTTCCATATAGTATCCTTATCTTATGTTTTCGTTTACAAAGGTAGATAATTATTATTAAGCAGGCATTACAATTGGGTAATTATTTGTAGTGCATACTGCGTTTTTTCCCACTTTAGGTGTATTCTGCCCTATTGAGTTTGAAATGCCGGTATGGTTTCCCTGACGATTTGGGTTCAATAGCAATCAGAAACTGATGCCGTGTTCATTTTTCACTTCCGACATGACAAACGTGCTTTCCCACGATGCCAGACAGTCTATGGTGCCAAGCGTATTGAACACAAAATCCTGGTATGACTGCATGTCGCGCGCATGAATCTTAAGCAGGTAGTCGAATCCTCCCGATATATTATAACACTCTGTAACCTCGGGTATGCGATGCACAATTTCGGTAAACTCGCTCACAATATCACGGTTTATACGCTTCAGTTTCACATTACAGTACACGACGAAACCCTGGTTAAGCTTATTTACATCGAGCACCGCCATATACTTCTTTATATAGCCCTCACGTTCAAGGCGCTTCATGCGTTCATACACTGGTGTTGACGACAGATGAACCTTCTGCGCCAATTCTTTCACAGTGAGTCGGGAGTTTTCTTGCAACACACGTAAAATGTCTAAATCGATATCGTCTAAAACGCTCATAGTATTTTATTCTTAAAAGATGATCTCTGCATAGGCCATATAGAACGGATGTTCTGTTTGCATCTACAAAGTTAGTAATATTTTCTAAACTCAGCAAATAATTTGCAATCAACAACTAAATTATCGTAACTTTGTGCCCGAAAATAGGGCGTAAAGTTACGCATCAATGCATTTTGGGTAACCGAAACAATAACGAAAGCGATAACCGAAACCATAACGAAAAGAAAACCATAACTTATGGGGGAAAATCCCCCCTTCCTATCTTCTCTAATTAGGAGTGGCGTAGGAGGCTCATAAAAAAAAGAAAGGAGAACAGAACAATGACGACAAAGAAACTTCATCTCGAAACACTGGCACTTCATGTAGGACAAGAGCAGGCCGACCCTGCGACCGACTCACGCGCGGTACCTATTTATCAAACCACATCATATGTGTTTCGCAATTCACAACACGCAGCCGACCGTTTTGGCCTTCGCGATGCAGGTAACATCTACGGCCGCCTCACCAACTCGACCCAAGGTGTGCTGGAAGAACGCATAGCTGCACTTGAAGGCGGTGTGGCTGCGTTAGCTGTAGCCAGCGGTGCAGCAGCAGTAACCTACGCGTTGCAAAACATAGCACAGAACGGTGATCATATAGTGGCAGCCGACAACCTCTACGGTGGATCGTTCAACCTCATCACTCACACACTGAGTACACAAGGCATCGACTACACAATAGTGAAAGTAAACGACCTCGATGCACTCGAAGCGGCGATACGCCCTAATACCAAGGCTATCTATGCAGAGACCTTCGGCAACCCCAACTCCGACGTGACCAACCTCGATGCTATTGCAGCCATTGCACACAAACATGGCATCCTGTTCATCGTTGACAACACATTCGCACCTCTCCTTGTACAACCCATCGCTCATGGAGCCGACGTAGTGATACACTCGGCCACTAAATTCATCGGCGGTCATGGCTCGTCGCTCGGAGGCATCATAGTAGATGGCGGACGGTTTGACTTCAAGGTACATGCCGACAAATACCCCACCATCGCAAAGCCCGACCCCTCTTACCACGGTGCAGTATTTGCAGATGTTGCAGGAGCGGCCGCTTATGTCACACGCATACGTGCCGTTATCCTGCGCGACACAGGAGCAACAATATCTCCATTCAACGCATGGATACTGTTGCAGGGTGTGGAATCGTTGCCGCTGCGCATAGAGCGTCATGTTGAAAACGCACTGAAAGTCGTTGATTTCCTGTCAAAACACCCTAAGGTAAAAAGCGTGAGCCACCCGTCGCTGCCGTCACACCCCGACCATCAGCTCTACCGGCAGTACTTCCCTGACGGTGCAGGCAGCATCTTCACTTTCGAAATCAAAGGTGGACAGGATGAGGCATGGCGATTCATTGATGCATTACAGATTTTCTCGCTTCTTGCCAATGTGGCCGACGTGAAGAGCCTTGTCATACACCCTTATACCACAACACACTCACAAATGTCGCCACAAGAACTGGCCGACCAACATATCACACCTGCGACAGTAAGGCTCAGCATCGGCACCGAACACATCGACGACATAATCGACGATCTTGCACAGGCATTCGACAAGATATAGCAGTAGCCCTGATACAACAAAAATAAATGACACGGCAAAAGGGATTACACCACCTTCACACGCACTATGTATGTAGCGGTATAGTACTTGGTTGAGCCAGCAGGCCGGTATCGTATTGCCTGGCGAATGGTGTATGTTCGTCCGCGAGTAAGGCGCCCCGGATACTGACCGACAGAGCACTTGAATGTTGCCGGACGGAACTCGGCATAGATGCGTGCGTTGGAGTCGTAGCTGCACACATTGCCCGAGGTGTCAAACCAATGTCCGAACACGGTTGACGAGCTGGTGCTTGTGGTGGCAGTGTATGTGAGTGTAGTTCCGTTGGCATTCACACCTACAAACGCCGGGTTGGCTCCCGAAGCCTGACGTACGGCCTGCAGCTGTGCGGTCGAAAGGCCGAGGGCAAGGCTTGCGGCCTCCATGTCGTACTGCACCGACACGGATGTATAGCTGCTCGCGTTGTAAGCCAGTTCGACATTGAGGGTGACCGTAGTGTCGCGACGCTGATAGTCTGACGGGTATGACTCAAAATATCCATACTTGTTGGTCCCTTCAAACCGAACCTCGTAAGGCCATTGCTCATCGTTCGACGGGTTGTCGTCCCATGCATGACGCCAGTGTGTGGTAGGGGCACCTGTAACCACAAACCACATCTTTGTCGTGCCTTCGGGAACAACAAACTCGGCTGTGCCCTCGCGCTCACTATATGGCTGGCCATACACACGTCGGCCGTCGCTGAGGTAAGCACAGAACCCATATCGCCATCCGGCACGTGCAGTATTATATTTGCGGTAACCGCTCTGTCCTGCCAGGCCCTTGAAGTTGGCACGCACGGTTGTGCCCGGTTCGGCATTGTTGACACGTATGATATTGTAGCCATAGTTTTCAACACAATGAGCCGAATCAACTCGCCAGAGATATTTGTCGGTGGCATCTTGACTGACGTATGCCGTGTGGTTATCGATATATGAGGCACCACACTCGCGGATGCCGTCGATATCCCATGAGCATACGCGTTGTGCGTAGTTGAATATCTCGTCGTTGAATTGACTCTGACTTACGTTAGTGATGCGTTTGTATGCCTCAACGGGGTCTTCGGGGCGTGTCGATTCGCGCCACAGGGTCCCGATGAACTTCATGCCATGCAGCATACACCAGTAGTCTTGTATGAAGTAATTGGCATATCGCCAGTCCTCGTGCAGCAGGTTTTTGTTGCAACGGTCGAGGTACTGTGATGTGTAGTCGTTAGCAAATTGTTGTTCAGGATATACCTTGAATGCCTGCCATTGTGCACAAGACTCCCACCATGCACATCCTCCTGATGCGTTGTCGCCAAATCCGTAGCGCCAGCCGTGGGTGGTACCGAGGTCGCACGAGACGAGATATTGGAACGAGTGGCCTATCTCATGTCCTACCGTATGTCCACCGCTGGATTGCAAAGCCCACGGCGTACACCAAAGGGCACCGATGGTGTCATCATAACCCGAACCGGTTGCGAGCCAGTCGGTGCTGTGGTTCACGAATATCTCTATCTTGTATTTATCGGTTGAGCGTGAGTTGCCGGGATAGACAAACCCCAGGCTGTCGGCATAGAAGTGGAAGAGGTTTTCGGCCCGAGCCAGCAGCTGGTCAACATCGAGGCTGATGTCGCTGTTTTTGGGGTCGAGTCCGAAACCGGGTTCCCAAAACACAATGAAGTGTGTACTCTCTTTACTTCGTTGGAAACACCAGCGGCTCGATGTGGAGTTGAAGTTCATTGAGCGGAATTCATTGGGTTTGTAGATTACGCGTCCAGGATTGTGGAACGTGTAGTAATCATATTTCGAGGAGTACGTGCGGGTGGTATGGTCGATGGCACGCCCTAGTTCCGGTTTGTAATACAGATACATTGAGTTTTTCCTGAATTCGATGGAGTCGAACTGTGAGAGGTCGATAAAGTCTGACGGAGTAAAACGGTCGGGCACATGTAGCCATAGTGTGTCCTGAGCCATGACAGTTGTGGCCTGCAATATGCAGCATACCATGAATAAAGGCTTCAAAAAGCGTAACATACTAAAATATGGTTTAATTATTATTTTTGTTATATCTGCATCGAGGTGATGACGACTGCGCACTCGCGGGCCTGAGAGCGCGCACTCGCGGGGCCGAGACCGCGCACTCACAAGGTCGTGACTGCGCACTCGCCAACGGCGACACCGCAGTCATTTCTTGTGTTCCCACAGAAATCCCACAATGGTATAGCCCACGAGTGCCAGAGCAATCACCGAGGCGTAGATCCAGATTTCGGGGCCTTCGATTGAGCCGCAAGCCGAAATGAGGAACACGGCAGCAAGTATGAACGACAGCAACGTCTTAATCAGTTGTTTCATCGTTGTAATAAAAATGTTTACGAATAAAGTTTTTAAGTGCAATGACCAACAAAGTGATTACCACTGCTGCACCATAACACACAAGGTCCATCTTGTCGTATGTGCCGGTGAATCCCCAAAACAGTTGGGCCAGTTCTGAACCGAACGCCACGCCGGGTATGATAAGATACCACAAAGCCGACACCTTGTTGAACCCATTCCATATAGCATCGACCAGCAGCAGATATGACAGGAGCCACAGTCCGTCGGGAAGGCTGAAACGCACCCACTCGGGCAGGTCGAACGAATCGCCCCAGCTGCGGAGCGACTCCACCCACGGACCTGCATGCTCATACAGGCGGAACATGTTCAGTTCCGTCGAACGAAAAGTGAGATACAGCATCCCCTCAACAATAAAAAGCAGCAGAGCCATAGCAAGTTCAATACGCCGGGCTTTGCTCTTGAGCAGTTCGCGCATAGTCGTATTTACATGGTTTTATCATCAGAAAGGAACATTAAAACGTTCACTGTACGGATGAAATCATCGCAAAGTTACGAATTATTCACTATTAACTACACATAATTCATCAAAAAATTGTAACTTTGTACCCGAAAATCAAATGCAAAGTTAAATTTCACGTCATTTTGCACACTCAAATATACCAAACATCAAAAAGAAATGGCCACAGAACTAAACGAACAAGAATTGCAACGCAGGCAGAACCTACAGGCAATGCGCGATATGGGAATCAACCCCTACCCTGCTGCAGCATATCCAACCAACACATTCTCAACCGACATAATATCGCAATTCGACGACCAAGCCGAGCCACGGCAAGTATGCATAGCCGGACGCATGATGAGCCGACGCATCATGGGCAAGGCGTCGTTCATCGAACTGAAAGACTCGCGAGGCAGAATACAAGTCTATGTAACACGCGACGACATCTGCCCCGACGAAAACAAAGACATGTACAACATCGTGTTTAAGAAACTGCTCGACCTTGGCGACTTCATAGGAATACGCGGTTTCACCTTCCGCACACAAACCGGACAGATTAGTGTACACGCACAGGAACTCACTGTATTGTCGAAGAGTCTGAAACCCCTGCCTATAGTGAAATACAAAGACGGTGTGGCCTACGATGCATTCGAAGACCCCGAACTCAGATACCGTCAGCGATACGTCGATTTAGTTGTCAACGAAGGAATAAAAGAAACATTCGAGAAACGCTCGAAGGTCATCACAACCATGCGCCGGATACTCGACGAAGCAGGATACACCGAGGTGGAAACACCCATACTGCAATCAATACCAGGTGGAGCCAGTGCACGACCATTCACCACACACTTCAACGCACTCGACTTACAGATGTATATGCGCATCGCAACCGAGCTATACCTCAAACGACTCATCGTAGGCGGATTCGAGGGTGTATATGAAATAGGCAAGAACTTCAGAAACGAAGGCATGGACCGCACACACAATCCCGAATTTACCTGCATGGAACTCTACGTACAGTACAAAGACTACAACTGGATGATGTCGTTCACCGAACAACTGCTCGAGACAATATGCATAGCCGTCAACGGCTCGACCGAAAGCGTTGTGGAAGGAAAGCCAATATCATTCAAGGCACCTTACCCACGCATACCAATCCTTGATGCCATAAAAGACAAGACTGGATTTGACTGCGAAGGCAAGAGCGAAGACGAGATACGCCGGTTCTGCCTTTCAAAAGGCATGGATGTGGACGGAACCATGGGAAAAGGAAAACTTATCGACGAACTGTTCGGCGAATTCTGCGAAGGAACATTCATACAACCAACCTTCATTATCGACTACCCGGTCGAAATGTCACCACTAACCAAGATGCATCGCAGCAAACCCGGACTCACCGAACGATTCGAACTCATGGTCAACGGCAAGGAACTGGCCAACGCCTACTCAGAACTAAACGACCCAATCGACCAGGAAGAACGATTCAAGGAACAGATGCGACTTGCAGACAAAGGCGACGACGAAGCAATGATTATAGACCAAGACTTCCTGAGAGCCCTGCAATACGGTATGCCACCAACCAGCGGTATCGGCATTGGAATAGACCGGCTCACAATGCTCATGACTGGAAAGACGACCATACAGGAAGTCCTCTTCTTCCCACAGATGAAACCACGCAAGACTGCAACCGAAGCAAAAGAACAAGAAGAGACAGAAGAAGAGTAAGCCCACAAACAAAGCAAAGCCAATGAGGTTAATCACGTTTTCAACTCAATCCGTTAACAATAATACAAGACCATGCAATTCACAAGCTGCGGAAAAGTAGCCATCATAGGTGGTGGAAGCTGGGCAACAGCCATGGCTAAAATCGTGATGCACCACGAAGAGCATATCAACTGGTATATGCGACGCGACGACCGAATAGAGGAATTCCAACGACTCGGACACAACCCGTCATACCTGCAAGGACTGCACTTCGACGTGAGCCGAATAAACTTCTCGTCCGACCTCAACCGAATTGTCGAAGACTCTGACACACTAATCTTTGTCACACCATCGCCATACCTCAAGGGACATCTCAAGAAACTGAAAGTCAGCATCAGAGAAAAACTGATAGCCATTGCTATCAAAGGCCTCGTGCCCGAAGACAACATAACCATCTCAAAATACTTCCAACAGGCTTTCAATGTGCCCGAAGACAACATCACAACCATCGGCGGACCATCACATGCCGAAGAAGTAGCAATGGACCGCCTGTGCTATCTCACCGTAGGTTGCCACAGTCTTGTAAATGCCGAGGTAGTGGCCGACCTGCTGACCAACCGATACGTAAAGACATCGGCCAGCACCGACATCGAAGGCATCGAGTACAGCTCTGTACTGAAAAACGTATATGCAATAGCTGCCGGTATATGCAACGGACTGAAATACGGCGACAACTTCCAGGCTGTGCTCGTGGCGAATGCCGTGCAAGAAATGGACCGTTTCCTTCAAAGCGTGGAACAACGCGACGACCGTAAGGTAATCAACACCGCTTATCTTGGCGACCTGCTCGTAACCATGTACTCCAACTTCTCCCGCAACAGGACCTTCGGCACAATGATAGGAAAGGGATACTCGGTAAAGACCGCACAACTCGAGATGGAAATGATTGCCGAAGGCTATTATGGAACATACTGCATGAAACAGATTAACCGACACTACCACGTCAACATGCCCATACTCGATGCCATGTATAACATACTGTACGAACGCATATCGCCTGCAGTGGAGATAAAACTGCTGAGCGACTCATTCAGATAACCATCAATGTCAAAATGTATGCCGACAGACATTTCAACATCATCAAGCGTCAAAACATAAACCATCAATCAACAATATGAAACTACAAATCAATAACGCAACATCATTCCTTGCATCAGGAACGATAGAACAATACAAGCCACAAGTGAGAGCCGCCCAACAAGCTCTCGAAGAAGGCACTTGTGCCGGCAACGACTTCCTCGGATGGCTGCATCTGCCATCGAGCATCACCCCAGAATTCATAGACGAGATAAACCGGACTGCCAACATACTGCGTCAAGAATGCGATGCAATCGTCGTAGCAGGCATCGGAGGCAGCTACCTCGGTGCCAAAGCCGTCATATCGGCACTCGACGACAACTTCACATGGCTCAAGCCGTCAGACTCTCCACGAATACTTTTTGCCGGCAACAACATCAGCGAAGACTACATCACAGAACTCATCGACTACCTGCGTGGCGTACGCTTCGGAATAATCAACATAAGCAAGAGCGGCACGACAACCGAGACCGCCATCACATTCCGACTACTCAAGAAACTATGCGAAGACCAACGCGGCAAACAAACTGCACAGAAAGTGATAGTGGCAGTGACCGATGCACATCGAGGCGCCGCACGCCAGTGTGCAGACAAAGAAGGCTATAAGACATTCGTGATACCCGACAATGTAGGCGGACGCTTCTCCGTACTCACACCCGTTGGCCTGTTGCCAATAGCATGTGCCGGATACGACATCGCACAACTCGTCAAAGGGGCTGCCGACATGGAACACCAATGTGACATAAACCAACAATTCGCAGAAAATCCTGCCGCCATATATGCAGCCACACGCAATGCACTATACGCAGAAGGGAAGAAAATAGAAATCCTAGTCAACTACCAGCCTAAACTGCATTTCATGTCAGAATGGTGGAAACAGCTTTACGGCGAGAGCGAAGGCAAAAACCACAAGGGCATCTTCCCTGCTTCGGTAGATTTTTCAACCGACCTACACTCTATGGGACAATGGATACAAGATGGCGAACGTACCATCTTCGAGACAGTAATATCAGTAGATAAAGCCAACTCATCGCTCACCGTGCCGGCCGACAGCGAAAACCTCGACGGCCTCAACTTCCTCGCAGGCAAACACATCGACGAGGTTAACCACAAGGCAGAACAGGGTACCCGACTTGCACATATTGACGGAGGAGTGCCAAACCTGCAAATCACCATACCGTGTCTCGACGCCTACAACATAGGCCAACTCATCTATTTCTTTGAAAAAGCCTGTGGAATAAGCGGACTCGTACTCGGTGTCAATCCGTTCAACCAGCCGGGAGTGGAAGACTACAAGCGCAACATGTTTGCATTGCTCCGCAAGCCCGGATACGAGAAAGAGAGCGAGGAAATAATGAAGCGAATAGGGGAATAAAAATGCACATAGCCATAGCAGGAAACATAGGAAGCGGCAAGACCACACTCACCCGGATGCTGGCCAAACACTACGGTTGGATACCACAGTTTGAGTCGGTCATAAACAATCCCTATCTCGAAGACTACTACCGCGACATACACCGGTGGTCGCTCAATCTTGAAGTCTATTTCCTGAAAGAGCGATTTCGTGACATGCTGGAGCTGGCCAAAACCGACGGTACTATTATTCAAGACCGTACCATCTTCGAGGGGGTATATGTATTTGTGGCCAACAACAAGGCACAAGGCAACATGACCGACACCGACTTCCGGACCTACATGGACCTATTCAACCTCATGATGTCGTTTATCACACTGCCCGACCTCATGATATACCTCAAGGCTTCCGTGCCACATCTGGTGTCACACATTCAGATGCGTGGTCGCGACTACGAACAGACCATGTCGCTCGACTACCTGCAAGGACTCAACGACCGCTACGATGAGTTCATATACCAGAAGTACCAAGGGCGGGTACTCACCATCGATGTCGATTCTCTCGACTTCCAGCACCGCCCTGCCGATTTCGAATACATCACCAACAAAATAGACAGTCTGCTCTATGGGCTGTTCTGATATATCCAAGGTTAATTAAGGGGGAAGAACAAAAGACAAATCCTTCAATCTATAATATTTAATACAGTTAAGACAATGCACATAGCCATAGCAGGAAATATAGGATGTGGCAAGACCACACTCACCCGGATGCTGGCCAAGCGTTATGGGTGGACACCCAAGTACGAGTCGGTTGACTACAACCCTTATCTCGAAGACTTCTATGCCGACATGAAACGCTGGTCTTTCAATCTACAGATATACTTTCTCAACACTCGCTTTAAGGATGTGGTCGAGATATCGCGTAGCAAGGATACTATAGTGCAAGACCGCACAATCTATGAAGATGCATGTATCTTTGCACCCAACATCCACGCAATGGGCAACATGTCAGACCGTGATTTCAAAACATATCAAGACCTTTTTGCGCTTATGATGTCGCTTGTACGCCGCCCCGACCTCATGATTTACTTGCGCAGTTCCATACCCCACCTTATTGCGAAGATACAAAAACGCGGGCGTGAGTACGAACAATCAATGCAGATAGACTACCTGAAGGGACTCAACGACCGCTATGAAGAGTGGATTGCGCACTACGATGGAAAGCTATTGATAATCGATGCCGACCACATCGACTTTGAAAACACGCCGAGAGGTTTCCAGACCATCACCGATCAGATTGATGCCCGGCTCTTCGGTCTCTTCCCGTTCGATGAACAAAAAGGTTGAGATTGGCGCATGAGTGGAATGGCAATCACTCCCACTCAATAGTTGCAGGAGGTTTCGATGATATGTCGTAGCACACTCGGTTCACGCCCTTCACTTTATTGATGATGTCGTTGCTCACGCGTGCCATAAAGTCGTAAGGCAGCTGTGCCCAGTCGGCAGTCATGGCATCGGTTGATGTCACGGCCCGCAAGGCCACAGGGTGTTCGTATGTACGTTCATCGCCCATTACCCCCACCGAACGCACGGTAGAAAGCAGTATTGCCCCCGCTTGCCATATTTGGTCGTACAGGCTCACAGCAATCTCACCGTCATGCATGTCGGCAGGCACCCCTGCTGCAAGTACACGGCGAGCTTCGTCGCCTTTCAGTTTCACCTTGTAGTCACGCAGTGCGCGTATGTAGATATCATCGGCCTCTTGCAGTATCTTGACTTTTGCAGGGGTGATGTCGCCCAGAATGCGCACAGCAAGCCCTGGTCCGGGGAACGGATGGCGTGTGATGAGGTGTTCGGGCATTCCCAGCTGACGCCCTACACGACGCACCTCATCTTTAAAGAGCCAGCGTAACGGTTCGCACAGTTGAAGATGCATGTCGGCCGGCAGACCGCCTACATTGTGGTGGCTCTTGATGGTCTTTCCCGTTATGTTGAGGCTTTCTATCCTGTCGGGATAGATTGTACCCTGCGCCAACCATCGTGCATCCTCAATCTTCATTGCCTGTTCGTTAAATACCTCCACAAAGTCGCGCCCAATGATTTTGCGTTTCTGCTCGGGGTCGGATACACCGGCAAGGTCGGCAAAGAACTTTCTGCTGGCATCGACACCTATTACATTGAGTCCAAGACATTCGTAGTCGTGCATCACATCGCGGAACTCATTTTTGCGTAACATACCGTGGTCAACAAATATGCACGTCAGTTGCCGGCCGATGGCCCTGTTAAGTAGTACTGCAGCAACTGACGAGTCAACACCGCCCGAGAGTCCGAGAATGACACGGTCGTTGCCTATTTGTTTTTTAAGCTCCCGGGTGGTTTGTTCTACAAACGAAGCGCTGCTCCAGTCTTGGCGGCTACCACAAACATCTACCACAAAATTGCGTAATAATTGTGTGCCTTGCACCGTGTGAAACACCTCCGGATGAAACTGCACGCCCCATATCCTTTGCCCTTCAACCTGATAGGCCGCATATTCCACCGATGCAGTCGATGCAATCTTGCGGAATGACTTTGGCAGTTCAACAATAGTGTCGCCATGACTCATCCACACCTGGCTATCGTTCGTGAATTTGCTGAACAGTGTGTTGTCGGTTTCCATCCATGCCAGGTTGGCACGTCCGTATTCACGCAGTCCGGCCGGCTCTACTCTTCCGCCCCCGTATTGCACCATGAGCTGTGCACCATAGCAGATGCCCAGCACCGGATAACGGCCGATAATGCCCGTGAGGTCGGGATGAAAAGCAGAGTCGTCATAGACGCTGAACGGTGAACCACTCAAAATCACGCCGATGACCGATGGGTCATCATGCGGAAATTTGTTGTAGGGAAGTATTTCGCAGAAGGTGTCGAGCTCACGCACACGACGTCCGATGAGCTGTGTGGTCTGCGAGCCGAAGTCAAGAATAATGATTTTTTGCATCAACGGCATTTATTTGTTATTGACAATTGAAAGTTATGAATTGACAATTTATGGATATATTGCCAATCGGCATTCGTTTTGCAAAGTTAGGTAAAAAAAATGAAAAACAAACCACATACACCGCAGAAATCGCACTACCATGTATGTTTTTTAAGATTGGGTATTATGTATTGTTTCCACGAGTGCGCACTCACAGGCTTATAAGCGCGCACTCACAGGCCTATAAGCGCGCACTCGCAGTGAAGAGTGTCACCATACCCATCCACCCCACTCCGACCGCAAGAGTGTTATGTCGAGCTTTAGTTCATAGAAATAGCGGTTAGCATATACGAGGAATACCGATGCGGTGCATCGCGATCCGGAGGTGGTATTACTATTGGTATATGCAAAGGTTAGGTTCGAACCGCTGGTGTTATAGCCTACCTTACACTGCATGATGGCTGCCTGCCAGACACATACCTGTCCTTCGAAGTTCATGTAAAAACCGTCGGACGAGGAACGTGTGGAGGTGAGTGTGCGGGTCTTGATGTTGTCGTAGCCCATATAGGTCAGCATTGATACGCTAGCATGTTCGTCGGCAGGGAAACACCCGAGAATCTTATCAATGTCGAGTGGTATGGATTGTTTCGACATGGATGCCACTTGCCGCATATCGTATTCTATGTTGAATGTCTCGTTTCCTACGCATATAAGGGTGTCAATGCACACTCCTGCCGGATGTCCGTAGTAGTCTGCATATTCAGGTTCGGTCTGAGGGTCGTCGCCGTTGCCTCCATCATCATTATCGAACGATGGTATGGTGAAGTTGTTGATTTGTCGGGTGAGGTAGTCTATGCGTTGCGTGAGCCACTGCTGCATCTTCTGGGTCTCGGCCTCGGGGTCGCGACTGCCGTAATTGTCGTTCATAGGCCATCTCATCAGATCGCGACTGCGGGCGCTGAGCAAGCCATTCGGTTCGTTCATCCCCTCAACATAACGCATCGTCTCATCCCAGCACAGGGTCATAAGACTGTCTTTATATGAGTTCCACTGATTGATATAAGCCTTGGTGAAACGACCACTGCGAAACATTGCATTGTAGTAGTTGCGTGTAGAAGCAGGCGACACCTTTATATTGCCTACAGACGAGAAAAACTGGTGTGATGTATATTGATTGCCGCTAAAGGCATAACCGGCGTCATAGTCCCATGGTGGGCCGAAACGCCATTTCCCTCCAGGTGTACGCGAGAGGAATATACTTCGATTAGGAAAGTCATTGTTATAAACGAGGTCATTCAGCTGCATAAGGGCTATATATGTGGGTATATCTAGAAGGGTGTCGAGGTCGGCATAAGTACCATTCTTGAGTGTGTTTTCAAGGATGGCAAACTGATTGCGTATGCGGTCACGCCCTGCCTTATCGACATTATCTGGATATTTAATTCCAATAGGCAGATTATATACTTTCGACCAAAAACACATCGAGTCTGTATTGTATTTCCAGGTATCATCGCCGTCGTCGGTGTCGATGGTGAGCAACAGACCGCCATCATCAGCCACATCCACCCTATGACTCCCCTGCTCTACTTGCTCTGCAAGCTGATATAGTCCCTTATACTCCCCGTTTACAAATACTTCGGCATAACGAATGGCCGATGTGTAAGGCAGGCCCATCTGCTTCCCTGCTATGAATGCATAAGTGTTCATGAGGTCGGTGACATCGCGATAGTTGGCCAACAGCACCCAATCGCGGTTGCGCCCCATGCCGAGTATCTTGCTTTTGGTGTCAAGTTTCAGTTTCATAGGTTTCTTGGGATACCAACGCCAAGATGAGTTTCCACGACCACGAACTCGAGCTGTGCCTGAATAGTCGGGATACTGTCCACGACCATCCACCGACACATAACAGTTGTACCAATCTTGCCTGGCACCGTTTTCACCAGGGAAGGCCGGATTATTGTAATAGCATGTGAGGGTATCAAAATTCTCGATGGTGATATTGATTGCAAACACCTTATATTTATCTTTCAATGTTGTATCATCAGCATCGGCAAAGATGACACTGTCAACCAAATCTACACTAAACGGTATGAAAGTTGTAGCGACATCAGTCTCATCAATGCGATGCAGACGGATTGTTGCCTCGTCAGCCGTGAAATCAAAATGAGAGAAATGACTCGTGGAATATGGAAAAGTCCACGTGCCATCATACGTGGCATCCTGCGTATGGATTTTCATCCAATCCTGTGCCTGACAAACTGATATTACCATCAGTAAAAGTGTGGATAAGTAGATTCGATGCATTTGGCGATTTAATAATGTTAATTAGTATGCTTATTCCTAAAACAGATATTTTGTTATAACTTAGATTCCAACTGTGAATATCACTGGCTTCCCAATATTTGCCGTGCTCGTTCGATCAGGGTATCACGATGTCCGTTCACATCGGCCATATCCATCGACACATATATGTCGGGTTGAATACCAAACTCTATGTGCTGTTTGTCACGGTCGAGAAATACGACTGCACTGTAACGTACACTCCATCCACATGGTAATTCTTGTGTAAAAGGCATACCCGAGCCACCCCCTGTCTGGTCGCCCAACAAAGTCACTCCGGGCACACAGTGCATCATCTTAACAAAATCGTTTGCTGCAGAAAAGACCTGCCGGTTGGTAATGACCACCACTGGTTTCTGCCACCGAATACCCCTTGCCGGGTCGAGATAGACAGATTGTAGCGGAGAGAATTCATTGTGAGCCTTACCTCGTTTATGACATACATAACCCACGAGGCGCCGCTCGTTTGTGAAGTGCGAAGCAAGTCGTTCGGCATTTGTCAGTTCGCCGCCACCGTTGTTACGCAAGTCGATAATCATTCCGCTACATGGAGCAAGCAATGATAGCATACTGCTAATGTTTCCATCGCCTATACTGTGGCTGAAACTCTGACATCTTACGTATGCTATATTATCGTCGAGTACTTTATACAGCAATCCTGATGCAATGCCATAATCATGACCAAGGTATGAACGTGCTATGGAGTCGTAGTACTGTTCGGGGAAGTCTTCCCAATAGCTCCAATTGCGACCCACATCGAAGGATGCTCCAAGGTTGACGTGACCATCGTGCAACTCGGCCAACATCTCACAACACACCTCGAAAAGTTGCAGACGCGTCATATTGTCGTTCACCCGCGCTGCATATTGACGGTGTACCACATCCCAATCCACACCCAGCTCTTGATACTTGTAATCGAAGAAGCAGTATCGCTCGTCGAGGATTTGCCAAAGAGCCTCAAGGTTGTCATGTGGCGTGTCGGCCGATGGCAACTCCTCCTTTACACACGAAAACATTGTCAACGTGCATACAAGTAATGTTATTGTTATGTTTCTGACTGTACTCATAGACGAAAACCGAATGTGAATGAATGCGAATATGAATGATATCGCAGTTTATTATACTTTGTCTGGTCGGCCACTCCCTCGTAACCTACGAAGGCATGTGTGTGCATCAGTGGAAATTCGAGCAACAACCGATGACGTATCGACGGAGTGTTGAATAAATGTGCAAACACACAGTTGTGGTCACTGTTTCCAAGCACAAACTCCTCATAGTATGACTGACCGAACTGAGGTGAATAAGCTACCCCTACAATTGGCACACTCAGCGAATACTCCAGCTGCACGCGTCGTCCCTTAATGTTAAGGTTGTAAGAAGCAATCGTTGAAGCATGGCACAGTGCTGACATCTTAGCCTGCGCCGGATTGTTGCCATTACGCTCGTTGTAGATACATCCGGTATATAGCCGCCCCATCGGTCCAGCCTTAAGATGGAAACATTCCGTATGAAACAAATCAAAATGATGTGCAATCATGTATGAAACAGCCACATCATATTCGTCAACATTGCCAGCCATATTTTCCATCTTCGATCCGTGAATATCAACACGATGTACAGTGTGTGGAAAATGATTTTCGACTGACAATCCAAGTCGTGTTCCATTATAAGAGTATGGTGACAGATAAGTATCCATCACATCTGCACTTCCCACACTAAACATCAGACGACGTGTAGGTGTGGCCGAGCCAGAATTTTGAGCATTGGACGTCAATGCCATAAGGACTGCAAGTATGATAAATATCTGTCGGCTCATGTGATTAGAAAAGAGTCAGTTGTATCGGTTGGTCGTCATGTGGCGGATTCAGTTTCTGATATTCCTCATCTGATAGAGCATCATGCAGTCGTGCCTCCCCTACCCCCTCTGAAGGAGTGGGAAAATGGTTCTCCGACGCTTCTGTCTTAGACTCCGGCTCGTCGGTTGCCAGGCTTTTAACTGCGGTATCAGATGATGGGTTTCCTATCTTTGTGTCCGAGGATGAGCCTCCTGTCTGGATATCCAACAGAGAGTTCGTACCGATATCCGATGGTTGGTCGGCAATCAGTTTATCCGTTTCTTGAACTGCATATTCAATTGGGTTATCTATTTCTGCAGGTGTATCGTCGATGTCTGAAGGTGTATCGTCGATGTCTGAAGGTGTATCATCGACTTCTGAAGGTGTATCATCGACTTCTGAAGGTGTATCGTCGATTTCTGAAGATTGCACATCGGGTTTCTCTTCAACAACTGCATCCAAGGCAAATGATGTAAGACGCTTTCCCTTTGCCTTGAAGCCTTTGACTGCTATAAAATCTTCAACATTGAGCGTTTGCGGACCTCTGAATGCATCGGGTTCCTGGAATGTGAGTATGAATTGTGGTTTTGGCGTATCAGTCAGCAGTATCAGGCTCGATGCCGGGTTGTCGCCAATGAAGTTCTGGTGTTTTTGTGATGCATCTATGGCAAACCGCTTTATGTATGGAAGATTATTGTTGTCGGCATCCCATAATACTGCGGTCCATACCTTCTCGCTGCTATACTTCTCTATCACCAGTATGTTCTGCTCATAGTGATTGTTGATATCGAAATTGGTGACATAAAACTCTCCTGTGACGAGTATGACTAATATCAGTTCTTCATTTTGGAACTCACCCAAGTAACGTCCATGGTTTTCATAGTTCAGGCGCTTTATATCGTCATCAAACCACACATCACGTCCCCCGAGCGTACTACCCCCATGCGACTTAAGTCCGATTCGCAATACATCGTATTTGGTCAGCACATTACCTCGGGCAGAACGTCCCTTGATAGCCTGTTCGCTGAAATCGCGGTCGAAGACCAGTTTCTTCAGTTTCGGTTGAGGTTTGAGTGTCACCTTTATTACTTCGGCCTCACCGTTGGCATTAGCCGTGAAATATGTGACACGTGATTTCGGTGTACCTTGTGTGATGTCATACTCTCGGTCGCGGCTGAGTGTCGGTATGTTGAATCGTTTGATAAAAGTGACTCCAGTCTTACCATCCTTGTAACATACATTGTAGATGGTACGTGTGTCATTTTTCTTGAACACGGCCACATGTATGATCTCGGTTTTGCGTTTCTCTGCCCTCGCCCGTTCAGTTTCTCCCACAAATACCTTCTCGGCCACTTTGGTAGTCTTGTATGTTCCGTCTTTGTAGAAGATGATGATATCGTCGATGTCCGAGCAGTTGCACACAAACTCGTCTTTCTTCAACGATGTACCTACAAATCCATCTGTGCGGTTGATGTATAGTTTTTGGTTTGCCTCGGCCACTGTTGCAGCCTGTATAGTGTCGAAGTTGCGAATCTCGGTAAGGCGAGGGTGTTCGGCTCCATATTTGTTTTTCAGGAAAGTAAACCACTCGGCTGTCACTTCAACCAGGTTATTGAGGTCGTGTTCTATCTCATCCAGTTCCGCTTTGATGCGCACTATGAGCTCGTCGGCCTTGTCTTTGTTGAACTTCAGGATGCGTTGCATCTTGATTTCGAGCAGGCGTAACAAGTCATCGCGGGTAACCTCCCTCACAAAGTCCTTCTTGAATGGTTGGAGACGTTCGTTTATATAATCGAGTGCCACATCGGTGGATTCAGCATTTTCGAATGGTTTAGCCTTGTAAATTCTCTCTTCTATGAATATTTTTTCGAGCGAGCAGAAATGGAGTTGCTCCAGCAGTTCGTCACGACGAATCTCCAGTTCTCGTCTCATGAGGTGTTTGGTATAATCTACCGACCTGCGCAACACATCGCTCACAGAAAGGAACTGTGGCATACGCTCGTCGATAACACAACAGTTGGGCGATATGCTTATCTCACAGTCAGTAAAGGCGAACAGTGCGTCGATTGTCTTGTCTGATGATACACTTGGCATGAGGTGTATGAGTATCTCCACATTAGCGGCTGTGTTGTCATCTACCTTTCGCGCCTTGATTTTACCCTTTTCAATCGCCTTTAGGATGGAATCTATAAGAGTCGTCGCTGTTTTCCCGAATGGTATTTCACGAATGACGAGTGTTTTGTTGTCGATTTTATCAATCTTGGCACGCACCCGCACCGACCCCCCACGCTGTCCATCGTTGTATTTAGACACATCGATGGAGCCGCCGGTAAGAAAGTCGGGGAAGAGTTGGAACGGCTGTCCGTGCAGATAGTTTACGGCGGCATCACACAGTTCGTTGAAGTTGTGTGGCAGGATTTTCGATGACAGACCCACAGCAATCCCTTCTACACCTTGCGCCAACAGCAGCGGGAACTTGACTGGAAGTACTATCGGTTCCTTGTTACGTCCGTCGTATGACAGTTTCCATTCGGTTGTCTTGGGGTTGAACACCACATCGTTGGCAAATTTCGACAGGCGTGCCTCTATATATCGGCCTGCAGCTGCATCATCGCCTGTCAGTATGTTACCCCAGTTGCCCTGACAGTCAATAAGCAGTTCTTTCTGACCCAGTTGTACCAAAGCATCTTTTATACTGGCATCACCATGCGGATGGAACTGCATCGTGTGTCCTACAATGTTGGCCACCTTGTTATAACGGCCATCGTCCATGCGCTTCATGGAATGCAGTATTCGACGTTGCACTGGTTTCAGACCGTCCATGATATGAGGCACGGCGCGTTCAAGTATTACATAACTTGCATAATCCAAGAACCACGTCTGATACATGCCACTCAAATGATGAGTAATACTATCGGTCATGGTTGTTGGATTATAGTCGCTGTGTGGGGCTCCCTCTACTGTGGGAGCATCGTCAAGTGCGCCCCCCAGTTCTTGGTCTTCCCCACTGTTTATTTCATTAAAATCGTCGTTCATGCTACATAATTTGCCACAAAGATACAAAATATTTGCAATTTATCATTGACTATTAACCTTTTTTTTCGTAACTTTGCAGATAAAACGACTGTTAGAGTGTATGAAACGACCTTTTTTTTTGATATTTATCATGTTTTTAGCATGTGTCGTCAGTGCCAAGAAGTCCACAAAAGACATGTTTCCCGACGGCAGCGAAATACCAGCATGGTTTCGCGACACGACCCATGTTGACTTATCATCCTTAGGGCGCCAATACCGCATTACCGATTATGGAGTATTGATGGATGGCCGTATCTATACCCGCGAACTGCAAGCGCTCATCGACCGCATTGCTCAAGATGGTGGCGGCGTGGTTGTCGTTCCGTCGGGTACATTCATGAGTGGTGCCCTGTTTTTCAAGCAAGGCACTCATCTGTATCTCGAGAAAGGTGCAGTTCTGCGCGGGTCAACCGACATTAGCGACTTCCCTGTGATGACCACACGCATCGAAGGCGAGACATGCAAGTACTTCCCCGCACTAATCAATGCCGACCATCTCGATAAATTTACCATTTCGGGCCAGGGTACCATCGACGGCAACGGCCTCCCCTACTGGAAGGCTTTCTGGCTACGACGTTCGTGGAATCCGCAGTGTACCAATAAAGATGAGCAACGGCCACGACTCATATATATATCCAACTGCAAGAACGTGCAGATTGAAAACGTATCCTTACAGAACTCTCCTTTCTGGACAACACATTACTACAAATCAGAGAATGTGAAACTGCTCAACCTCCACATTACATCGCTCTACGAACCAGTTCGTGCTCCATCGACCGATGCCATCGATATTGATGCGTGTCGCAACATGCTGGTGAAAGGATGCTACATGTCGGTCGATGACGATGCAGTGGCACTCAAAGGAGGCAAAGGTCCGTGGGCCGATGACCCTCAGCGTATGCCCGAGAATGGAGGGAACGAGAATATAGTTATCGAAGATTGTGTGTTTGGGTTCTGTGCCAGTTGCGTCACCTGCGGCAGCGAGTCTATCTACGATCACAACATACTGCTCCGACGCATCAGAGTCGATCGTGCCACAAACTTGCTATGGCTCAAGATGCGTCCCGACACACCTCAGCATTACGAATACATCACAGTAGAAGATATTACAGGCAATGCCCAGAACTTTCTGCTCGTTCGCCCGTGGACTCAGTTCTACGACCTTAAAGACAGACAAGATACTCCAATGTCTTACAGCAACAATATTGTTATGCGCCGCATCAACCTCGAATGTAACACATTCTTCAACGTTACACCACGCGAAGACCAATACCATCTGCGCAATTTCACGTTTGAAGACTGTACAGTCAAAGCACGCAGCACGAACTACCATCCCGAGTATATCGAAGGACTCACCGTAAATAATGTAACAGTAAACGGAAATAAGATATGAAACGCAACATCGTAATCACAGGCGGAGCCGGATTCATAGGTAGCCACGTAGTCCGCCTCTTCGTCAATAAGTACCCTGAATACAACATCATCAACCTCGACAAACTCACCTACGCCGGCAATCTTTCCAATCTGAAAGATATTGAAGACAGCCCCAACTACAAGTTCGTGCGTATGGACATCTGCGATTTTGATGCCTTCTACCATCTGATGCAAGACGAGCATATAGATGGTATCATACATCTGGCTGCCGAAAGTCATGTAGATCGTTCGATAAAAGACCCCTTCACCTTCGCCCGCACCAACGTAATGGGAACCTTATCACTTCTGCAAGCAGCCAAACTCTACTGGGAAAGTTTGCCACAAGGATACGAAGGCAAACGTTTTTACCACATATCGACCGACGAAGTGTATGGTGCGCTACAGATGGATCATCCAGAAGGGATTGAACCACCGTACACTACCACAGCATCAAGTGGCGAACACCATCTGGCCTATGGCACCGACTTCTTTTACGAAACCACAAAATACACTCCTCATTCACCTTATTCTGCCTCCAAGGCATCGAGCGACCACTTTGTACGAGCCTTCCACGACACCTATGGACTGCCGACAATCGTAACCAACTGCTCAAATAACTACGGTCCATACCAGTTCCCTGAGAAACTCATACCACTTTTCATCAACAACATCCGCCACCGCCGCCCACTCCCTGTATATGGAAAAGGCGAGAATGTGCGCGACTGGCTCTTTGTTGAAGACCATGCCCGTGCCATCGACATCATTTTCCATAAAGGTAAAATAGCCGACACATACAACATCGGTGGATTTAACGAATGGAAAAACATTGATATCATCAAAGTCGTCATCAAGACCGTTGACCGTCTGCTTGGCCGCAAAGAAGGTGAAGACCTCGACCTCATCACCTACGTCACCGATCGCCTCGGACATGATGCACGCTATGCTATCGACTCCACTAAACTGCAACGTGAACTTGGTTGGGAACCAAGCCTGCAGTTTGAAGAGGGCATTGAACGTACCGTGCGCTGGTATCTCGACAACCAAGAGTGGATGGACAACATCACCAGCGGCGACTACGAACGCTATTACGATGAGATGTACAAAAACAGATAAGTTTTTTTTCGGAGGGAGTGCTCCGTTCAACTGAAAGATGTATTCATTCATCCATAAATAACTATCTGCATTTCATAAAACCTCAAAAATCACATCAAACAACATGCATTTACAACGATTTTATCCACTGCTATTCGCTGCCACAGTGCTGTCAGTAGCATCTTGCGTTGACAACGACTACGACCTGAGCGATATCGACACTACCGCCAGTTTCGACGTCAACGACCTGACGTTACCCATCAACATCGAGTCTGTGCTGTTAAAAACAGTAATAGACATCCCCGACAGTAGTAAGATAAAGGATGCTGACGGCATCTTTGCCTTAGTAGAAGAGGGAGACTTCCAATCATCACAGATTCATGTTAATGACTTTACCATTACCTCACCTCGCATCAGCCCTATAAGCAAGAGCATGGACCTTAATGCCTATACTGGTTCGAAATCGCGCAAAGAAGGTAATGTAGCCAACTATGTGGCCTATTATTCACTGACCGAAGCCTCAACATCATTCAACACCAGTGCCAGCAACATAGATGCGTCAATCGTAAGCATCGACGCTGTGAAAGGCACTGCCGTGATTGGCCTTTCAATCAGTATCGACGGTCTTGACAACCTTATTCGCACCTTCCATTTCACCGACTTCAAGTTGTTAATACCAAAAGGTCTTACATTCTCTGGTCTCAGCAGCAATGCCGGCAATCTTGACATCGACTGCTACGACCCTGTAACCGGTCTGCTCGACCTTTCTCGGCACGAATTGGACAGCAACGGCAATACACTTACGCTCAATCTCACACTCTGCGGCATCGAAGCATCACCTGCAGGTATCGTCCTTACCGATGGTACCATTAGTTTCCAAGGAGAATGTAAGGTATTATCGGGTAAGATATCAATCAGTTTGTCGGATATTAACACCAACGTGTCACTGCCCGACTTGCCACAGCAAGCAAGCTTTACTTTTACTCCGTCTATTTCCGACATACACGTATTCCACTTCTCTGGCACCGTCAAGTATGACATAACAGGCATCAACATCGACCCTGTCAAGATTACAGGACTTCCAGACTTCCTCAATCAGGAAGGTACAGAAATCACCATAAGCAATCCTCAAATATACCTCTCGCTCAATAACCCGCTGATTGAGCAAGGTTACAACCTCGCTGCTCAAACCGGAGTCAGCCTCACCTCGCATTGGAGTGACGCCACAAGCCGCAGTTTCACACTCGACGACGGACAGTTGATACGAGCCACCTCGGCACAAAACCTGTTCCTGCTGTCGCCAACGATGCCTGACACCTACTACGGCTCATATACCAATCCTACCCACGTGACTTTCAGCCAGCTGAGCGAGGTAATCAAGGGCAACGGCATACCAAACACTATCGACATAGAAGTTGTTGAACCTAAGATACCGGCTCAGCCTGTTACCGACTTTGCCCTTGGTACCAATCTCAATCAGGTGGTCGGCTCATATACACTCTATGCACCATTGGCTCTAGGCGAAGGGTCACGCATCACATACACCGATTCTATTGATGGGTGGTTGATAAAAGATGACGGAAGCATCGACGAAGATCTCGACATGCTGTCCATTTCAAAACTGAAGGTAAAAACCGAGGTAACCACACAGATACCTATGCGCCTTTATTTACATGCATGGCCTATATGCCTCGTTAACGGTCATCCTACCATTATGCAGGATATAGAAGCAACAGCCCAGGTAGATGCAATGGCTCAAAATCAAGATATCACAGTCACCTTGGAAGGCGACATCCGCCATCTCGACGGCATATTCATCAAAGCCGAGACCGTGTCGGCCAACAACCAAGCTCTTGCACCCGATATGGAACTTCAACTTAAACATATACGTGCCAGTGTTACAGGTAACTATACTCGTGAATTATAAACAAGTCTCACCCCTACAGACATTTATCTCATTATGAATAAACATACATATCGCTGTATTACAGCTATTGCAGCCATCTGCCTCTGCCAAAGCATGATGGCACAAAATACCAATGGTGGATATTTCACCGATGGTTACCTCTACCGACATGAGAGCAACCCTGCCATTGGAAACGACCAGAGTTATTTCAGTTTACCAGGAGTGGGAAACCTCAACGTGGCTACGCGTGGGAACCTTGCTGTTGACAAAATATTATATAATGTGGATGGTAAAACCACGACTTTCCTCAATCCAGGTGTCAGTGCATCCGAGTTTCTTTCGGGCCTGAAAGACAAAAACAAAGTTGGTGCCGACATTCGCTTAGATGTCATTTCTGTCGGTTTCAAAGGCCTGAATGGTTACAACACCATCGGTGTCAACGTGCGCTCATCGGCAGGAGTCAAGGTTCCTGGCAGCCTGCTTCGCCTTGCCAAGGAGGGTCCTGAGAATAAGAGCTATGATATCAGCGACCTTGAAGTGAATGCACAGGCATACACCGAATTGGCATTGGGACACTCACACCAAATCAACCAGCAACTGCGCATCGGAGCTACACTGAAGTTTCTCTTCGGCGGTGCCAATTTGCAGGCTAAATTCAATAAGGCCCAACTCACCCTCGGTCAAGACGACTGGGAGGCAGTGACTAACGCTGAAGTACATGCCAGTGTCAAAGGATGGACATACGAGACTGAGACCAAGGAGCGTTATGTTTATGACGGCAACGGCTACGACCTTCAGGACCGCTCCTATGTCAACGACATCGATGTGGATGGCACAGGGCTCAACGGCTTCGGCATGGGCATTGACTTGGGAGCCGAATATAAGATTAACAACGATTGGAAGGTATCGGCTTCACTGCTCGACATCGGTTTCATCCATTGGAACAACGACATGCTGGCTACTACCAATGGTGACAAATACTTCCACACCGACCAGTATATATTCAATGCCGATGGCGATGCCGACAACAAGTTCAGCCGCGAGATGGATCGTCTGCGCGATGGTTTGGCCACTCTTTACGAGCTTGACGATATGGGTGACCAGGGAGGACGCACCACCGGGCTGGGGGCCACCCTCAACCTGGCAGGTGAATATACGCTGCCAACATATCGCAACCTCACCTTCGGAGCTCTCAGCACCACCCGTTTCGGATCGTTTGCCTGGACTGATTTCCGGCTCTCTGCCAACGTTGCACCTACCAACATATTCTCGGCAAGCACATCATTTGGTATAGGCACCTTCGGAGCATCGTTCGGCTGGCTGCTCAACTTCCATCCTAAAGGGTTCAACATCTATCTGGGCATGGATCACACTATGGGTAAGGTAACCAAACAATATATACCACTGTCGAGTAACGCTCATGTCAACTTCGGCATAAACATACCTCTATAAAATCATACATTCTGTATAACCCTTATGTCTGAGTTGTTTATTCCGACATAAGTAACACACAAACGACCGCGCTCGTACATCGCGTTATGATGTATCGGCGCGGTCACTGTTGTTATATATATCCATACAAGTTTCGCATGTATATGTTTCACATACAGATACGCTCCTACGGTATTTCATACCTCCGTCGGTATGACTTCGAACGTTTTTGCTATGCCCCCCTGCTCCCCATGCGGCAACCTTCCGCCCTGTCATACCGACGGAGCGAAGCTAAGGAGTGTATCTGATATGTAGTTAAAACATTGTACGAAACTTTACATTCGAAAATTCAAAGTTTTCTTTTTAGCTGAATGTCAGTAGTTTAGAAAGTTGTTTCTTCACCGAGAAACAAAATAGGAACAAATTTGGCGAAAACTCTATTCCGTGCTTGTTATGGTGCAAAGGTACGCTTTTTTACCGAATTAGCCAAATGTTTCTTTAAGTTTTAACGCAAATATAGCCTACTTTTCTGCGTGGAAAGTTCCGTTTGTCTGTTCTGCTTGTTTCACTTGTAACCATATCGCAGAAAACGACAGTCGGAACCATTTCCGAGTATGCTTTTTGCCGAAATATCATACTCAAAATTAAGTATGGTTAGAAATCATCTATTTGACAGATGGTTATATCTGCAAATCGTATTATCAAGAATAACTTTGCAGTCGGTTTCGATACCCACACTTGCTCAAATAAGTATCAACAACCTAAAAAAGAATGTAAGTATGGATAATGTAAGTATGGCTGATACAATCAGCATGATGAAGAAGGATATTCAGGCGATGGAACACCGTCTGGAAGTCACAGAGTCTCTGCTCTCCAATGCCAAGGAGGTCTTGACTGTGGAGGAAGCCGCCAAGTTTCTCGGTCTCTCCAAAAGTTTCGTCTATAAGATGACCCATGAGGGGCTGTTACCTTTCTATAAGCCTAACGGCAAGGTGTGCTACTTTGAAAGGGCGTGTCTGCTGGAATGGATGCGTTCCAACAAAGTAGCAACCAAGGATGAAGTAAGGGAAGAAGCAAAACAGAAGCTCCAACAGTTAGCAATGGAATGAGTATGAACGTGTCCCACCTCACAATGAGCAAACGGAGCAACAAACCAGATGGGACAATCCCCACCTACGGTGTGCCGTCAGCATCCTTTACGATGACTGGCGGCATACCAAGGGGGTGTCAAATTAGCACTCCCTTTGCTGTTCCTCAATACAACTGCGTCAGGCTCTCTTATCCTTTCCCTTCCTTTATGAAAGGCGAAATAGCAGGGCAACACCCAGTTGTTCGTGTGTCACGCTGCTTCACGGCTACACGCTCCAACAGACTGTTGGCAACTCCTTCTTACTGATGGCAATGAGCCAACAGAGCATCCGATTTTCAATTCAATGTCAAACTCTAAAATTACAATTCAATGACTACACACACCAATTCAATAATGCCCTTCGGCAAAGTCAATCTCAGTTTCACCTCCGAAGCGATTGGTTTCCTGTCCGAGACAACAAACGGCACAAGCCACTTCGCCATTCTCGGACAACTGATTAAGAACACGTCTGTAACACCCAGTTCCACCTCCAAACGTGGCAATGTCATCACGCTTGACGTGGGGCAGGTGGAGTGTTCCGTCCATTCCTGCTGCGCACAGTTCGGAATCGGACGCAAGAAGTTCGAGGCTATCATGCGTCAGATGGAGCAACACGGCATCATCCGTATGTACCGCTCGCGTCTGGCTACCGTTGCCGATATGACCTGTATAACCTCATGGCTCTTGCCTAATGGCAGCACCATGTCAAACGGCATTGATGCTAATCTGGCAGACCCTACCACCAATGGACAGCCAGATAACCACAATGCAACACCCAATGACAACAGTCATATCTATGATGATAAAGCGGATGCCGCCTCCGTCTTCGACAGTCAGAGTCCTTCAGACACAGACCGCTCTTCGGCTCCAGAGGCAACCGAAGGTGCAACCCCGATTGTGCCTTCTGCCCCTATCGGTGAACCCTGCAACAACACTCCCGACCGCTCCGTGAACCGAGGCTATGCCGCAGTCATGGCTTCGGATCTCTTCGCTGGTCAGGAGCAAAGGGAACCTTTGAAACCACATACCGAAAACGAGTTTCAGGTACAGAAAGATTGAGACGTTTTTTAAGGAAGCAAGTTTGTGTTTTTGGTCGCCAAAAACCACGTCAGCCCCTATACGCCCACGTATAGCCGCATCCTCTGATGCAACGGGCTTTGCCCTGCATGGTGTCAGGCACGCTGATGTTGCTATGCACACCACCAAGCCAGACTGCAAACTTGCTGTCCTTAAAACGTCTCCTTTCCCTGCCTTTATATATAGGTATCATTAGATTGTACCAAACCGATTGTAGAACAAAAGAAAAACCGATTGTATATTATATGGAAGAAACCAACAAGAATAAAGGACGCATCGACACCCACCGTGCCGGAGGAAGGCCGAGGCTTGCCAGATATGAGCGTCGCAGCCATCATCACAAGGTGAGCTACAACGACGAGGAAGAGAACATCATCCAGTATAAGGCGGAACAGGCTGGCAAGCCCGATGACGTTTATCTGCACGAGGCGGGGCTGGATGCCGTTGTTCATGCTCACATGAACGACGAGAACATAGAGCAACTGAGAGACGTGTGCGGTATGGCGAACAACACCAACCAGATTGCACATCAAGCCAATGCTGGGGGCATACAGTCTGTACGCGCCAAGGCTGAACAACTTGTCGTTTATCTGACAGAACTTATCCTAAGAATACTTCGCGGAGGCGACTTGTCGGAACCAACAGGCGAGCCTGTAAGTAACCAACAGAAGGGACAGGTATGATTTGCAAGATAAAACACGGGCAGAACTTCCAAGGATGTCTCGACTACATCACAGGGAAGTACGATAAGGATAAGCAGGCCAAGGTCATCATGCACAGTGAGGGCATTCCGCTCTTAGACAACAAGACTGTTGCTCAAATCTTCGAGGCATACGCTGGCAAGGGGAACAACAATATCCGCGAACCTGTGGGACACTTTGCTTACTCCTTCCACAAGAAGGACGGCAGCAGATTGACCGACGAACTGATACGTAAAATCGTCCGTGAACATCTGGAACTGATGGGCATCCGCAACACAGAGTTCATCATGACTCGCCACTATGACACCGACCATGACCACGGACACCTGATGTTCTCTATGGTGGACAAGGACGGCAACGTCATCAGCAACGCCTATGAGTTTGAGCGCAACGCACGCATTTGCAAGTATCTCACCAAGAAGTACGGACTCTACATCTCCGAGGGCAAGGAAAAGGTCAACAGAGACAAGCTCCGTGGCAAGGAGAAACTGAAATACCAGTTCTACGACAAGGTGATGCGCTGCAAGGCTCAGTCAGCCGACTGGGAGCAGTTCGACAAGGCACTCCGTGCCGAGGGCTTGAAGTTGCGTTTCCACTACAACAACGTCACTGGAAAACTGATGGGCGTTGTCTTCACCGATGGGAAATACACCTTCAGCGGAAGGCAGCTTGACAATGAGTTGAAACTCTCTGCCTTAACGGAGAAGTTCGGAGACCTGAAGCAGATAACCCATGACAATGTGCTTGAATGGTACGAGCAACGGAGAGAACTGCTTCACCAAGTCAATGACTGGCAGGGCTGCAAGGCCATCGACCATGCTTACCCAGACTTCGACAAGTTGTTTCCGAATGGAGCATACCCGAATAACGGCTACACTTCACCCGATGGTCTGTTGTCCCATCTATCCTTGGAATACCAGACAGATTTTCAAGAAGAGCATGAAAACTCAAAGGATGGTAAGACTTCCTTCATCGGTCTTGAATTGTTGTGCGACCTGTTGCTCATGCCATACGCCCAGCCACTCTCCATTGGTGGTGGAGGTGGTGGTGACAACAACCGTGGCTGGCGCGACCTTGACGATGATGACAAGGAGAAGTACCGCTTTCGCTTTAATTTCTCACATTCTAATAAACCCACATTCAAACGTAAACGATAAACTATGGCAACAAATAAACAAAAAAACCAGAAAGTGGCTGACAATGATGCAGCCACACTTGGCTATCTTCGTAAAAGCGACCTGTCCCACAAGGCTGAGATACAGATGCTCATCACACTTGCAGAGGCACACGGTATCAAGATTACCTACGATGAGAAAAGTGGCGAAGTAATTGTTGAGCAGGTCGAGCCCGTAAAGGATTCCGCCCCAACTCAACAACTATCATTCGCCCAGATGCAGAGGACTTCAAATCAACCGCCCGACAAGTCAACCATTGATTACGTCAAGCTGGCTAATGCCTTGAAGGAGCATGTTGAGAAGGCTCTACAAAATGCAGTGGAGAGTTCAACCGTCCATATTAAGGCTATTTTCGACACTTCAGTACACATGGAGAATAACGCAACCTCTATGTCACTTGCCCGTGAGGAATGGGCCAAGTGGGTGAAGGGCATTGGCAATGAAACCGTGTCACGATTGACCAATGCACCATCCCCTGCCAGTACTCCGCATGGTAAGGCGATAACCTTTGGCAAGGACACCGTGTACAAAGTGCCTGAGAACGAATTGGATATTGTTCCAAACCAACCAACGGGAACAACAGAAAAGCGGCACTTCAAACACCCCCGACTGCGCCAGTTCTGGAGTCACGTCTGGAATGATATGGTGACCTCATGGTGGAAGTGCTTCGCCTATACCGTTGCCCTAAGCAGTCTTGTACTTGCCGCTGCCTCATGGTACAGACAAACCCAGCTTGAAGCCGTGGTGAAGGAGTACTACATCATCAAGCCGGTCTTGAAGCAAGACCGAAAGTATGCCCCCTTCATTCACACTATGGATTCCGTCATCCTAAAAGATGGCATCGATGAGGTATGTGAACGGGTGTATGGGGAGAAGCAGTGATAATCGCCATTACAGTAATAGAGAGCCAATCACAACAATATCGGCGTGACTGTTTTTTTGTTGGCAAATCTGTAACACGATGGCGAACTATATATAGGGAGAGGAGAGAAAACGACATTATTGTTATACGAAAGTTGCCTAATCTTTGTGGGAGATTAAGCAACTTTCGGTTTGAAATACGTAGAATAGGAGAGCTGTCAGAAACAACTTTCCCATGCGATCAAAATATTCATATTTTCACAGAATAAATACTATTTCCATTCTTGTCGTACAATCGGCCAAACACATAAGGTCGATGTTTCAATTGTTCTTCAACAGCCTGTGTCATTTTCTTGACAACCTCTTTTAGAGCTTCAATAACATCTGAGGACAACTGGCTTGTAGTATATGGAATGGTAAATTTTAATTCGCATGAATTGTCTCCTGTTATTCTGAGTGACTGAACACAAAGATTATACATATCAGATCCAAAATTATGTGGCAATTCGGAATCAAGTTCTCTTGCGGCCTCTTGCCAAATAAACTCCCGTTGTACCAACTGCCAATCAGAGCCATCCCATTGGAGAGTTGCACGTAAGGTACCATTGGCAAGATAGTATTTCTTGGTCAGTGCAAGATTACCTTCTTCATTGTAAGTGAGAACTACTTTATGCCATCCACCTGTACATTCAACAGGTTTTCCATTAATTCCAAACAAAGCTTGTTCAATAACGTTGTTTGACTTTTCTGCGTATTTATATGTTTCTTTGTGGTAGTTGTTGACGAGAATAGGTTTTCCGTCAGTACCATAATATGTAACCTCTGTTTTCCGGTCTTGTTTGTCATATTTTGCGATGCATTTGTGGTAGCCTTCCGAACTTAACGTAGGCTTGTCCCTTGCATCAAAATATGACTCTGAGATTCTATTGTCTCGGTTATCATATTCCATGCGGCTAATAGCCCACTTATCGTTGGGTCGCAAGATGAAGTTCCCCTTACCATCCTGTGCGGCAACATATATCATGTGCCCCCATTTGTCGTATTTCGCAATTCCGACAGGAACCATTTCTTGTGGGTCTGTAGGTTTTCCATCAACGCCAAAGAAACATTGTTTGATAATATTGCCAAATTGATCATGTTCATAAGTTGCACTACTCCAGCCTTCATCTATCTTACAAGGCTTTTTATCGGTGCCATAATAGGAACGTTTGACAACATCTCCTCTATCATTATATTCGTTTTTTTGTATTGCCCAATTAGCAGGCTTGCTCATAATAAAGTTTCCTTCTTTCCCATAGTGTCTCTCTTCTTCTAATTGATTCCGGCTGTTGTAAATATATTCATAGCGATGAATATTGTGACTATTCAGTGCAGCTCCAGAATTATTATACAAAGAGTGTTCTGTGACGTTGTCAAACTTATCATATTTGTATCTTGAAATAAGTTTATTAAATGCTAGTTCTCCGTTAGTACCAATGGGCTTGTCCTCTAAAACATTTCCTCGTTTATCACAGACGTATTCTGTTCCCGCTGTACCGTCAACAAGAGTTAGATTTCCTTGTAAATTATAGAATTTCTTTGATTTCAAGTTACCATTGTCATCATATGTATATTTGACTTTCGCATAGTGGAGAGCTGAAGGCATATGCAGTTGTCCCTTGGTATCAAAGAAACTCCTTTCAAGGTGATTACCGTTGTCATCATAATAGTCATTCCAACCAGCAGTGCCTTCACTACTTAAACACATGGATTTGCCATCAGGTTCATAAAAAGCCAATCGCGTGTTGTTTCCGCGTTTGTCATATTCAAAACGCATGATAGCTACATTATTATGATTTAATGAAGGCTTTAAATCTTTTCCGAGATAAGTAACGGTTTTTATTAGTTGCCTATCATCATATTCGTATTGTTCTCCAACTGTTCCATTCTTAGTTTCGCATGGTTTTTGGTCTTTCCCATAGTAAACTATTTGTGTCTGATTTCCTAGAGAATCGTATTCACATTTGAGGCCAGCATAACCATTGGTGTTCAAACAGAGTTTACCGTCTTTAGAATACGTCCAACTTTCCACAACATTGCCATGTCTGTCATTTACCATTGTGCGTGAGGCATTACCTTCTAAGCTTTCTGTAATCTGTCCATCTGGTCCAAAGAATGTCATTTTACATTGATATCCATTTTCATCAAATTCACGTTCTACAATGGCGATTCCTTCACCTCTCACAAACATAGGCTTTTTATCCGTGTCAAGATATTCGTCCCTTATATTGAAACCCTTATCATCATAAACAGTATGTACACCAGCAATATTGTGTTTTTTAGGATACATAAGTTTGCCGTCTGGTGCCTCATGCAAAGCATAAATCACATTCCCATATTTGTCATATTCCATAACATAGACAGCGACACCATCATTGTCATCATAGGCGGGTTTACCGTCAGTCGTCAAATACTCAGACTTTATCCAGTTGTCATCTTCGTCATAATAGAACTTTTTGATGCCCAATCCCCATTTTGTTGATTGAGGTGACCCGTCTATGCCTATATAGTGTATTTCTTTTGCTCGTCCTTTCTCGTCTCTTACAAATGAGCGACCATATATTCCATTATCGTCACCGACAGGAGAATTGTCAAGACCTGCATATTTTATTGAGCTAACGAAACCATTTTCATCATACTCTAACCACCATCGAGATATGTGTCCTCTGTCATCAGCATTCTGCTCCAGCAAACGGCCATATCCAACAGTTTGATTTGAAACTACACGCTCCGTGCCATGTTCATCATCGTATTGGAACGCCATAGTATTAAGTTTGTCGTTATAGCTTTTTACATAAAGGACTTTGCCACTACAATCTTTGACTATAACACGGCTAACTTTTCCATTCTCTGTATAAGTAAATTCTTGGTCAATAGGTCTCTCATTGCGTTCGCTTTCTCCATCTTCAATTAAGTTGTCAAGACTATTCACATGGGAAACCCGTAGCAACTTTCTTTTTTGATACGTGAATTTGTAAGAACGATGAGCATGGCTATGCTCTCCAGAACTGAGTTCGCCAATGCCTTGTGGAACGCCCCATACCTCTACATAATCTTTATAATAATACGTCTTAACTCTGTTGTAGTCCCATGCATACCATCCAGAGCCTACTACAAGGGCGATTACGGCAGCAGCGGCTATTTTCATCCATAATGTTGGTTTCCATGGGTAGATTGCCTTGTGAAGTGCCTTCTTAAACTCTTCACAACTTTGGTAACGCTCATCAGGATTTTTTGCTGTTGCTTTATCAACAACTTTCTGTACATTCTCAGATACATATTTATAGAATGTCCGCATACGCGGTAATGGCTCCTCCACAACCTTTTGGTTAATATCTTGTTCCGTTAGCGTGGTAGTGTCATAGGGAGCATTGCCCGTCAGCATTTGGTGAAGTAAGACACCAAGTGAGTAAATATCCGAACGTGCATCCAAATGTTCGCCTTTCACCTGTTCGGGACTCATATAAGATGGTGTTCCCATGACCAGATTATCATTTACTTCTTCTCCATTGTTCTTGATAATTTTGGCAATTCCAAAGTCAAGAATCTTAGGAGTTCCATCTGTCGTAATAACGACATTAGCCGGCTTTATATCTCTGTGAAGTATTCCTTGTTTATGTGCATATCCGACACCATCAAGAATTGGTTCGAAAAGAGGACATATCCTATCTTCGACGATAAGTCCATTAACGTTCTTGATGTAATCGTCCAGGCTCTTGCCATCTGCATTCTCCATTATGAGATAAATGCTTCCCTCCTTATCTATGTGGTAGTCATGGAAAGTAACTATATTATGGTGATGAAGTCCGGCTAAATGTTCGGCTTCATCTTTAAGCATATTGCGCGTAAAGTCATTTACCATATTAGCGTTAATCACCTTTATGGCTACTTTCTGCTTGCTAATTAACTTATGCTCTGCCAAATAAACAGACCCCATACCGCCACGTCCGATGAGGGAGACGATGCGATAGTTTAATACCTCTTTGCCTACTAACTTATTCATAACGATTCCTTTTTACATTGAAGCTAAAATACCTATAAAATTGATAGCGAAAGATATCCATGCTATTACATTAGCTTGAGATGCCTTATGTGGATGTTCATCTTTCCATACGAAATACATAATCCACCCAGCAATAGGTATAAGAAATGCAAGGATTCCCCATCCGATGCCGATGTTTTCTTCTTTAATATATACATATTCTTTGGATGGGGCACCACCGCCCATTGGTTGGTATTGTGTTTCCCGTTCATAAGGTCTTGCTCCGCTTAACGGGAGCATGGAATATATCTGCGCCCATGGCAAAGGAATTTTTCCTGCAAGAAGGATTTCCGTTCCTGCTGCCACGGTTATCTTCTCACCATGTAGGATGCGTCCGCCTATGACTGAGCCGTTTTTTCCTACATCTTCATAAACATAATGTCCACCGACAACGCTTATGCGAGCATGCTCCCGACTTATGCTGTCGTTGGGAATAATGATGTCGCAATGACTACTGCGACCAACTGTTATTACAGACTTCATGATTGTGATATTATTAGTATTATTACATTCAAAGCAAAACCTGCCCATGCTAATCGGGCTGCAATAGAGGCTTTATGGGGATATTCTTCATGCCATACTACCCATAGAATCCAACCGACAATAGGAATGAAGAAACTTATAATGCCAAGGAAGACATTGAGGCTTTCCACGGGTGGCTGTGGGGGTGGAGGTGGAGCTATGATGACAGGATTCCATCCTCTTGTCTTCAATTTGCTGACAACTTCATTCCAATTCAACGGACATTCGGCTCTAGCAGCCAAAAGTACTTCAGGCAGATTGACAGTGCCATTATAATCAATGATCATGGAACTTTTTCTCAGAGGTCTACCGTTTACGCCAGTTCCGTTTGTGCTATTGTCTGTCAGTTCGATAGAAAATTTCTTCGCACCGCCTGTTAGCGGCTGTTCCAATCCTTTTATCGTAAGGTGATGTTTACTGACATATTCATTGTTTATTTGGATATCATTGTCAGAACGACTGCCTACAGTTACTTTAGGTATAGACTGCCCACAAGCTTCTTCAAGTGCTTCTTTAAACTCTGCCGCTGTTTGGTATCTTAGCATCATGTTTTTATCAACCGATTTCAGAAACACCTCATCAATGGCTGATGGAATAGTGTTTACGGCCTGAGATGGCAGAGGCATGTTTCCTTGAAGGATATTTGCTACTGTCGCATAGTCATTGTTTCCTTTTTGAACCGCATGTTGACCAGTTAACAGATAAAAGAACACGCATCCCAAAGAATAGATGTCTGTACGATGGTCAATATGCAGTCCTTTAGCCTGTTCTGGACTCATATAGCCGTCGGTACCAATTACTCGCCCGACAGTTTGGCCTGTTCCTCCAATACGGGCATCTTTGGCAATACCGAAATCTATCACACAGACACTCCCGTTTGGGCGAATCATAATGTTTGATGGCTTAATGTCCCGGTGTATACGTTGTCGGTCATGAACATATTGTAGAGCCTCCAGAATCTTCGACATGAGAGCAACGGCATCTTCCAACACGAAAGTGCCTTTAGAACTAACATGCTGCTCTATGGTCTCTCCATCTACGAATTCCATAGGAAGATACAAATTTCCTTTGTCATCACGGTAGGGGTCACCTACAATGTGTACGACAGAGGGGTGATTCATACGTTTCAACGTATCTACTTCAGTCTGGAATAGTTGCCTATATTCAGGGAAACAAGTAACTCTGTTGCTCATCATTTTGATTGCAACAATTTTTCCATGTGCGTCTTGTCCTTTATAGACGCATCCCATACCACCGTGACCAATTTCTTTTATTATGGTGTATGGCATAGAGCCTTCATTTTTTATGAGTTACTCTTATTGTGAATTTTTTTTCATCTGCATTGCGCAAAGGAATGATGATAGTCCCACTGCCGTTTGGAATTTTAGAATTGTTTACGGTTATTGTACAGGTTCGCCCATCGCATGTGTATGAATACCATGATTCACTTTCACTGCCATTCTGAATAGCGTAAGAGGTATAAGCTTCTGTTTCGGTGGGCGTTTTTGGGGCAGAAATGAGTTTCAGAATGCTTTCTCCTTCTTTGTCGACTTTGAATGTTGCTTCTAACTTTTCTGTCAAGGGTTTCGTCTCATCTGCTTGTGATTTCGTATTATCTTCCAGCACGGTAAGTTTTGGATCTTTCTTTTCTGCTATTACTCTTTGATTTGGGGAAACATCTTTAGGCGCACCATTTTCACTTGCACTAAAACCTTTGAGCTGATTTTCTACGGGGAAAACATATACATAAGTGCTATCCTCGTATTTAAAAGTCAATGAAACATCTTCACTATCAAATTGCTTTTCATTGAATATGAATCTCCTGCGACCTGATAATTCAGAAACATTTGCCGTGAAGTTTGAGTCCGGCATAATAACGACATTGCCAACTTGTATTGGTTTGTTTATTGCAATAGTGTCCATTTTCCCGTTTTTATCCGTAATATAGACATGTGCACCTAAACCTTTATGTTCTTCTATCTCAATGTATGTCCTTCCATTTTTATATGCAATGGTGTCATTGAATTGGAGTACGCTCACGCCATTTTGTCGTTTCATCCCTTTCACATAATCGCTTCCAGCTTCTTCTGAATGCAAATGTTTCCAAAGAGCATAACCGCCAAAAACCAACAAGAGCACGGCAGCCAAAGAAGGGATCCCATATCGAATAAGTTTGTCTTTTGTCGAAGAATTTCTCCCTGCGCTTGGAGGTGTAATTGAAAACTCTACAAGCAAACAAGTGATATTATCATGACCGCCATTTTTACGAGCTTTTTGTATAAGAGTGTTAACACGCTCTCTTTGTGTCATTCCGACCTGATTACTTGCTATTTTCAGAATTTCTCTGTCAGGAACCATACCGCTAAGGCCATCAGAACACAGCAGGAAAATATCGCCTGCCTCTGGATTGATCGGGTCTGAAAGAACTGTCGCAGGCTGCATTGTTGGAAGACCTATCGCATTCAGTATCTCATTCTTTCGTGGATGATGTTCTGCCTGCTCTTTCGTAATTTCCTTCGCATCGACAAGCATCTGAACATAACTCTGATCTTTTGTAAGTTGAGTAATGGTTTTGCTGCGTATGAGGTAAACGCGGCTATCACCAATAGAGCCTATATACACTTTGCCATCTCGGACAATCAACATGACACATGTGGCTCCCATTCCAGTAAGGTCAGGTTGCTCTTGCGTTCGTTGCAACAAGGCTGCATTTGCTGTGTTACAAGCTTCAATAATTGCTTTCCTAGGATCATCAAAGAAGTTGCGTTCCAGAAAATCTTGAATGGTTTCAACGGCCAAGTGAGAGGCTGTTGCACCTCCTACATGACCGCCCATTCCGTCACAGACAACTGACACAAGACCATTTTTACACTCAAAATGCCCGTACCAATCCTCGTTGGCTTTCCTTTTACAGCCAACGTCTGTATTGCCTTCTACGTTACAATAATAGAATTGTTTTGTATCACTCATATTGAAGTGGTTGAAATACGTTACAATTTAGAATTCAGGAACACCAAGGAATACCATTTTTGTCGCACCAAGCACAATAACATCGTTAGTATGGAGTTCCACCATACCTCGGGCAAACTTTCCATTTATATATGTTCCGTTAGAAGATTTCTGATCTTCAGCCCATACGATGCCTTCGGCTTCTACAAAAAGAATAAGAAGATGATTGCTTGACATCTTGTCGTCAGAACTGAAACTTATGTCAGCAGTTGCAGACCTTCCGACAATATTTCGTCCTTCATAAATCTTAAACACTTCTCCTGCAGGGTTAGCACTATAAGAAACAAGTACACCAACTACTTTACGTCCACCATCAGGATTGGACATGCCCGTTCCATTAAGATTACGAATAACAGTATGTCCACCGCCAAAGTCATCTTGATAAGGAGCTGTGGCTCCTGTTTCTCCCCCACCGTTCCAATCTGTAGCACGGGTTGATTGGGTTCCACCTCCATAATCAGAGGTGTTTACACGGGTATGACTACTTTCGGGGCAGAAAGGACAGTTGTCACCATAAATACTAGAGTCGTACTGATGACCATTTGGACATTTTTTTGTTGCCATAATGAAATTGTTTTAATTATTTGTATAATTATTTTAGAAGTTCACTTATATACTTAGCTTTGATTGCCCAGTTGAAGCCTTGAGCACCTGTAACACCTGTCATTCCTGCATGATGTATACCTATAAGCCTACCCTTATCGTTGATGATAGGCGAGCCACTGGCACCACCCGCAGTTTCGGCATCATGACCAAATTCGTAATCTCCTCGGTTTTGAGTTATAGAACCACCGTGAACTTGATTTTTTAGTTCTTGATTACTATTCATTGCAATCTCTGCACCATAAGGGAAACCAATTGTGAAAACTGTTCTACCTTCTGTTAAACAATCATCTGAAAAGTCTGCATTATTTATATCAATGACATTTGTTACTCTTGATGGAAGTTCACGTGTTTCTGTTTGTATAATTGCCACGTCTTTCTTTATGTCATCATAACCTTTTATCTCAGTCACCCTTATTGCGTTCCCCTCACTAACAGGTAATCCATCAGGGATTACATACATTCCCTGTATTACCCCCTCTACTTTTACTTGGCTTCTGCTTAGTAGTGGATTTTGAGTTGCCGCGAGTATGGCCAAAATTTTGTTTACCCCACTTTCCAATTCGTTGGCATCGTTGGAGAAAAGCCATGGGCGAGTGATGTGCAAATTCGTTGCGAGCTTTCCATCTTTGCTGATGAAGAATGCCGTGCCTTGGGCACCAACTGGGCCAGCTTTCAAATCATCTCCTTCCATATGAACCAATTCTGATGGAGTCACTTTACAGAGTTGGCACAAGGTGGTTGTAAAGTCTTCGTCGTCAACACTCACTTTATACCCATACTGAACATAAACCCAACATACTGCATTGTGATATTCTTTATAAATTCTTTCTTTATCCCATGTTCTATGTGTCCACCACCAATAACCGCCACCTACCAAAAGGGCCACAACTAGGATGGCTGCAATAGAACTAACGATCTTAGTTATTGGAGTAGGCTGTGGTGGTGGAGGTGTGACACTAAACATATTTTCCCATACCAATGGATAGTTTCTTGTTATAGTAACTTTATCACCAACATGGAGGACCTGACTTGTTATTTTAACACCGTTGACATAAGTACCGTTCGTAGAACCTCTGTCTTCAATTACGACTTGCCCATCTTCGGTTTTATAGATTACGGCATGTTCTCTTGAAACGTCGTCTTGGGGAAAACGAATTTGACAATTATGGCTTTTCCCTATGGTTTTGCTTTCAACTCCAGGCAACTTAACAGATACTTTTGTTTCATTAATTTTTTCAAGTATGCCTCTGATAGATGTAATCTCTGAACCAAAACGAATAGTATCATTCACTGAAACGGGAGTTTCAACTGTAATTCTCCTGTTCATGTTATTCACAAAGGTCCCATTCTTAGAGTTCAAATCTCTAAGTTTGCCTCGTTGTCCACTTGAATCCAGTTCCAATATCGCATGGGTTCCCGAAACGCTATCATTGCTAAATACGCAATCATTGCTACGTGAGCGTCCAATTTTAATAATCTTCATTCTTTTGGCTATTTAGTTATTGTCTTCTACACAGTTCATAAACGCAGAAAGTCCGTCAACGTCTGCCGTTTGACAGAACGTTGAGGACTTTCTTCTATATCTCTTGAATCCTTGTTGGAATTCTATGTCGTTGGTAGCAAGTGGAATATCCATATTTGCTCATTGCCTTTGGGGTTAGTACTACAGTTCTCTGGCTGATGCCTGTACTAACTTTGGAGAACAAAGAAAGCATAGGCTCTCATCCATATCTCCATTCAGGCTTAGCACGGCCCCTAACTGCTATGGGTTGAAGTCTACGCTTATGCGTACACTCCAAATGCAGTTAGGAAATGCTCTCTTTCTCAATATTGAGGTGCTAATTCGAATGGAGAATTTGAGCAAATATGTCACGTGTTCCTTAGAACACGATGGCAAAATTACATAAAAAACTTCATATTGCCATCAAACTTCTGCTAAATTTTATGTAATTTTAACGGAAAAGACATTGCACGATGGAAACTTTAGGTGTAAAAGGCATCAAAATGACGTTTTTTACCTTTGACTAATATCTCAATTGCAAAATTGTGTCGAATCACGACATTAAGACAGCTTTCATTCGATTCACCGCCTCAGTTTTGCTGGTCAGCATAACCTCTGCATATCGTTGAGTGTTTTCTATGCTCTTGTGGCCAAGCAGCACACTCACTTGTTTGAGGTTGTTACAAGCCGAGAGAGTCAGAGTGGCAAAGGTTCGTCTGGAGGTGTGGAAACCGACATTCTTCTTGATTCCCGCCGCCTTTGCAATTATCTTCAATGCATCGCGCACCCCCGAATACCACTTTGGCAGATGGAATACAAACTCGTCATTCTGTTGCTCCGGGAGAAACAGAAGTGCCGTGTTGCAGAGTGGGACTACTACTTGCTCCTTTGTCTTCTTCTGCTCCTTGATAATGGCTTTGTATGCCCCCATATCAACAATGTCGCTCCATTTCAGTGAACGGATGTCACTAAGTCTTAAACCCGTGAAACAGGCGAAGAGGAAGCCCAGACGAACTTGGTTGTTGCTTTTCTTGGTTGCCGCTATCTTCTTGACTTCTTCAACAGTGAGTACATCCTTGATGACATAAGGTTTCTTGAAGCGTTCTTCCTTTGTAAGAAGCTCATACGGGTTCTTGGTTATCAGCTTTTCACGGACCGCGGCATTGAAAATGGCTACTATTCTCTGCTGATATGCTGCCAGCGTATTCTTCGAGAAATGCTCAACCCTTTCCCCCTTATACTCAGAGAGAAATTTCAAGAACCCTTTTGCTTCCGCTTTGCCAAAATCGGATAGTTTGATGTTTTGCTTTTTGATTGTACAAAGGTATTTCTCCAACAAACCGCCAACCATTGTAGTTTGCTGCCGGGGAGCATTGGAAACTTCCCTTTCTTCATTTATACGGCGGCAATACTCGGTTAGCCACTCATGCATGGTAACGAAGGTTTCTTCCTCCTTTTCCTGAAAAGGATTTCTCTGGCCCAATACAAACTTAGACTTTAGCTCGTTTGCCTTTTTCAAGGCATTCTCGTTCAGCCTTTTGGCTTCATCATCCACTTCGGGAACAAGGTATAGTCGCAGATACTCATAACGGCGTTTGCCGTTTTCATAGACATCCAGATAAAGACTCCGACTACCGTCTTTCAGTTGCTTTGTTCTCAATGTTACTTTCATACTACAGCATCTATGTTGTTAAACATGTTGTCCAGAAGCTGGACAGACTGTACTTTCTTGCTGTCAACCACCTTGGCATATATTTCTGTTGTTTTGATGTTACGGTGTCCCATCAACTTGCTTGTGACATAAAGGTCTGAGCCAAGTGTCAGCAAGGTCGTGGCGAATGTATGGCGACTACAGTGATAGGTGATGTGCTTGTTTATGCCTGCGGCTTCCACCCATTTCTTGATGGCACGACCAATAGTCACCTTGCTTGCTGGCAGATTAAAGAAAGGCTTGCCGTATTCGGGTTGTTCTGGCAGATACTTTTTTGCATCGGCAGACAAAGGGACGATAACCTCCTGGTCTGTCTTTGTCATTTCCATGTCGATATACTCCAACGTCCCGTCTGCGGATTTACAGATGTGGTTTGCATTCAGAATCATGATGTCACTCAGACGTAAGCCTGTGTAACATGAGAAAAGGAATGCATTCTTCACCTCTTGCCTACGGCAGGGGGTCTCTATTAGCTTCTTCAATTCTTGGATAGTCAGGAACTCCCTATCGCCTTCCTTTTCTGCAATTTTCTCTTCTGCAGGAATCTGAGAAAAGGGATTCGTCGCAATGATCCCTTCGCGGACTGCATGGTTCAACGCAGCGCAAAGGGTAATCTGATAACGGCTCTTCGTGTTTTGGGCAAGTGGTCTGACCTCTTTCTTAACCCTTCGGTTGGTCAGTGTGCGACAATAGTTGATGTAGTTGCGGCAGAAGTCTCTATCCACTTCTTCCAATGACAGACTGGGCTTGCCTATGGAATCAAGGTACTCTTCCACAACCTTTCTGCACTCTTCCCTAATTTTCACGGATGACGGCTCCAACTTAATCGTTGGGTGGACAGCATATTCTTCCATCCATTTTACAAGGGGCATGGATGCTTTCTTGATAGTGTCCCATTGGTCAATGCCATGTCCTTGAACTTGCAGAATCCGCTCTGCCTTGATTTGCTCAGCTACTTTGATGGTCTCTCTGTTGTGCGCCTTGTCGAACGGTGTTATTTCCGGCACCAAGTATAGTTTCAGGTATTCGTACTTCCTGATGCCCTTGTGATAGATGTCCAGATAGAGACTTCTGTTGCCATCTTTCAATAGCTTCTCTAGGAGTCTGACCGGCTCTTTGAGCTTGATTTGTTTCTTTGGTCTTCCCATTTTTGTTTTCTTTTTGTTTCTTGTTTTCTACATGTTTACACTTGCAAATAATTGTGTATCGATATATTACATTTTTAATGCAAAGATATATACAATCTTTGATTCGAGAAACAAACGAGGAACAAAAATCGCCAAAACAAGTCCTTTTTAGGGTTATTTAAGAAACAAAATCAAAACTGCAAAAAGCGTTTAACTCATTGTGCATCAGCAATCTATGTTTGATTTGTTTTCTTATGTTTTCTTCCGTTTTTCAGTGAAACTTTCTACATCTGCCATATCATCTGCCATATCATCTGCCATATCTTAACCGGTTTATTTCTGGCTGACTACATATCCCCATGGCAG